>MELE01000059.1:19005-24115 GCA_001768615.1 Acidobacteria bacterium RIFCSPLOWO2_12_FULL_67_14b | reverse complement strand
GGCGGTCTTTACTGGCGCCGGTGCGCGGGTTGCCGATCGAAGCCCTTGGCGAGGATCAGGGCGATCAACTCCGGCGGCGCGCCCTCCGCCGCCGCGACCTCCATCACCGACAAGCCTTGATCGCTGCGGATGTTGGGGTCGGCGCCGCGCTCCAGCATCACGGCGGCGGACTGGAACTGCTCGTGGTGCAGGGCGACAAACAGCGGCGTCCATCCGGACGAGCGGCCGAAGCCCTTCGGCCGGGTGTCCGGCAGGTTGGGATTGGCGCCGAGGTCGAGCAGCGCCGCGATCACCGCCGGGCGATCCGCCGCCTCGCCGTGGCACTGGTGCGGCCCGACCGGATGCCCGCCCCGGGCGGCCCAGTACAGCGGCGACCCGCCCATGTCGTCCTGCGCGTCGATGTTCGCGCCGGCCTCCACCAGCGCCCGGATGGCCGGGATGTCGCCCTGCCACGCGGCCTGCTGCAGGGGGGTCGACGGGATCTCGGTGAACAGCGCGCAGCCGGCGACGGCGGCGCCCGCCGCCATCATCAAAGAACTTCTCATCACAAAGCTCACGACCGTGCCTCCACTGACTCTGAACCGTGAACCGTGAACTGTGAACCGTGAACCCTAGACTTTCCGCGTTGCGCGAATGATGGCATCCATGTGATCGAGATACTTCTCGAACGCCCGCCGCCCCGCGGCCGTCAGCTTGTAGTCGGTGCGCGGCGTGCGGTCGGCGAAGCTCTTCGTGCAGGTCAGGTAGCCGGCGTCCTCGAGCTTCCGCGCGTGCACGCTGAGGTTGCCGTCCGTGGCGCTGAGCGCCGCCTTCAGGTCCGAGAACGACAGCGCGTCGGTCGTCGCCAGCGCGCTGACGATGCCGAGGCGCATGCGATCGTGGAGCAGGCGGTCGAGCGTGGTCGCAATCTCGCCGGCGGGCTTGGCGTGAGGCGCGGGCCTGGCCGCCGTCGCCTTGGCGGAGGCGTGAACCTTCGTGTGAACCCCTGTGGGAACCTCCGTGCGGAACCTTCGTGCGGAACCCTGTCTAGCCACCGTGATACCTCGCGATATGGATGCCGAACCCGATCTGCAGCCCGCCGAACCCCGCCGCGAGCCAGACGTTGCCCCACGCCGGCGGCGTGAGGATGGCGGCAATGCCGAAGACCATGAACGCCGCGCCCATCAGCCGCACGGCCGGGACGCTGAAGATGCCGCCGGTCAGCACGCCGGCGCCGTAGAGCAGCAGCCAGGCGGGCGGCATCACGCTGAAGTCGCGCGTCGCCCACAGCTCGTAGGTGATGGCCGCGCCCGCCACGAACGGCGCCGCCATGCCGACGGCAAAGCGCCGGGCGTTGGCGCCGGTCAGGGTCGAGCCGGCGCCCCTGGCCTTGCGCGCGATGGCGGCGAGGCCGACGGCGGCGGCCACGGCCGCGGCCCCCAGCCAGGCCAGCAGCCAGCGGTCGCCGGTCGGCTGCCAGGCGGCGATCGCCGCGGCGCCCAGCGCCACCGCCCCCATCACCGCCCCGCCGACGCCCGGCACGGCCGTGAAGGTCGCGCTCCGCTCCATCGCCTGCCGGATGAAGCGCAGGTTGTCGGCCGCGTGGCCGCTGATCGACTCCGGGGCGGAGACCGGCTGGGCCGCGCGTGGCATGCCGGTGATCGTATGCGATCTGGACCGGATGTGTCAAAGAACTTTGCCAATAAAAGCAAACACGAAAGCACAGAAACACGGATTCGCGTTTTGCAGAGCCGGCCTTCGCTGTTTCAGTGTTTCTGTGTTTCCGTGAGATGAATTCCGGGGCCGGGCCTGGTGTTGTATAATCTCCCCCGACATGTCTGTTTCCTCGATGCGAAAGCGCGCCGGTGCCAAGCGGGCCACGACTGGCGCGGGGGGCGGACGCTCGGACGAGAGGTTCTGAACGGGTCGGAAAGGTTCAGAAGGCTTCCGAAAGATTCTCAGCCACCCGCCGCGGTCACCAGCCGCCGGCGGGTTTTCTGTTTTAGGGGACAGACGTGGACGCGATCGAAGTAGGGGTCCTGGGCGCGACCGGCATGGTCGGCCAGCAGTTCGTGTCGCGGTTGGCGCGCCATCCGTGGTTCCGCGTCACCTGGCTCGCCGCCAGCGAGCGGTCGCAGGGCAAGCGCTATCGCGAGGTCGCGCCGTGGCGGCTGGCCACCCAGATGCCCGGGGCGTCGGCCGAGCGGGTGGTCGAGTCGTGCGAGCCCGGCAAGGGCCCGAAGGTCGTCTTCTCGGGCCTCGATGCCTCGGTGGCCGGCGACATCGAGGGCGCGTTCGCCGCCGCGGGCCATATCGTCGTCAGCAACGCGCGCAACTTCCGCATGGATCCGCTGGTGCCCCTGCTCATCCCGGAAATCAACGCCGATCACCTGACCCTGCTCGACGAGCAGCGCCGCACGAAGGGCTGGCCCGGCGCCATCGTCACCAACCCGAATTGTTCGACCGTCGTGCTGGCGATGGCGCTCGCGCCGCTTCGCGTGTTCAACCTCCGCGCCGTCGTGGTGTCGACCATGCAGGCGGTGTCGGGAGCGGGATATCCGGGCGTGGCCTCGCTCGACATTCTCGGTAACGTCGTGCCGTTCATCGGCGGTGAAGAAGAGAAGATGGAGAGCGAGACGCTGAAGATCCTCGGATCGGATGGCGGGCGCTCGCCGTATGCAGCGGTGGTCAGCGCGCACGCCAACCGCGTGGCGGTGCTCGACGGCCACACCATGACGGTGTCGGTGGATTTTCACACCCGTCCCTCGATCGAGGACGTGGGTCACGCCATCCGGAATTTCTCCGGCCGGCCCCAGGAACTGTGGCTGCCGAGCGCGCCGCAGCCGCCGATCGTGCTGATGGACGAGCCGACGCGTCCGCAGCCGCGGCTCGATGCGGACCTGGGCGGCGGCATGGCCGTCTCGGTGGGCCGGCTGCGGTCGTGCCCGGTGATGCAGGCGAAGTTCGTCGCCCTCGGTCACAATACGATTCGAGGGGCCGCCGGCGCGGCGATCCTCAATGCGGAATTGATGCACGCGGAAGGGCTCCTCTAAGGCGGGTCTGAAGACCCGCCTCTACGAGATCTGACATGAAGATCATGAAATTCGGTGGGACGTCCGTGGCCGATCGCGCCGCCATCGAGCGCTTGATTGCGCTGGTGCGGGCCGAGCGGCAGGCTGAAGCGCAGCGCGAGGGCGGCGACGCCCGCGGCCCGGTCGTGGTCGTGTCGGCGCTCTCCGGCGTGACCGATCGGCTGCTCGGCGTGGCGGCGCTGGCCGGCGCCGGCGATGTCGAGGGCGCGGCCACCAGCCTGCGCGACCTGCGCGCGCGTCACCTCGCCGTGTCGGCGGTGATCACCGACGCCGCCCTTCGCGGACCGGTGGTGGCCGCGCTCAACCGGGAGTTCGACGAGCTCGAACGCATCGTGCACGCGCTCGCGGTGCTGCAGGAGGTGTCGCCCCGCTGGCTCGACGCGCTGGCCGCCACCGGCGAGATCGTCAGCAGCCAGATTGTGGCGGCGGCGTTGACGTCGCACAAGCTGCTCGCCACCTGGGTGGACGCGCGCAAGGCCGTGGTCACCGACGGCGAACACACGGCCGCGGCGCCGCTGTTCCAGGAAACCACGGCGGCGCTGATGGCGCACGCGGATCCGGCCCTCGCCGCGGGCCGCATTCCCGTGATCGGCGGCTACGTGGGCGCCTCGGCCGGCGGCGTGACCACCACGCTCGGCCGCGGCGGCTCGGACTTTTCCGCCGCCATCGTCGGCGCCTGCCTCGGCGCCAGCGAGATCCAGATCTGGACCGATGTGGACGGCATGCTCACGGCCGATCCGCGGATCGTCAAGCACCCCCAGGTCGTGCCGCACCTCTCGTTCGCCGAGGCCTCGGAGCTGGCCTACTTCGGCGCGAAGGTCCTGCACCCGGCGACGATTCAACCGGCCGTGGCGCGAAACATTCCGGTGCGCATTCTCAATTCCCACCGCGCGCACGCGCGCGGCACGCTGATCACCGGCGAGCGGCCCCCGACCGAGCGGCCGCTGACGGCGGTGGCGTCGAAGCAGGGCGTGACGGTGGTCGACATCACGTCGACGCGGATGCTGATGGCGCACGGCTTCCTCCGCCGCCTGTTCGAGGTCTTCGAGCGCTTCAAGACGCCGGTCGACGTGGTCACCACCTCCGAGGTCAGCGTCTCGGTGACGATCGACGATGCGCGGCGGCTGCCGGCGATTATCGAGGCGCTGTCGGGATTTGCGGAGGTCGGCCGCGAGGATGCGATGGCGATCGTCTGCGTGGTCGGCGACGGGCTGCAGCGCGATCCGGCGCTGGCCGCCGGCGTGCTGGCCTCGGTCGGCGACGTGCCGCTGCGCATGGTGTCGCAGGCCGCGTCGCGCCGGAACATCACCTTCGTGATCCGGGAGGCGGACCTGCCCAGGGCGCTCGGACGGCTGCACGAGAAGTTCTTCTCCGAGGTGATCGCCTGACCATGCGCCTGCTGCTGCTCGGTCACGGCCGGATGGGCCGGCTCGTCGAATCGCTCGCGGCCGACTACGGCGCGACCGTCGCCGGCGTGATCGACGAGCATTCCGGCGACCGCGCGATCGCCGACGGCGCGTTCGGCGATGTCGACGTGGCCATCGACTTCACCCTGGCCGACGCCGTGCCGCGCAACCTGCCGCAGTTGGCCGGGCGCGGCATCAACGTGGTGATCGGCACCACCGGATGGCAGGCCCACGAGGCGGCGATGCGCGAGGTCGTCGCCAAGGCCGGCATCGGCGTGCTGGCGGCCTCGAACTTCTCGCTCGGCATGAATGTGTTCCAGCTCGTTGTCGAAGAGGCCGCGCGGCGTTTTGCGCCGCACGCGGAATTCGGCGCCTGGATTCACGAGGCGCACCACGACAAGAAGAAGGACGCGCCGTCGGGCACCGCCATGACGCTGAAGCAGGGCATGGCAGGGGCGGGCTACGGGCGGACGATCGACGTGTCGTCCACCCGCGCCGGCTCGATTCCCGGCACGCACACGATCGGGTTCGACGGGCCGTCGGAGACCATCGCGCTCACGCACACGGTCCGCGATCGGGCGGTGTTCGCCCGCGGCGCGCTGACGGCGGCGAAATGGCTGGTGGGCAGGCGCG
>MELE01000059.1:0-18992 GCA_001768615.1 Acidobacteria bacterium RIFCSPLOWO2_12_FULL_67_14b | reverse complement strand
GCAGGATCTATTGAAGGCAGAAGGCAGAAGGCAGAAGGCAGAAGGCTGACGGCCACAAGGATCACCATGAGAACGCCATTCACAGGGGTCGGGACGGCACTGGTTACTCCGTTCACCAAGAGCGGTGCGCTCGACGAAGCGGCAGTCACGCGGCTGGCTCGGCGCCAGATCGATGCCGGCGTCCACTTCCTCGTGCCGTGCGGGACGACGGGCGAGACACCCACGCTCAGCGCCGACGAGCGCCGCCGCGTCGTCGAACTGGTCGTCGAGGCCGCGCGCGGGCAGGTGCCGGTGATGGCCGGCGCCGGCGGCTACGACACGAAGGCGGTCGTGCATCTCGCCCGGGAGATGCAGGACGCCGGCGTCCAGGGCCTGTTGTCGGTGACGCCGTACTACAACAAGCCGACGCCGGAGGGGCTGTTCAAGCACTTCTCCGCGGTCGCGGAGGCGACGCCGCTTCCGATCGTGCTCTACAACGTCCCGGGCCGCACTGGCTGCAACATCGACGCGGCGACGCTGGCGAAGCTGGCCACTATTCCGCACGTGGTGGGCGTGAAGGAAGCATCGGGCAACATCACGCAGATGGTGGAGATCTGCGGCGCGGTCCCGCCGGACTTCATCGTGCTGTCGGGAGACGATGCGCTGACCCTGCCGTTGATGGCGATCGGCGGTCGCGGGCTGATCTCGGTGGCGTCCAACGCCGTTCCCGCGGAGATCGCGCAGATGGTCGAAGCGGCCGAGCGTGGCGACTATGCGACCGCCCGGAAGATGCACCACCGGCTGGTGCCGCTGATGCTCGGCAACTTCATCGAGTCGAACCCCGGCCCGGTGAAATTCGCGATGGCCGCGATGGGGTTGTGCGAAGAGACGTATCGGCTGCCGATGGTCTCGCCGCGGCCGGCCTCGCAGGAGAGGATCATCGGCTTCCTGAAGGAACTCGGTCTGCCCGTCGTGGCGGGCTCGCGGGTCTGATGCAGCTCAGACTCACCATTGAAGCCCTCGCCGCGGCGGGGGCGGGCGCGGACAAGGCGGCCGCGCGGGCGGCGTTCGACGAGCTCAAGGCGGCGCTCGAGTCGGGCGCCGTGCGATCGGCCGAGCCCGACCCGGCCTCGCCCACGGGATGGCGCGTCAACCCGTGGGTCAAGCAGGGCATTCTCCTCGGTTTCCGTTTCGGCGACCTCGTGGAGATGTCGGCGGGCCTGCCGTTCTTCGACAAGGACACGCAGTCGGTGCAGCGGCCCGGCGTCGGCGCGGGCGTGCGCATCGTGCCCGGCGGATCGGCGATCCGCGGCGGCGCGTTCGTCGCGCGCGGCGTCATCTGCATGCCGCCCATGTACATCAACATCGGCGCCTACGTCGGCGAGGGCACGCTCGTCGACTCGCACGCGCTCATCGGCTCCTGCGCGCAGATCGGCGCGCACGTGCACGTCAGCGCGGCGGCGCAGATCGGCGGCGTGCTCGAGCCAGTCGGCGCCATGCCCGTGATCGTCGAAGACGACGTGCTGGTCGGGGGGAACACGGGGATCTACGAAGGCGCGGTGATCAAGCGGCGCGCCGTGATCGCGGCGGGCACCGTGCTTACGGGATCGACGCCGGTATACGACCTCGTCAACAGCGCGATCATCAGGCCCGCGCCCGGGCAGCCGCTCGTGGTGCCCGAGGGCGCCGTCGTCGTGCCCGGCGCCCGTGCGGTCACGGCCGGGGCCGGGCGCGAATGGGGCCTGTCGCTGGCGACGCCCGTGATCGTCAAGTACCGCGACGACAAGACCGACGCGCGAACGGAGCTGGAGAAGTGGATTCGATAGACCCAGTCGCGCTCGCGCGCATGCTGATCGACATCGATTCGACAACGGGACGCGAAGGCGAAGTCGCGGGCGTGCTCGCGCGTTTGCTGCGCGATCGCGGCTACTCGGTGCTCGAGCAGCCCCTCGGGTCGGCGGTGTTCGACGATGCGGGGAGTCCGCGCACCAACGTGATCGCGGCGGTCGGCGAGCCCCGGGTCGTCTTCTCCACCCACTTCGACTGCGTGCCGCCGTTCTTTCCCAGCCGCATCGACGGCGACCTGCTCTACGGCCGCGGCGCGTGCGATGCCAAGGGCATCCTGGCCGCGCAGGTCGCGGCCGCCGAACGCCTGAGGGCGGCCGGAGAAACCGGCATCGGTCTGGTGTTCGTGGCCGGCGAAGAGCGGGGCAGCGACGGTGCGAAGGCGGCCAACACGATCGCGTCGACGACGGCGTTCCTGATCAACGGCGAGCCCACCGATCTCCGCCTCGGGTCGGCGACGCGCGGGGCCTTCCGCGTGCGCCTGACGGCGCAGGGCAAGGCCGCGCACTCGGGATATCCGGAACTCGGCGAATCGGCGATCGACAAGCTGATCGACTGCCTCAACGCGCTTCGCGCCGCCACGTGGCCGTCGGATCCGCTGCTCGGCACGACGCATCACACCGTGGGATTGATCAAGGGCGGCGTGGCGCCCAACGTGATCGCGCCGCAGGCCGAGGCCGAGGTCTTCTTCCGCACCGTTGGCGATCACGACGCCGTCCGCGCGACGCTGGCGGCGGCCGTGGCCGGCCGCGTGAAGGTCGAGGAGATTCTGGAGCTGCCGGCCGTGCGCCTGCACACCGTCCCGGGGTTCGAGACCGCCGTGTTCTCGTACTTCAGCGACGTGCCGTTCCTGTCGAACTGGGGCACGCCGCTGTTGCTCGGCCCGGGGTCGATTCACGTGGCCCACACCGATCGCGAGCACATCCGCATCGGCGAGCTGCGCGAGGCGGTCGAGGTCTACGCCCGGCTGGCCACCATGCTGATGCGCCCGGCGTAGGCCAGCGGCGTCAACACGATCGCGTCGAGCGCGTCGATCAGGCGGCCGTCGTACTCGAGGTCGTACTGCTCCCGCAGGACCACCATCGCCTCGTGCACCGGCCGGGCCGCGCGGTACGGCCGGTCGCTGGTGATCGCATCGAAGGCGTCGGCCACCGCGACAATCCTCCCGGAGATCGGAATCTCGTCGCCCTTCAGGCCGTTCGGATACCCGGTGCCGTCCCACCGCTCGTGGTGCGTGCGCGCCACGCTTTCCGCCAACTGCAGCAGCGGGATGTGGCTGCCGCCCAGGATGCGCGCGCCGATCGAGGTGTGCGTCCGCATCACGCGGACCTCGCTCGCCGTCAGCGCGCCGGGCTTGAACAGCAGCGCGTCCGGGATGCCGATCTTGCCGATGTCGTGGAGCGCGGCCGCGCGCTTCAGCAGGCCCGCGTCTTCCGGCGTCAGGCCGATCTGCTGCGCCAGCTGCGCCGACAACGTGCCGACGCGCCGGTTGTGCTCGTTCGTCTGATCATCACGATACTCGGCCGCCAGCGCCAGCCGCTCGATCATCTCGACGCGGGTGGACTCGATCTCCCGCGTGCGCCCGTGGACCGTCTCGAGCAGCGTCCGGTTCTGCTTCTTGAGATCCTGGAAGAGGACCCGGCTCTCCAGGAGGTTGCGGACCCGGAGCAGGAGCTCGACCGCATCGAAGGGCTTGGTCAGGAAGTCCTTGGCACCGCGCTTCAACGCCTGATGGCGCGCGTCGGCCGAGCCGTCGCCCGTGATCACGAGCACCGGCAGCCGCTCGCTGTTGATCAGCGGCGCGAGGATGTCGAGCACGCCGTAGCCGTCGCACTCGGGCATGTGCAGGTCGGTGATCACCAGGTCGGGCGGCGAGGAGAGGAGCAGCGATGGCAGCTCGCCGGGATTGAACAGGCTCGTGACCGACGAGAAGCCGGCGCGCTGCAGCGTCGCCGCCAGCAGCGTCAGGTTGGCCGGCTCGTCGTCCAGCAGCACGATGTGCGCCGCCTGGCTGAGGAGGGTGAGCCGGTCCGGCTCGCCGAAGAGCTCCGTGGCGCCCTTGTCTAGCGGTGGAAAGTGGAACATATGGCTGGCAGACTGAAGAGCAAGAGCGGTGCCCGCGGCGCCTGCCGCCAAATGACCCGCGCGCAATGGGTTAGCCCGGCCGGCAGGTGTGCGGGCAGTGTGCGCGCGGGCGCCCGCACACCGCAAACCGTCAGTGTTACACTGAGAGTTCGGCCCGGAACCTCGGCAATCTCAGGGCGGCGAATCGCGTCAGGGCCGGAAGGCAGCAGCGCTAAGTCGTTTCCGTGATGTGTTGAGGACCTCCGGGCCGAGTTTCCTCATGGCCTACCAAGTCCTAGCCCGAAAATGGCGCCCGCAGCTCTTCGAGGATGTCCTCGGGCAGCAGGCGGTCACGCGCACCCTCAAGAACGCCCTCAAGAGCAAGCGGATCGCGCAGGCGTTCGTGTTCTCGGGCCCGCGCGGCTGCGGCAAGACGACGACCGCGCGCATCCTGGCGCGCGCGTTGAGCTGCGTCAAGGGGCCGACGCCGGAGCCGTGCGGCATCTGCGACGCCTGCATCGAGATTGCCGAGGGCCGCGACATCGACGTGCTCGAGATCGACGCCGCCACGCACACCGGCGTCGACAACGTCCGCGAGGTGATCATCGAGGGCCTGTCGATCGCGCCGGTCCGCAATCGCTACAAGGTCTTCATCATCGACGAGGTCCACATGCTGTCGGGCTCGTCGTTCAACGCGCTGCTGAAGTCGATCGAAGAGCCGCCGCCGCACGTGATCTTCATGATGGCGACGACCGAGCAGCAGAAGATTCCCGACACCGTGCTGTCGCGCTCGCAGGTCTACGAGTTCCGCACCATCTCCGTCAAGGTGGTCGCCGATCGCCTGCGGCAGATCGCCGCGGCGGAGCAGATCGACATCCCGGAAGCGGGCCTGCTCCTGCTGGCGCGCGCCGGCGAGGGCAGCATGCGCGATTCGCTCAGCGCCTTCGACCAGGTCCGCGCCTTTGCCGGCGACCAGATCACCGTCGAGGATGTCGTCACCGTGCTCGGCCTGGTCGGCCGCGACCTCGTGTTCGACATGCTCGACGCGGTGGTGTCGGAAGACGCCCCGGCGGCGTTCGCGCTGGTCGAGCGCGGCATCGAGCGCGGCTACGACCTGCGGCTGCTGTGCCGGGAGCTGGCGCGGGCGACCCGGGATCTCCTGATCCTGTCGGTGGACCCGAAGCGCGCCACCGACCCGGATGTGGCCAGCGACGCCGAGCGCGAGCGCCTGCTGGCCATGGCCGGCTACTGGTCGCGCGAGGACCTGCTGCGCGGATTCGACCTGCTGACGAAGGCCGAACAGGACGTGCGCGTCTCGGATCAGCCGCGCTACTCGCTCGAGATGGCACTCTTGCGCCTCATGCACCTTCGCAAGCTTGTTCCGCTCGCCGAATTACTAGGCCTCGCGGAAAAGACGGCACCCCGGACACAGGTGCCTACCGTGCGTACGGTGCCTAATGTGCCTAAAGGGTTGGTGCCTGGCGTGCGCACCGAGAGTGCAGGGACTGATTTGAAGGATCGGCTGTTAGGAGAGATCAAGTCCGCCAAATCCACGTTCTATAATCTGGTGGTCGCTCAAGCCCTCCGGATCGACGTCACGCCTGAGGGTATTTCCTTCGTCTTCCAAGCCAACCAGAAGAATGCCAGGCAGCAGTGCGAGGAGCAGCGCCCGTGGCTCCAGCAGCTTGCCCAGAAGCTCGCGGGCAAGCCCGTGCCGGTGACCGTCAGCGTGGCCGACGGATCGGCGCAGGCGGCGGCGCCGCGCGCCGCCACCGACGACACCAGGGCGGAAGCCATGGCCAACGCCACCGTGCAAGCGGTCCTGGAGATCTTTCCGGTCGAAAAAACCACGGTCGAGGAACGATAGCCCCCACGCCCTATGGACATCCGTAACATGATGAAGCAGGCGCAGGAGATGCAGGAGCGCCTGCAGCAGCAGATGTCGCAGTTGCGCGTGGACGCCACCGCGGGCGGCGGCATGGTCACGGTCGTCGTCGACGGCCACAAGCACCTCCAGGCCATCACCATCGATCCTGAGGTCGTCTCGAAAGAGGACGTCGGCATGCTGCAGGACCTGATCGTCGCCGCCGTCAACGACGCCCATCGCAAGGTCGACGACGCCATGAAGCAGCAGATGGGCGGGCTGCTCGGCGGCCTCGGCATCCCCGGGCTCTGATGTCTCTGCCCGCGTCCCTGCAGGACCTCGTCGACCAGTTCAAGAAGCTCCCGGGCATCGGCGCCAAGAGCGCCCAGCGGCTGGCCTTCCACGTGCTCCGCACGCCGCGCGAAGACGCCGAGCGGCTCTGCACCGCCATCCGCGACGTGAAAGACCGCGTCACCTACTGCACCACCTGCAACAACATCACCGACGTCGACCCGTGCCCGCTCTGTACGGATGACGCCCGCGACCACCGCGTGATCTGCGTCGTCGAAGAGCCGCAGGACGTGAACGTCGTGGACAAGACGGGCGGCTTCAAGGGCGTCTACCACGTGCTGATGGGGGCGATCTCGCCGCTGCAGGGCGTGGGTCCGGACGATCTGAAGATCAAGGGCCTGCTGGCGCGCATCGGCGTCGACGGCGTCGACGAGGTCATTCTCGCCACCAATCCCACCGTCGAAGGGGAGGCCACGGCCATCTACCTGGCCCGGCTGATCAAGCCCCTGGGCGTCCGCGTCACGCGGATCGCGATGGGCATTCCCGTGGGCAGCGACCTCGAATTCGCCGACGACCTGACGATGGGCAAGGCGCTCGAAGGGCGGCGCGAGGTTTAGGCTAGAATTCGGGCAACCCCTCATGTTGCCTGCTGCGTATCAGGTGCCCGCTGCTGCCGTGCTGATGGCCGGCGGCTTTCTCGCGTGTTTCCTCGGCTACCGCTTGTTCAAGGTGGTGCTGGCCGTGTTCGGCTTCATCATCGGCGCGCTGGCCGCCAGCTCGGTCTTCGGCGCCACCGACACGGCGCCGATGGTGATCGCCGCGGTGGTCGGCGGCATCGTCGGGTCGGCGCTGCTGCTCGCCGCGTATTTCGTCGGCGTGGCGCTGGTCGGCGCCGGCATCGGCGCGCTCGTGGTCAACGTGATTTGGACGCAAATCGAGGGCGACCCGCACCCGGCCATCGTGATCCTGTTCTCGGTGGCCGGGGCGCTGCTGGCCACCTGGCTGCAGCGCTACGTGATCATTCTCGGCACCGCGTTCGGCGGGGCGTGGACGCTGCTGGTTGGCGGCCTGGCGGTGATGGGCGACAGCGGCCCGTTGAAGGCCGCGGCGGCCGGCGACGTGTGGGTGGCCTACCCGTTGAACCCGGCCCCGGGACTGAGCTGGCTCCCGTGGGCGTGGCTGGCGCTCGGCGCGTTTGGCACGCTGGTGCAGATGCGCTGGACCGGCGGCGAGCGCGGCCGGGTCGTGAAGAGCAACAAGAAGAAAGCACCTAAGGCCGAGGAGTAACAAAGAAACCACGAAGAACACGAAGATCACCACGAAGGGCCACGAAGAATTCCTAGGTTTCTGTTGACTCCGCTGCTGCAAGACCGCTCAAGAAGGCGTCCTCAATGCGCGAGCCTGCGCACCAGTCGCCGCACAGCGTGACCTTCGCCTCGATGTCGTGCAGTGCGCCGATCGCGAGCGGCGGATCGGCCGCGGCGTAGCGCCAGCGATGCGCCGTGGCGAAGAACGCGCGCGGCAGGCCGGCGTGCACCAGGTCTTCGAACGCCTCCATCAGGAATGCGCCCACGCGATCCGGCTCATCGTCCACGTGAGCGGCGCTCCACGTCGTGGTGGCGTGCAGCACCCAGGTGTCGAGTTTCCAGTCCCGCTTCGGCTTCGATTGGTTGCGCGCGATCCATCCCAGCGGGCTGCCCGACACGAACGCGGCGTCGAAACGTGCGGCCACGCGCGCTTCGAAGGCGGCCAGCACGGCCCAGCATGGCTGCATCACGACCGGTGCGATCCTGGCGGACAACCCGGGAAGGTGGGCCACCAGCGGGCGCGCCTCGTCGGCCGGCACGGCGAGGATCACGCGATCGAATTCGCGCGCGAGCGGCTCGATTGACGCGACGCGCTCGCGGTAGCGCACGTCGAGCCCTGCCGCGATCGCCTCGGCCACGGCGCCCATTCCGGGGATGCCCACGTAGCGATCCGTTCCCGCCTCGACCTCGTCCCAGCCCTCGCCGTCGAAACTGACGATGCGGGCCCTCCACTTCGAGACGAGCCGCCCGGCCTCCCAGGCGGCCGCCGCGGCGGCGAAGCGCGGATCCCGGACGGTGAAGTACTGCGCGCCGTGATCGAAGGCGAGGTCGGTGGATCCGCGCGCCATCTCGACGTCGCGAATGTGCCTCGATGCCGTCCGTCCGCCGGGCCACGGTGACTTCTCGAACACCACCACGGCGTGGCCGCGATTCACGAGCGTCGTCGCCGCCGTCAATCCCGCAATGCCCGCACCGACGACGGCGATGCGGCTCATCGTCCCGAGAGCACGCGGCCCAGGCTGCCTTTGTAGCCGGTCATCTCGAGGTAGCCGCGTCCGCTCACGGGCTGGCCTCCGCTGCGGCCGGTGACGTCGATCGCGCCTTCCCAGTAAGCGACGCCGGTGGAGCGGCCGAGGTCGAGCTCCTGGTTGTCGAGCGGGGTGGTGACCTGCAGCGCGATCTGCTGCGACGGGATGGCCAGGGTCCACTCGACCGGATAGACGGCGCCGTTGGCGGAGCGGAAGGTGCGGCGGCCCGGCGTCAGCGTGAAGTCGGTGTTGGCGAGGTGCGTGGTCCGGCCGTCGGCGGCGACCACGGTGCCGCTCGATCGCGGATCGCGGCTTCCACCCCGGGTGCCGTCCGAGCGCCGCAACTGATAGAGCATCAGGTCGCGCCCGTCAGAAAGCTGGATCGACAGCCAGTCCCAGCCGCGCTGCTCCGGCTCGAGGAAGCTGGTGCCGAACTCGTGATCCATCCAGCTGTGGCCGGTGACCTCGACGCGCTCGCCATCCACGGTGACCGTGCCGCGCGTCGGCATGCGCGTCAGCGAGTAGTAGTGCGACGCGTTTCCCGCTTGCGCGCCCTTCTGGCTGATGCCGCCGACGCCGTTGATGGCCGGCGGCTTGCCGGGATCGAGCACGAGGTCGATGCCCGCCTGTGGATCCAGGGCGCGAAGAACGTGACGGCCGCGGTCGTCGAGCGCGGCGGTCCAGTCCTCGTTCCACACGTGGTACTGATCCGTCGCCGCGCCTGCGAGGCCCGGCCCTCCGCGCGTCAATTTTTCGGCATAGCGGTATCGCCGGCCCCGGAGATCGCTGACCGCGAGGTGGGTCATGAACAGATCGCGAATGGCCCAGCGCGACGGGTTCGCCGGCGCCGCATCGATGCCGACGCGGAAGAACGTCACCTGGTAGCCGAAGCGCCGGCCGTCGGCGGCGGCGACGTTGCCGGTGTAGTACCACCACTCGATCTTGTAGTCGGGGTGGCTGGCATGATCGCGCGGGAAGCTGAACGAATAACCGACGGCCGCTTCCTTCCATTGCGCGTTAACGATCGCGCCGCTCACGAACCCGCTCACGAACCCGCTCCCGAACCCGCTCCCGAACCCGCTCCCGAACCCGCACCCGAGCACCCACGCACCCAAGCACCGAAGCACCTTATTCGTCATGGGTCAGCACCAGTTGCGCCGCGCGGCGGGCGGGATAGATGCCGGCAATCGACGTCGCGATGATCACGACGATGGTCGCTTGCACCAGGAAGGCGAGCGGCACGTGGAACTGGATGGTCCAGCCGAAGCTCTGCACGTTGATGACGTAGATCAGGACCATCGACAGGGCAAAGCCCACGGCGAGGCCGATGCCCTGGCTGACGGCGCCGATCAGCGCCGCCTCGATGATCACCATGCGCTGCACCTGCCGGCGGTCGGCACCGGTGAGGCGCAGCAGCGACAGCTCGCGCCGGCGCTCGAGCACGAGCGTCAGCAGCGTGCCGGCCACGCCCAGCATGGCCACCACGATCGCAATCAGTTCCAGCGCGTAGGTGATGGCAAACGTGCTGTCGAAGACGCGGAGGACCTCCGTGCGAAGCGTGCGATTGCTGTAGATGAACGCGCGGTGGCCTTCGTCGAGCCGGGCCAGCATTTCGCCGCGGACCCGCTCCAGATCGGCGCCGTCTTTCAGGTATGCGGCCACACCCGAGGAGGGCAGGTCGCCGTAGTGACGGCGGAACGTGCCGTGATCCATCACTACCACGCCGCGATCGCTCGCGTAGTCGTAGAACACCGCCGCAACGGTGAAATCCATCGGCCCGTGCGGCGTCTCGAGGGTCAGCGTCTCGCCGTCCTGCTTGCCGTAGCGGTTGGCGAACGCCTCGGAGATGATCACCGCGTCCTGGCCGATGGCCTGGCGCAGCCGCGCCCGCGCGTCGGCCGGGCTTTTGAACAGCAGCGTGCCGTGCGACAGCACCACGTCGAAGGTGCCGGCGCCGAGCACCGCGAGGTTGCCCTCGTAGACGAGGTCGACGTTGCGAAAGCGATCGAGGGCCACGACCTCGGGATGCGCGCCCACCGCGGCGATCACCTCCTCCGACACGGTCTGTGATGAGCCCACGGAGGGGCGGATGCCGGGGCCGATGAACAGGTCGGCCTGCAGCGTCTGGCCCACCCAGTAAACCACCGTCTCACGGAAGCTGCCGATCATCACCGCGATCGCCACCATCATCGACAGGCTGACCGACAGCGCCGCGACCGAGATCGACAGGCGCGGGATCGCCGCGGTGAGGTTGGCGTGCGCCAGCAGCCCTTCGACACCGAGGCGGCGGCGCAGCGTCGACCGGCTGAGGGCGGCGAGACCGAACATGATCGCCGGCACCAGTAGCGAAGCCCCGATCACGATCGCGAACGACGAGGCGTAGCCGAACATCGGCCGGCGGCCGATCGCCGGCAGCAGCGCGAGGCCGTAGGCCAGGGCCAGCACCACGAGCGGCGCCACCAGCATCACCGGCCGCAGCCGTGTGCGCATCTCGAGCGTGTCGTGCCCGCGCATCGCCGCCGTCGGCGGCACCCGGCTGGCTTCGATCGCGGGCACCGCGGCCGCAAGCAGCGACAGCGGCAGCCCGATCGCGACGGCCAGCCACACGTGGCCCGACGCCATGTCCGGCGGCGCCGCCACCGTGGCGATGTAGAGGGTGCTGACGGTGGCCGACGTCATGCCGACGGCGACGTCGGCGAGCAGGCGCGCCAGCCCGAGGCCGAGCGCGATGCCGGCGACGGCCAGCGCCGCCGCTTCGCCGAGGAACAGCGCCAGCACCTTCGCCCGGCTCAGGCCCAGCGCCCGCAGCGTGCCGATCTCTTCCCGCCGCGCCACCACCGAAATCGTCACCGTGTTGTAGACCAGGAAGAGCCCGACGATGAGGGCGATCCAGGAGAGGGCGGTGAGGTTGGTGTGGAAGGCCGTGAGCATGGTTTCCACCTGCTCGCCGCGGCGGCCGGGGCGCTGCGCCGACAGGCCGGGCGGCAGGCGCGCCGCGATCGCCGCGATCGAACCGTCGAGGTCCGCCGCTTCCGGCAGCAGGATTTCGAGCCGATCGATCCGCCCGATTCGATCGAACGCCAGCTGCGCCGCGGCGATGTCCATCAGCATGAAGTTGCCGTCGAGCACCCGCGCCGGGCCCTCGTCCTTCAGCACGCCGCCGACGATGTAGTCGCGCACGCGATCGCCGATCATCAGGCGGATCGTGCCGCCGACCTCGAAGCCGCGGCGCCGCGCCAGCTTCTCGGTGATCACGATCGATCGCTCGTCGGTCAGGATCTCGAGAAACTTCTGCGTCGTGACGCTGTCCGGTGGCGGCGTGCCGACTGGTGGCGACAAACCTTCAGCGACTGGTGGCGACAAACCTTCAGCGACTGGTGGCGACAAACCTTCAGGTTTGTCGTCAGCCATCTCGAGCAACTGGTAATCCCTGAACGGCTGGTCGCGCAGGATGTCGACGCCGAGAATCTTGACGGCCTCCAGCTGGCGCCGCGACAGCGTCTTGACGTCGCCGATCACGAGCGCGGCGCTGCCCTCGATGATCGGGCTCATGCCGCCGTATTCGCGCAGCCACCCGAGCGACGGCAGCAGCGTCTCGTCGAGCCCGGCGCCGCTGGAGACGACCTCGATGGCGGTCTTGCCGGCCACGGTCTCGAGCGCCCGTTCGAAGCCGCGCACCGAGCTGGCGTTGGTGAGCTGGATCGCCACCACCACCGCGATCCCCAGCGCCACGCCGATCACGGTGGTCGCGGTGCGGAGCTTCTCCTGCAGCAGCGGCCGGACGATGAAGCGGGCGAACAGCCGTCTCATGTCCTTAGCGTGGCGACAAACCTCTAGGTTTGTCGTCCTCGAACTTCCCATCCCGCATCCGCATGACGCGGGAGGCCGCGGCGGCGACTTCGGCGGCGTGGGTGGCGAGCAGGATGGTCACGCCCATTTCTCTGTTCAGCTCGGCGAGCAGCGCCAGGACGCGCGCGCCGTTGTCCGAATCGAGGTTGCCGGTCGGCTCGTCGGCGACGAGCAGCGAGGGCTGATGCACGAGCGCCCGGGCGATTGCCGCGCGCTGCATCTCTCCGCCCGACACCTGTTGCGGGTAGTGGCCGAGCCGATGCGAGATGCCGACGCGATCGGCCAGCGACCGCGCGCGCCGGTCGGCCTCGGCCCCCTTCATGCCGCCCAGCAGGCAGGGCAGCGCGATGTTGTCGCCGATGGTCAGCGTCGGCAGGAGGTTGAAGAACTGGAAGACGAACCCGACCTGCTCCCGGCGGACCCGCGTCAGCTCGTCGTCGCCGAGCGTGCCCAGGTCGCGGCCGTTGAGCTCGAGCCGGCCCTCACTCGGCCGATCCATCGCGCCGCACAGGTGCAGCAGCGTCGACTTGCCGCATCCCGACGGCCCCATGAGGGCGGCGAAGTCGCCGGCCGCGATCGCAAACGACACGCCGGCCAGCGCCGCCACCCGCGAGTCACCGGAGACGTAGGTTTTGTGGAGATTGTCGGCGGCGAGTACGGGCATCCCTGCCCATGTTACCGCCCGGCATCAATGCATCACACAGAAACACGGAAACACTGAAACACACAAAACCATTTCGAAATGCGTCTGGCCTTTAAGAGTCGGTTCTCTGTGTTTCTGTGCTTCCGTGTTTCCGTGGATGCATTTGGTTAGAAGTTCAGCTTCGCTCCAATCCGCGCCAGCCGCGGCGGCACGATGCTCAGCGGGCGGTTGAACGCCGTGCCCGAGCTCCACTGCAGGTTCTGCGCCGGGTTGGCGTTGGTCAGGTTGTAAAGATCGAAGAACACCGAGAGGTCCCGCGGGCCGAACCGGTGGGTCTTCTCCACGCGCAGGTCGACGATCGAGATCGCGTCCTGCCGGCGCGTGCCGATCGGCTCGGCGAGGAAGCGGACGCTGCCGTAGCTCAGGCTCGACGCGAACGTGCGGCCGAACGGGATGCCCTGCTGATAGCGCAGCATCGGCGAGAACGAGATGTCCCACCACGGCGAGTTCCACGTGCCATTCAGCTTGACGGTCTGGCGCGTGTAGACGAAACGGCCATCGTCGTTGTTGATCTTGTCGTTCGGGCTCACGGGCAGGCCGTTGCTGCGGATCGCGTTGCCCTGGATCGCACTGGCCTGGTCGTAGCTCTTCGTCCGGCCGTACGACGCCATCAGGCTCCAGCGGTTGCTCATCCGCTTGGTGCCCGTGATCTCGAACGTGTGGTAGTCGGAGGCGGCGCCGTCGACGTTGGTGGTCTGGTTGATTGGCGCGATCCCGCGGAACGCCGGCGCCAGATCCAATGCGGCAATCGGCGGGCCGTCATCCGGCGTGCCGATGCGGCCATCCGGTCCCGGATCGGGCACGGACACCGGCACCGTGTATGCCGAGTAGGGCCGGGCGATGTTGATGCGCGCATACGGGTCACGAACGCCCCGCCACACGTAGCCGGCGCGGACGCCGAAGTTCGCCATCAGCTCACGTTCCAGGAACGTCGCGAACTCCTTCGTATGGGTGTCGTTCAGGTTTGGATCGAGCGATTCGGTCGCCGCGCCGCCGCGGGTCGAGGTCGGCACCGCGCCTTCTTCACCCGGCTCCCACCGGTTGTTGTTGTTCAGGTCGGTCCAGCGATGGCGGCGCCACCACTGCGATGCGTTGGGGCTGATATTGAACACGAAATCCGCGCCCGGGTTCCACCAATAGGTACCGTAGTTGGCCTTGATCACGGTCTTGCCGTTGCCCAGCAAGTCGTAGGTCATGCCCAGGCGCGGCGCCGGCAGGTTCCAGGCGATGTAGTTGTCGACGGCGGCGAAGGTCTGCGCGGTGGGATTGAAGCGGCTGGCCGGGTGTTTCTGCTCGGGCGAGAAGGCGCGATAGCGATCGATCCGCGCGCCGATGTTGAACGTCAGCTTGCTGTTCGCGCGCCAGGTGTCGTGGATGAACGCGCCGTAGGTCATCAGCCCGCCGGTCGACTCGCCGGGCTGGAAGAAGATGACGTCCAGCTTGGCGCCGTTCTGCATCACGTGCAGGATGTCCTCTTCGAAGCCGTCGATGAAGACGTCGGTCACGGTTTCGTGGAAAACCTCGCCGCCGAGCTTGAAGTTGTGGTCGCCGCCCCAGCCGCTCTTGAAGTAGCTCACGCTGCCCAGCACCTGGTCGCGGCGACGCTCGCGCGCCCAGTTGCGGTTGCGGCCCTGGATCTGGTTGTTGCCGATGTCTTCGTAGCGCAGGCCGGTGCCGTTGACGCCGTTGGTCCAGTCGTAACCGTACTGGCCGCCGCGAATCTCGGCGAACGCGTTGTCGCTGAGCACGCCGTTCCACTCCGCCTTGTGCACCCACGCCCAGAAGTTCTGGTTCCACGTCGTCGCTTCAGAGGTGTTGATCCCGGTGTCGACACCCAGCAGCCATGAGTCGAAGCGCTGCGGCTGCTTCTTCTGCGACGGCTGCGTGTAGCCGATGAACTTGTTGTTCGTCGACAGGTTGTAGGTGAGCTTCGCGCTGTAGTTGTTGAGGATCGTCGTCTGCGGCTTGACCGGGAAGTTGACGAAGCGCGCCTTGATGTCCTGGTGCCGGTACGAGCCGTACCACCACATCTTGTCCTTGACGATGTGGCCGCCGACGCCGATGTTTTCGTCCTGGTAGGAGGAGAGGCGGTTGACGTCCTGCGGCTGCAGGCCGCCGCCGCTGGTCAGCCCGCGGGCGATCTGATCGGCGTCGATGTTGAAGCCCTGCCAGCTCTCCGGCGAATAGCCGCCGTAGAAGGTGCCGCGGAACTGGTTGCCGCCCGACTTGCTGATGAACTGTGACTGCACGCCCGGCGTGGAGGCTTCGGCCGAATGCGCCGCGGTGTTGATCTGCACTTCCTCCATGCCGCCGATGTCGGGATAGTTGCCGAACGCGCCCGTGGCCTCGGTCGCATTCAGGCCTTCGAAGATCACGCGGACCTGGCCCGACGTGCCATAGACGACGAAGCCCTGCTGCGTGCCGTTGGTGCTGCCGCCGACGTCGATGCGCGCCATCTGCACGGCGGGCGAGCCGGCGAGCAGCGAGAAGTAGTCGCGTGACGTCGGCAGCGCCGACAGCTGCTTGGCGTCGAACGTGTTGCCGATTGAGGTCGCCGAGGTGTCGACCACCGGCGACTGGCCGGTGACGACGATCGACTCTTCGAGCGAGGCGACCTTCAGCTCGGTGTTGACCGTGGCCGTAAAGCCCAGGCTGACGCGGATGCCCTCGTTCCGGACCGTCGAGAACCCGGCCAGTTCGAACAGCACCACGTAGTCGCCCGGCGTGACGGCGGTGAAACGATACGCGCCGTCGGCGTCGGTGACCGCCGTTCTCGTGCCCATCTGCGATGGGCTCGTGATCGTCACCGTGACGCCGGGCATCACGGCCTGTGACGCATCGGTCACCCTACCGTTGACGGCGCCGGTGCCGGAAGTGACTGCCTGGGCGAATGTCAGGGACGCGCAGCTGAGGACGAGCAGGAGTGCAAGACCGAACCTACGACGCATGGGTACCCTCCCGTATGGGTTGCAGCCGATGGACGACGAAAGAAATGCGATGCCGCCGGGATGAGTCGCCGGAATGAGCCGTGGGGACAAACCTTCAGGTTTGTCCGTATTTAATCCGCGTATCTTGCACGCATGCAGGACACGCGTCAATATGCCATTACGTAGCTGTCGCGCGTGGGACTGACGCCGCCCATCAGGACGCCCGTCCTGGGATGAATGACAATCGCTTTCACCGACCCCACGCCCCGGACGTTGCGGATATCGAGCTTGTGCCCCATCGCGGACAGCTCGTCCAGCACGTGCTTCGGCAGGCTGGCCGGCACCTGCAGGGTGCCCTCGGCCGGGTGCGGATAGTACGAGCTCCTGAACGACGTGCTCACAACCGCCCCCTGCTCGAGCGCCTGCTGCACGTTCATCCCGAATTCGGCGACGTTGAGGAAGAACTGCAGCTGCGCCTGTGGCTGCGTGTCGGCGCCGGGCGTGCCGAACACCATGTAGGGCTTGCCGTCCTTGAGCGCCAGCGCCGGGTTGATCGTCTGCCGCACCCGCTTTCCGGGCCTGAGCACGTTGACGTCGTCTTCATCCAGGCCGTAATAGGCCATGCGGTTGTTCAACATGAAGCCGGCGCCCTCGACCACGTGGCCGCTGCCGAACAGGCTGAGCAGCGACGAGGTGACCGACACCATGTTGCGGTCCTTGTCGACCACGGAGAGGTACGTCGTGTGGCCGTCTTCGACCCCCTCGATCACGGTGGCGCCGTCGGGTGACGGCTGCGGTGACGCGTAGGCGATCTGCCGCGGCATCGACGTCGCGGGCCGGCGCGGGTTGCCGAACGGCGCCTCGCCGGCGATGGCCTTGTCCGGATCGATCAGCGCCCGCCGCACGGTCGCGTACTCCTTCGACAGCAGCTCGCGCATCGGGATGTCGGGGGTGAACTTCGGATCGGCCACGTACTTGTTGCGGTCGGCGAACGCCAGCTTCAGCGACTCGGTGACCGCGTGCAGGTAGGGCGCGCTGTTGTGGCGCATGTAGCGCACGTTCATCCCCTCGAGGATGTTGAGCGCCTGCAGCATCACGAAGCCCTGCGAGTTGGGCGGGCACTCGTAGACTTCGACGCCCTTGTAGTTGATGTGGATCGGCGTGTCTTCGTTGGCCCTGATGGCGGCGAGGTCCTGCCGATCGATCAGGCCGCCGTTGGCCTTCATGTAGGCGGCGAACATCTCGGCGATCGGCCCCTGGTAGAAGGCGGCGCTGCCCCGGGTGCCGATCTCCCTGAGCGTCGCGGCCAGGTCCTTCTGGACCACACGGTCGCCAAAGCCGAGCGGCGTGGCGCCGTTGAACCAGATCTTCTTCGCCGACGGCGACATCTTCTGCGTGCTGCCGCGAATGGCGCCCGCGAGCGATTCGGAGATCGGGAACCCGCGCTCGGCGAGCTCGGCGGCCGGCGCCAGCAGGTCGGCGAGTGGCTTGGTGCCGTACGTCTTCGCCGCCAGCTCCGCGCCCGCCACCGCGCCGGGCACGCTGACCGACAGGATGCCGTCGCTCGGCAGGCCGCCCTTGCCCTTGTAGAAGTCGACCGTGGCCGCCATCGGCGCCACACCGCTGCCGTTGATGAACTTCACCTCGCCGGTCTTGGCGAGGTAGATCAGCATAAACATGTCGCCGCCGAGGCCGGTCATCTCGGGCTCGGTGAGGCCTTGCACGGCCCATGCCGCCACCGCGGCATCGATGGCGTTGCCGCCGGATTTCAGGATGCGGATGCCCGCCTCAGACGCCAGCGCATGGCCCGACGCAATCATCCCGGTGTCGGAGAGGACGACGGGGCGCCACGTGGAAGTTTGAGCTTGAGGTGCCGAGACAACGGCGACGAAGACCAGAGTGCAGACGAGGCCGATACGGCGCATGGGTCACCTCAAAGTGTGGCGACAAACCTTTAGGTTTGTCGTGATGCGCACTATAGACCAAATGCCTCACACGGAAACACAGAAACACAACCCAACCAGAATGCGACCACGAAGAACCCGAAGCTTGTGAGCCTAACGTGCCGTCGCCCGCATGAACAGGCCCTTCGGACGAAGCGTGATTCGCGGTTCGGGAACCGGGGGTGGGTCTTCCGTGCGCGTCAAGCGCCAGCGTTGCGCGATGGTGGCGAGCAACAGGATGGCCTCGGTCCACGCGAAGGACTCGCCGATGCAGAGGCGCACGCCGCCGCCGAAGGGAAAGTAGGCGTACTTGGGCCGGGCTCCGGGCGCCGGGCTCCGGGATGCGGGTTCCACGAGCCAGCGTTCGGGCCTGAAAGCGTCCGGCTCGTCCCACCATCGCGGGTCGCGGTGGACGACATACTGGCTGAAAATCACGAGCGCGCCTTTTTCGATCGTGTGACCGCCGATCGTGTGCGGCTCGATCACCCTCCTCCCCATCGTCCACGCGGGCGGGTAGAGGCGCATCGATTCGGAGACGATCGCGCGCGTCCATTCGAGCTTCGGGACGTCTTCAACGGTGGGGATGCGTGGGGACAAACCTTTGTCCCCGAGCACGCGATCGATCTCTTCGTGTAGCCGTGCCTCGACCTCCGGCGCCGATCCGAGCAAGTGCCACGTCCACGCCATCGCGTTCGCGGTGGTCTCGTGACCCGCGAGAAAGATGGTCAGGGCCTCGTCGCGAATCTGCTGATCGCTCATGCCGGCGGCGTTGGGATTCTCCGGGTCGCGCGCCGCGAGCAGCATGGAGACAAGGTCCCCCTTTTGCGGGGACAAACCCTCATGTGGCGACAAACCTTTCTTGTCCGCCGAAACGCCTTGCGCGAAGGCGGAAGGTTTGTCGGCGTCATCCCGCCGCGCGGCAATGACGCGACGAATCACGCGGTCCAGCCGCTCGCGCGCCCTGCGCACGCGGATGAAGACCGGAATCGGCAGCTTCTCGAGATACTCGATCCCCGGCAGGAACGCGACGCCGAATCCCGCCACCGCGTCGGCGAGCGCCTCGCGGACTTCATCCGTGTCGCTCTGCACGTCGCTCGAGAACAGGGTCTCGCCGACGATGGCGAGGGTGAGGCCGCCCATTTCGGCGGTGATGTCGAGGCGCGCGCCCGGCGTGATGGTGTCGCGCCAGCGG
>MELE01000058.1 GCA_001768615.1 Acidobacteria bacterium RIFCSPLOWO2_12_FULL_67_14b | reverse complement strand
CGCCGCGTAACGCAGCGAGCCGGTCGAGAGACCGAGCGAGCCAAGTGTGCCGCTGGCGGCGCCGCCGGTGGGCGCCGTTCTCGTGATGATGTTGATGATGCCATTCACCGCGTTGGCGCCCCACAAGCTGCCGCCGGGCCCGCGAATGACCTCGATGCGCTCGATCAGGTCGATCGGCACGTCGAGGGCGTCCCAGTACACGCCTGAGAACAGATCGGAATACACGCTCTGGCCGTCGATCATCACCAGGAGCTTGTTGCTCCACCGGCTATTGAAGCCGCGCGCGGTGATGGCCCATTTGTTGCCGTCCATTTGCGCGACCTGCAAGCCGGGCACCAGCCGCAGGAGGCCGGGGACGGTGTTCGCGCCTGAGCGCCGAATGTCATCGCGGGTGAGGACGAAGGCCGCGGCGGCCGTGTCGGCCAGACGCTTCTCGCGTTTGGAGGCGGACGTCACCTCGACAGCCATCAACTCGTCAATGCTTTGCAGCCAATCGGGATCCGGTGTTTGGGCGAAACCCGTAGCCGGAACGAGCAGCAGCGCCAGGGTCACCAGGCGCATGCGCGACCCCATGTGGATCCGCGGTTGTGTGAAATCCATAATCATTGTCGTCCGAGAAATTGGCGGATTTCCAATGCCGCGCTATCCCGGAGAGCAAGAATGGGGCCGCGTGCGAACAATGGCGGAACACGCCGAAACACGAGGAATATTGCCGATCACGCGTCGCTGCCTGGGTGTGCGGCGGGTGTGCGCACCACGCCGCGGTCAGAGCGCGGCGTCGAGGATCTCGCGGACCTTGGTATTCAGGGTGCTAGGCGTAAAGGGCTTCTGAATGAAGGCGACGCCGGCGTCGAGTATGCCATGGCGCACGATCGCATGGTCCGTGTAGCCTGACGCGTACAGCACGCGGATGCCGGGACGAAGCGATTTGACGGCCTCAGCCAGCTCGCGGCCGTTCATCGCCGGCATCACGACGTCGGTGAGCAGGAGGTCGATGGCGCCGGCATGTCCCTGGACGACGGCCAGCGCCTCCTCGCCGCTCGAGGCTTCCAGCACGCCGTAACCCATGCGCCGCAAGGCGGTCGACGCCACCAGCCGCACCTCGGCCTGATCTTCCGCGATCAGGACGGTTTCATGGCCCCCGAGGGGGTGGGCAGGCTCGGCGGGCAGCTGGAGACGCGACGGCGCGCTGGTGAGCGGGAAGTAGACCTTGAACGTCGTGCCTTGTCCGATCTCGCTGTACACCCAGATCCAGCCGCCGCTCTGCTTGACGATGCCGTAGACGGTGGCGAGGCCCAAGCCGGTTCCTTCGCCCCGCTTTTTGGTCGTGAAAAACGGCTCGAAGATTTGCGCTTGAACCTCGGAGGGCATGCCGACACCGGTGTCGGTAATTGCGAGCATCACGTGGCGACCCTCGCGCGCGGCGGGATGTCGCGCCACGTGCGCGCGGTCGAGATCGACATTCGCGGTTTCGATCGTCAGCATGCCTCCGGTCGGCATCGCGTCGCGCGCGTTGATCACCAGGTTCATGATCACCTGCTCGATCTGGCCCGCGTCGGCGCTGATCGGGTCGACGCCGGCCGCCAGCCGCAACACGAGATCGATGTCTTCGCCGATAACGCGTTGGAGAAGCGCATCGATGTGGCGGACCACCGCGTTCAAATCGAGAACTTCAAGGTGGAGAATCTGCTGGCGGCCGAACGCGAGCAGCTGTTTGGTGAGCGTGGCGGCACTCTCGCCCGCCCGCTGGATCTCGACGATCGCGGAGCGGTTCGGATCGTCCGCGGCCAAGTCCTCCAGCAACATGAAGCTGAAACCGAGAATCGCCGTCAGCAGGTTGTTGAAGTCGTGCGCCACGCCGCCGGCCAGGCGCCCGACGGCCTCCATTTTGTGCGCCTGCCGAAGCTGGATTTCCAGGCGCCGCCGCTCCGAAATATCGGTGATGATCGTAATGAAGTAGGCGGGATTGCCCGCGCTGTCGCGATACAGGCTCACGAACATTGCCACCCAGACGAACGTGCCGGTCCGCGTCCGCAGCCGGCCTTCGCGCGCGAATTGCTCGATGGTGCCGGCGAGGACCTGCCGGCGTCCCTCGCTGTCTTCACCGAGCTCGTCGGCATGAATCAGCATCGCCAGCTCGACTGCAAGGAGTTCCGACGGCGCATACTCGAGGAGTGCGCTCAATCGACCGTTCACGCGCAGGAGTCGACCGTCGAGGCTGGTGTGGGCGATGCCGACCGGCGCCTCATCGAACGTCGATCGATAGGCGCGCTCGCTTTCCATCAACGCCTCCACCGCCTGCTTGCGCTCCGTGATCTGCGCTTCGAGGTCGTCCTGCGCGGCGGCCACATGGGCCGCCATCGTGTTGAAGTCCTGGCCAAGCTGGCCGATCTCATCCCGACGCCTGATGGCGACCCGCTGCGAGTAATCGCCTGCCGCCATCGCCGCAGCGGCGCGACTCAAGTTGATCAGGCGTGAGGTAATTCGCCGTGTCACCAAGCGGCTAAGGATCAGGGCCAGAGCCACGAAGATCAGCGCCGCGATCGTCGCGCGCCTCAAGAACTCGCGTGCGGGCTGGAGGATGGCCGCCCGCGGATAGCCGACCCAAATCGTCCACGGTGATCCGGACACGTCGGAGAGCGCGCCGATGCGTCGCGACCCGTCCGCGGCCCAATCTTCCATCACGCCACGCAGCTGGCTGACATCCACGTTCGGCGGCTGAACGAGATCCTTGAAGTTAGTCCACGCCCCACCGCTCCTCGCTCCCAGGAGAACGGTGCCAGTGCCCATCAGGCGTTCGAAGAGATCTGGTGGCGTGAGCGTGAGTAACCACCGCGTCACGAGGTATGCCAACGGCCGCGCCGACACCGCCGGCGCAATCCCGCGTCCGGCCGTCACCTCCACCACCGTCTGCGTGAAGAGCCGGTTGTCCGCGCGCACGATCTCGGTGGCCCAGCCCTTCGGCGCCACCCTGTCGACGCCCGCGGCCAGCCCGCCAACCGGCGTCACCGACAGCAGCAACTCGCCGTCCGCGCTCCAGAGTTCCACACTGGTGCGCAACGCTGCGAGCGCACGCTCGGCCGCCGCTCGATCGCCGGTCGTCGGATCCTGCGCAAATGCCCGGATCGACTCGTCCGACGCGGCCCGGACCATTGCTCGAAATCGCTCAGCGCTTTGGCCGGCGAACAGGTTGCTGATTTGGTCGGCCGAGGTTTGCGCCCGATCGCCCGCGACTTGCAGCACGGTGCGCTCAACCTCGCGGTAGGCGAGCCACAGAAACACGCCCAACACGATGGTGGTGGCGGCGAAGACGAGCAGTGGAAGCTGCGATCGCAGAGAGTGGCGCCGATCGGGAGTGGAAGGTATTACTGACACGGTACTCCAGGCGTCCGCTGGCGTATCTTAACAGCGCCGCGACGAGTTGCAACCGCGGAAGACTGCCGGCTTGTTCCGCCGGCGCCGTCACGCCGGCGGCGCGTTCCCGGACGTTCGAAGAAGGGCGCGCAACGCTGTAGCGACACATGAAAACTCGCGCTCGAGTCCGGCGGCGAGGCGCGCATCGACGCTCGCGGCCACCGCGGTGCGTTCGAGCTCATCGCTCAATGCGGCCATCTCAGTCGCGCCAATGGCGCCGCACATCCCGCGCAGACTGTGGGCGGCGCGCTGCGCTTGGGTACGATCGTTTCCAGCCACTGCCTGCCGAAGGTCGGTAAGGCGCGCTTGTGCGTCTTCGAGGAAGGCGACGGTCAGTTGTTCGAACAGGTCAGGCCCTCCGGGCGTCTGCAGTTCGCGCAGGCTTTCCACGACCGTGAGATCCAATGCCGGCTGTCTCGTGTTCATAGGCGCGGGAACTGCAAAGAGCCTGCCGATCAAGAAGCCGCCAGATCTGTCGTCGTTTGACCCGGCCGCACTGTGCGGCCCCGTGCGCCCAGAGTGTGCGCACGGTCCTGACGCTTTGCGGCGTCGCGGAAGCGGCCGGAAACGACCCGAGATGACAGGATAGGACTCGGCACGCTTCGTGCTGAAGAGGCACGTGGAGTAATCATGATCGAAGCCACCGACCCCACGCGCGGTCGATCCGCGACGAGGATGCCGTTGCGGCGCACGCCATCGTGTGCACCTCGATCGCAGGAAATATTCGCGCGATATATGCGGGAGCACCGTTTGGCCAGTGAAGTCGAACTGGCCGGCGCGGTTGAAGAGACGTCCCGATCCGCGACGACCCTCGTCGACGCCGTCGTTGCGTGCGGATTGATGTCAGAGGACGCGGCCTATCGCGCCTTGGCCGACGCCCACGGCGTCAAATTCGCCGATCTCACAGGCGTCGTCCCGAGCGCGCTGGCGCTGCGGCTGGTGCCCGACCGCGTCGCGAGCCGTCATGTCGTGCTCCCGCTCCTGGAAGACAATCGCACGCTCACCTACGCGTCCGCGGTGGAATTTGACGACGAAGCGGAGCGCGATCTGGCGTTTGCATCGGGTCGCCGGCCCGAGCGCGTGATCGCCGCTCGCTCGCAGGTCGTCGCGGCGCTCAAGGCCGCGTACTCCGAAGAGAGCGATGTTGAACAGCTGATCGACCGGATCCGTCATTCGGGTGCGGTCGAATCGGCCGAGATCATGACCACCGCCGCGGCCGGCGATTCACCGGTTATCGACTTGTGTAATCGCATCCTGGCCGCGGCGATCAGCGCGGGCGCGAGCGACGTGCACATCGAGCCGGGCATCGCCGGCGCCGTGGTCCGCCATCGCGTCTGCGGAATCCTCGAGCCGCTGTTGACTCTGCCCCCCGCGGCGGTGGGATGCGTCACCAACCGCTTCAAGATTCTTGCCGGCACCGACATTGCGACGAAGCGCAAACCGCAGGACGGCGCATTCCGCGTCTCCGTCGAGGGTCGGCCGCTGGATGTCCGCCTGTCGGCGCTGCCGACGACCCACGGCGAAAAGATCGTGATGCGCGTCATCGATAGTGCTGTGTCGTTCGAATCGTTCGAAGCCCTCGGCTATGACGCCGTGGCCACCAAGCGCGTGCACAGCGCGTTGAGCAAACCCGACGGACTCGTGTTGTTTACCGGCCCCACAGGCTCGGGGAAGACCACCGCGCTCTATGCCGCCCTTCGGTATCTGCGGACCGGGAAGGTCAACATCGTCACCGTGGAGGATCCGGTTGAGCGGTATCTGGAGGGTGTGACGCAGATTCCCGTGAACTCAGTTTCCGGCAACGGCTTTGCCGGCGTCTTGCGGTCGGTGTTGCGCCAGGATCCCAACATCATCATGGTGGGTGAAGTCCGCGACGGTGAAGTGGCCGAGGTTGTCGGCCAGGCGGCCTACACGGGCCATCTGGTACTGAGCTCGCTTCATACCTCCGACGCCGCGTCGGCCATCACCCGGCTGCTCAATCTCGGTCTGCCGCCATTCAAAGTCGCCGAGAGTCTGAACGCCGTTGTCGCCCAACGCCTGGTCCGGACGCTGTGTCCGCTCTGCCGCATCGTGAATGACGACCTCACGGCGCGCCGCCTGGGTGTGCAGGCCGGGATTGCCGCGATGAAGGCGTCGGCCGGCGAGGGGTGTGACCGCTGCAAACATAGCGGGTACCGCGGGCGTGTCGCGGTTCCCGAGGTGCTGGTGCCGAATGACGAGCTGCGGCAGGCGATCCGCGACGGCGCCGGCGCGAGTGAGATTCGCACGGCAATGCGTGGCGCCGGTTGCGCGTCGATGCGCGAGACCGCGCTGCAGCTCGTCGCGCAGGCCGTGACCTCGCTCGAGGAAGTCGATCGCGTGTTGACCGACCTGAACGAGGACACGGGTCAGCGCGCGGCGCCGCGGGCCGGTCAACAGCCGCGAGTCCTGGTGACCGATGACGACCGCATGATTCGAATGCTCGTCAGAATGCTGCTCGAGAAAGAGGGCATGGAAGTGTTTGAAGCCGACAACGGCGCCATTGCCCTCGAGGTGGCGCGTCGCGAACGGCCCGATCTCCTGCTGATGGATCTGATGATGCCCGGTATGGACGGCTTCCAGGCGCTCGAGCGGCTCCGCCGCGACGTGTCGATGGCGTCGCTGCCGGTCATGGTGCTCACCTCCGAAACCGGCGCCGGTGTCGAGAAGCGCGTGCTCGAAATGGGCGCTGATGATTACCTGGTCAAGCCGTTTGAGGCCGATGTGCTCATTTCCCGTGTTCGCGCCATGTTCAGGCGGCTCGCAAGAGCGGTCGCCTGACCGCGCCAGGATTACGGAGGCAAGCCGATGGAATTGATTCTCATGACGGCGGTCGCCGGCTTAATCGTTGCGTGCGTGGCAATGCGGCGGTGGCAGCGACGGGCCGAGGTTGCGCAGGCGAGCGCGGAAGCGGCACTGTGCGCCAGCGAGTCGCACTTGCGCCAGGCGCAGCGCATGGAAGCCATGGGCCGCCTGGCCGGCGGCATCTCGCACGATTTCAACAATTTGCTGACCGCGATGCTCGGCTTCACCGAGCTCTTGCTGCAAGACGAGTCGTTGTCGGCTGGGGCCCGCCACGATGTGGAACAGATCCACCGATCGGCGACGTCGGCGGTGGCGTTGACGCGCCAACTCCTGGCCTTCAGCCGCAAGCAGCTGCTCAATCCGACGACGCTCGACTTGAACAGCGTCGCGACCGATTTTAGCGCGATGCTTCGGCGCGTGGTCGGGGAAGACGTGATGCTGCGGACCACCGTCCCCGGCGAGGCCGCCTACGTGATCGCCGATCGCGGGCAACTCGAACAGGTGTTGATGAATCTCGCCGTGAACGCACGGGACGCGATGCGTGGAGGAGGCCGGCTGGATCTCGTGATCCAGACGAGCGCCGAGGAGGTGACGCTCGAAATGCGGGACAGCGGTTGCGGCGTTCCCGCGGAGCACCTGCTGCACATTTTCGAACCGTTCTTCACCACCAAGGGCGTGGGCGCCGGCACCGGCCTCGGGCTCGCAACGGTCTATGGAATCGTGAAGCAAAGCGGCGGGACGATTCAGGTCGAGAGCCCTGCCGGGCGCGGCACCTGTTTCCGGATTGCACTGCCGCGGGCCGCCCCGCCGCGCGTCGACAAACCTCTGGCTGGCACGGCAGTGGCACCCGCGCGCGGCTGCGAAACCGTGCTCGTGGTGGAAGATGAGCCCGCCGTGCATACGTTAATCCGTTTCGCACTCGAACGGCACGGCTACACCGTGCTGATTGCCGAGAACGGGAGGGCCGCGCTTGACATCATCGGCCGGCAGGCACCGGCGATCGATCTCGTGCTGAGTGACGTCGTGTTACCGGAGATGAGCGGGACCGAAATCCTCTCAGTGGTCGGGGGGCTGCAGCCCAACCTTCCAGTGATGCTGATGTCGGGACATTCGGCGCAAACCTGCCGGACCATGCAGGACCTGCCCGACGGGGTGACGTTCATTCAGAAACCCTTCACTCCAGCCAGTCTCGCGACCAGCGTGCGCCAGACTTTGGACAGGTGCAGGCCTGCGGCGCTGGTGACGACCTAAGCCTCCAGGCGGTGCTTTTCGATCAGCCGATACAGCGCGCGACGACTGACGCCGAGACGGCGCGACGCCAGAACCTTGTTCCCCCCCGCGCCGTGCAGCGCGGCAGAGACCTGCTCTTTCGAGGGCGGCACCGCGGGAGGCGCCGCGTCGTCGGTCGCGCGTGATCCGCTTGCGCCGCCGCTTCCCAGCGCGCCCACGAGGTCGCGCTCCGTCAGCAGGTGGCCTTCACAGAGCAGGCAGGCACGCTCGATCACGTTGCGGAGCTGCCGCACGTTGCCGGGCCACGCCCCCTGTGCCAGCACCGTTTCGGCGTTCGGCGTGAGTCCGGGAATCGCCTTGCTGAAGGCCGCCGAGTACTCACGGAGAAACGCGGCCGTAAGGTACGGGATGTCCTCGACGCGATCGCGCAGCGGCGGCACCACGATCTCGACGACGTTGAGGCGGTAATAGAGGTCGCTGCGAAATCCGCCGCCTTCGACCTCCTTTTCAAGGTCGCGGTTCGTCGCCGCAACCACTCGCACGTCCACCCTTCGTCCCTCGACTGAACCGACCCGCTGTAACTCGCCCGTCTCGAGCACGCGCAGCAGTTTGCCCTGAACGGTCGCCGGCAACTCACCGACTTCATCCAGAAACAGCGTCCCGCCGCTGGCCGCCTCGAAAAATCCCGGTTTGTTGTCCGACGCCCCGGTGAAGGCGCCGCGGACATGTCCGAACAACTCGCTTTCGAAGAGGGTTTCGACAATCGCGGAACAGTTCACCGTGACAAACCGCTTGTCACGGCGTGGCCCCAGCCGATGGAACGCGCGCGCGACCAGCTCTTTGCCCGACCCCGTTTCGCCCCTGATCAACACGCTGCGGGCATGCGGCGCCAGCCGGCGGATTAGGTCGAATAGCTCCGTCATCACGGGCGACCGGCCGATTATGCCGTGGAACTCGAGTTGTTCCGCCAACGCCGCGTCGCTCTTGTGGATGGTCGTGCGCGTCTCGAACTGCCACCGGATGGCCTGCATCGTCTCCGTGACCCGCGGCAGATCGAGCGGCTTCGGTAGGTAGTCCTCGGCGCCCAGTTTCACCGCCTGAACCGCCGTGTCGATCGAGGCCATACCGGTAATCAATGCGACGTGGGTCGAGTCGCTGGTTTCCTGGGTCGCCTTCAAGACGTCGAGCCCATTGACGTCCGGCATGTGGAGGTCGAGGAACATCAGGTCGATGTGACGGCGCCGGAGCATCTCGATGCCTTCCAATCCGTTGTCGCAGGTGAGGACGTCGAATCCCTGGCGCTTGCCCAGCGCCGCGAGCAGCGTGCGCACGTGCGAGTCATCATCGACGACCAGCAGGACCGGCTTGGGAGATTCCATGACGATTGCGCGCAGTTTACCCGCATTGCGCCGCGGTGTGCGGCTGTGTGCTCCGCACTCCCCTGAGATGGGCACCGCCCACATAGGCGGCCGGGGCGCGGGAATTCTAGCGTGAATCCGTGCAACTGGCGGCAACGATGCCTCGTCGATCACGGCTCGGGCTTTGCAGCAACGCCATCAGTTCGCTGCGGCTGGAGCAGTTTTTTGGGAACAACACCATGATGGTTGACAGGTCGATATTGCAGGACGCACGCGGCACGGGACCAGTGACGACAGGCGCTCGCGCCGTCCTGCTGGCGGCGGTGCTCCTCGTCGGCGCGGCGCCTCAAGCGTATGCCCTGAATCCGTTCAAGGCGATTTCGCAGTACGTCCATTCCGTCTGGGACACGGACCAGGGGTTGCCACAGAATTCCGTCAGCGCAATCGTTCAGACCCGCGATGGCTACATCTGGTTCGGCACCCAGGAAGGCCTGGTGCGGTTCGACGGTGTCCGGTTCGTCGTCTACGACAAGAGTCGCGAGCCGGCGTTTCAGCACAATCACGTCACAGCGCTGATGGAGGACCGCCACGGCACGTTGTGGATCGGATTCAATAACGGCGGCCTCGCACGATATCGCCACGGCCGGTTCAGCGCGGTCGGCATTCACGTTGGTCGGTCCATCGTGGCCGTCGTCCAGGATGCCTCGGGCGATCTCTGGATTGGCACGCGAGAGGACGGAGTCTATGTCTCGCCTGCGGACCGCGTCGAGGCGGCGCGCCGAGTCGACGGACTGCCGTCGAATCGTATCCAGGGGCTGCTTGCCGATCCGGAGCGCGGTGTATGGGTGGCGACGTTGAATGGCCTGGCGCTGGTGGCGGGCGGTCGGGTGGGGCCGCACTATTCCATGGCGGACGGTTTGGCCGGTGCGTCCGTCAAGGCCCTGTGGCGCGAGGACGACGGCACGTTGTGGGTGGCGAGCGAGGGCGGCCTGGCGCGGTTCGAGAACGGCCGCTTCGTTCCGGGGACCGCCGATGGGTGTCTGCCAAGTCGGGAGCTTCGCGCGGTGATCAAGGATTTCCATGGGAATCTGTGGCTCGGCGCTAACGGCGGCGGCCTCACCCGCATCACGCCGGCTGGCTTGTGCAGCACATTCGACTCTGACGACGGACTGCGCAACGACTCCCCTCAGGCCCTCCTCGAGGATCGCGAAGGCAATCTGTGGGTGGGCACCAATGGCGGCGGCCTCAGTCGATTCGGCGACGGCAGGTTCGTCGCTTACACCACAGCGCAGGGCCTCTCGAGCAACGTCGCGTTCACCGTCCTTGAGGACCGGCGCGGCGATGTTTGGCTTGGCACGGTTCGCGGCTTGAATCGTCTTCGCAACGGCGTGATGCAGTCGTTTGCCGACCGGCCCGGGTTCCGCGGCCGCATCCGGGCTATTCATGAGGCCGCCGACGGCGCGCTCTGGTTTGCCAACGATCATTCCATCAATCGGCTCGAAAACGATCGCATCACGCTTGGGCTCGGGCGCCGCGAGGGCTTGCCCGGAGAGATGGTGAACTCGATTCGCGAGACCGTCGACCGCGACATCTGGATCGGCACTGATGCCGGTCTGGCCCGGCTCCGCAATGGCCGGCTTCGCGTCTTTACCACGGCCGACGGCTTGACCAGCGACCTGATTGGCCCGCTGCACGAGGACCGCGCGCAGCGGTTGTGGATCGCGACCAAGGGCGGAGGCGTGTCGCTCCTCGCCAAGGATCGGTTCACGTTTCTGCCCGGGCTCGAATCCGCGATCATCACGGCCTTCCACGAAGATGGGGACGGGACGATGTGGATCGGCACCTCGGGTGCCGGACTCTACCGGTTTCACGACGGGCGTCTGACGCACTACACCGCCGCAATCGGCTTGTTCGACGACAAGGTGCACCACATTCTGTCCGACGACCGCGGCTTGATGTGGTTCTCGTCCAACAAAGGCGTCTTCAGCGTCAGCCGCCAGCAGCTCGGTGCCTATGCCGCCGGCAGCGCGGCGCGAATCACCAGCACGGCCTACGGAACCGCCGACGGGATGAAAAGCTCGGAAGCCAACGGCAGCGGCAACGCGCAGCCGGCCGGGTGGCGGACCCGCGACGGACGGCTGTGGTTCCCGACGCTCAAAGGTGTGGTCGCCGTCGATCCCACGCCGCGCGCGGCCGATCGAATCGAGCCGCACGTCGTGATCGAGGACGTTCGTCTGGACAAGCGTTCGGTGCCGATCGACGCCATTCGGGCGCGCGGCGGTGCGCGAGAGATCGAAATCGCCTACACCGCCACGCGGCTGTCGTCACCGCACCTGGCGGCGTTCAAGTACCAGCTCGAAGGCTTCGACGACGATTGGGTGGAGGCCGGCACCAGGCGCGTCGCCTATTACACCAACGTGCCGCCGGGGTCGTACAAATTCAGTGTGATGACGGCCAGCGGCCCCGTGGGTGCGGCATCGCTCACATTCAGCATTGCGCCGCGGTTCCATCAAACCGCGTGGTTCTATGCCGTGTGCGTCGTCGGTCTGGTCGGCGCCGGCGCCGGCCTGCACCGCTACCGCGTTCGGCTGATGCGCGTTCGCGAGCGGCAATTGGTGTTCACCGTCGATGAACGCACGCGCGAGCTGCGGGCGGCGCGCGACAGCGCGCAGGCGGCGAGTCGTTCCAAGAGTGAGTTCCTCGCCAACATGAGCCATGAGATTCGCACGCCGATGAACGGTGTCCTTGGCATGACCGAACTGCTGCTCGATAGCGAGTTGTCTGCGGTCCAGCGCGACTATCTGCAGATGGCGAAATCGTCGGCCGACTCGCTGCTCGTCATCATCAACGACATTCTCGACTTCTCGAAGATCGAAGCGGGTCAAATCGATCTGGACCCGCAGCCGTTCGACCTTCGCGCGTCGCTCGGCACCACCACCAAGAATCTGGCCCTGCGCGCACATCAAAAAGGCATCGAGCTGGTCTGCGACGTCGCCGCCGATGTGCCCGAGCGCGTCGTGGGTGATGCCCATCGCCTCGGTGAGATCCTGGTCAACCTGATTGGCAACGCGATCAAGTTCACCGAGCGGGGTGAGATCGCGTTGCGGGTGTCGATCGAGAGCGCGTCAGACGAGCGTGTCGGCGTGGTCTTCGAAGTCCGCGACACCGGTATCGGCATTCCGGCCGACAAGCAGGCCACCATCTTCGAGCCGTTCAAGCAGGCGGATGGATCGACGACCCGTAAATACGGCGGTACGGGATTGGGGCTGAGTATTTCGATGCGGCTCGTCGAAGTGATGGGCGGGCGCCTCTCCGTCACCAGTGCCGAAGGCCGCGGCAGCACCTTCCGCTTCTCGATTTCATTCGCGGTCGCCAGCGCCGCCGCTGCCAGCGAGACCAGCACTCGCGACCGCGCCGACCTCTGCGACCGTGCGGTTCTGATCGTCGACGACAATGCCACCAACCGCGCCATCCTTGCGGCGATGGTCACGCACTGGCAGATGAAACCGACGACGGTGGCCGACGCCGACGGAGCCCTCCAGTCGTTGGCGGACGCGGCACGGCGCGGCGAGCCATTTTCGTTGGTGCTCCTCGACCGCCAGATGCCGGGGACTGATGGATTTGGCATGGTCGGCGCCATGGCGGCGCGTCCGGACCTGGAGTGCCCAACGATCCTGATGCTGACCTCGGACAATCGCGCCGGCGACGCGGCGCGCTGCCGCGAGCTTGGCGTCACCAGGTATCTCGTCAAACCGCTCACGCAGGCAGAGCTGTTGCGGGCGATCCTGGATGCGCTTCGATCCGGAGCGCGGCCGGAGGACAAGAGCCCAGTCCAGAACGCGCCGTCCCGATCGCCGGGCTTGCGCGTGCTGATCGCCGAAGACAATCTCGTGAACCAGAGGATCGCGGCCGCGCTCTTGGAGCGCGACGGACATCACGTCACCATCGTCGATAACGGCGAGGCGGCCGTTGCCGCGGTGGCCCACGGAGCGTTTGACGCGATCCTGATGGACGTGCAGATGCCGACGATGAACGGTCTGGACGCCACCATGGCGATCCGCGAGTTCGAGCGTGGCCGCCTCACGCGCACGCCCATCATCGCCATGACGGCCCACGCGATGCAGGGCGACCGTGAGCGATGCGTCAACGCCGGGATGGATGACTACGTGACCAAACCGGTATCCGCGGGCGCGCTGCGCCGAGCCTTGGCGCAGGCCGCAGCCTGATGCCGATGGCGTTCCCGACGGGGCGCGACGGCGCTAACGGCGTTCGCTGATTGCGAACAGGTGCGTGCGGCTGCGGAGATACAAGTCGGCGGCCCATCGTAGTTGGCGAGGCGATAAACGACTGGTCGTCCATCGTGTTGGCCGCGGCTCGAAGGCCTGCTGGCCGAGGTCGTACCGCGCATGACCAATCAGACGCTGGCGCAGGATCCGGCCGAGTTCCGCCGCAAGTTCAAGGGACTGCGGCAGCTCTACCTGCGAAGCCACGCGGTATACAGCCCCGGCGGCACGCGCGCTGTGAGCGTCTTCACCATTTCAGGATATTTCGTCAGCGTCCCGTAGGGTTCGCACGAGGGCTCGATACGTTTCGGTTCTGTGCCAAATCGGCCGCTCGCTCAGGCGATCGTGGCCGCGTCGATCGTGGCCGGCTGGCCTCCCGCCGGCCGGGTCTGAGAACGGGCCTTACGGAACGGGCCTTACGTAAAGCGGGGGGCCCGTAATACGGCCTATCGTCTTAAGGAAGGCGGCTCCACTGGCTACTGAGTAAGCGTCAGGGCGTACCCGGCCGCCGCTCCGAAGTAGCCAAAGACGCGCAGGCGATAGACACCGGCGTCGAGAGCCGAGTAGCTCACCACTTCCGTGTTCGAGGTGCCGTCGGACTTTGCAAGCTGTTGGCCCGTTGGAGAGTAGAGGACGAGGTCCAAGTCCCCCTCGGCATTCGCAAAGTCGATCTGCGCTGAGAAGGCTCCTCCCTCACTCGCAACCGTGATGGCGAAGAAGTCCTCGTCTTTCACGCAGACGCGGCTGCCCACGATCGTCCCAGGGCTGATCGGGTAAGCCTTCTCGAAGGTGTCGTTGGGCTCCTGTGCGTCGCTGCAGGCAGGTTCGGGAGGCAGATTCAGGACGATTGTTCTGCGGCCGGATGGCGTATCGAAGATTTCAACCGTGGCGATCAGGTCGGCACAGGGGCCGAGAGTGGAGCGAACGACCCCCCGGATCTGGAGCCGCGTCTCCAGGCCCCGCCCTCGCTCAGCAAACGGAAGATCGATAAGGATGGCTTCCCCGGCGCGCAGAGTGCCGCCACCGGAGGCGACCGTCCGCCCCACTGAATCGATGAAGCTCAGCTCGACCGGACAGCCAGCGTCGCCGCGGCCGTCGGGCGGACGCACGAGCTGCGCATTCACAACATTGAGCCGCGCGGTCTGCCCGCGCGCCAGGCCGACCATCCCGAACCGCTGAACGCTGCTTCCTTGGGCCGGTTTGGTCTCCTGCGCACCGGGGGCGGCGCCGTTGCCGGAGACGAGCATCACGAGCCATGTAGTTATGCTCAGACGTTGCACCATTCGAGTCATGGGGCTCCCTGATACACGTACAAGTGCGGCTCGTCAACGTACATAAGGTGATGGGGTCCGCCCGGGCCTCCGCTTCTTTCTTCGACGACGAACGGAAGCTGACCCGAAGCCCCTCCGCCGCACCGATAAAAGCGGTCGATTGCAAGCCTTCGGACGCGCGCTACTGGAACAGTACCTGTTCGTCGTCATCCCGAGCACCGTCGCCCAGGAGAGCTGGAACCTGCTGTTCAATCCCACGCGAGCGGCCGGACGATACGAGCTGAAAACACAGAAGCGCTTCGCGCTCGGTGTCCCAAACTGAACATCCTCCCATCGTCGCGCGTTGGATACTGGATCGAACGGTGGTACTTGCTGTGAAGATGATGAAGCTCGTTCTTGGAATCGTGGTGGCGGTGCTCATCGCGTTTGGCGTCGGGTGGACGTGGGGTGGCTCCGGCAATTCGGAGCTCCATCGCGCCCTCGAAGTCGCCGAGTTGCAGAAGAGCCTGCTCGAGGGGCGCGCGTTGGTACTCGATGCGCGCCTGGATATCTACAGCGTCAACTTCGGGGAGGCGAGCCGTCATCTCGAGATGGCCCGCAGTGCGTTGGGCGTTGCGGAGGCGCGGTTCAACGCCTTGGGCCGCCAGGAGGACTCGAAACAGCTGGCGCTCGCCCTGACAAAGATCGCCGAGGCCCAGCGCATGGCCGGTGAGCTCAATCAGGATGCGAACGCCCTGGCCGCCGACGCAGCGAAAGCGATCGACGACGTGCTCGGAAAGACCGGAACGCGCTGATGTGCGCCTGCACCTGGTCGGCGAAATCGTGGATATCACCGGAACCATAACCGGGCGCAGGGGGAAGCCGGGGACGATCACAGTTGACATCGACGTGAGCGAATCGCGCTCGACCGATGTCCAGGTGGCGAGTGGGAACAAGGACCTGGACGTGACGAGCAAGAAGTTCGATGACAAGCCTCGGCCCGCGGGGACATCCACATCCGACTCGACGCTCACAGTCTCGCGGCCGGTGTACAAATTGGACGTCGAGAAGGTCGGT
>MELE01000057.1 GCA_001768615.1 Acidobacteria bacterium RIFCSPLOWO2_12_FULL_67_14b | reverse complement strand
TCAGCAACCCGATCGACAACAGGAAGAGCGCGATGACCACCCAGAAGCCCTCGCCCCCGGTGAGGTCCCGGATCGGAATCAGTCGCACCTTCCATCCGCCGTTGCTGTCGGGATGCTCGGCGGCCAGGGCATCGCCAATTGCGGCAAGCTCCGCCGCGGCCGCCTCGAACGTGACGCCGTTGCGCAGCCGCGCGATCAGCCGGAGGTTGCGAGCGCCGCGCGGCATCTCCGGCGTCACCTGGAGCGGAAGCCAGACGTCGATCTCGGCCAGGCTGCCGAACTCGATCTCCGCTGGGACCACGCCGACGATCGTGAAAATGCCCCGGCCGATCTGCACCGTCCGGCCCAGCACGTCGGCGCGGCCGCCGTATTCGTCCCGCCAGTAGCGGTGCGACAGCACCACAACCAGCGGGGCGCCGGCGGCATCGTCGCCGTCGCGGAGCGTGCGGCCCACCGCGGCCGGCTGGCCCATGGCGGCGAACACCTCGCCGGTGGCGTAGCTCACAAACAGCGTGCGCGACTGTCCGCCCTTGATCAGCGGAGCGCGGCCGTCGCGAAACACCGCGATCCGCTCGAGGGTCGTGCTGCGCGCGCGGTAGTCGAGATAGTCCGCCGCCGAGACGCGGGCCCGCGGGTTCGAGCCGTGCGTGTCGGACACGAACACCGACACCACCTTCGAGCCGTCATCCACCGGCAAGCCGCGGAAGAGCGCGAGGTCGGCAAACGCGAACGCGATCGTGGCGGCGCCGATCGCCATGGCGAGCGTGAACACGATGAGCGATGAGGTGCCGGGATTGCGCAGGGTCATGCGCACCGCGGTCCGCAGGTCGCTGGCAAAGTCCATCAGCATCGGAGATCTCCGGGAACGCGAACGTTGAGAGCCGGGCGCCGGCTGGGTGAGGTAGCGAAGGGTGAGGCGCAGGGCTTGCGCCCAATACCATCGGCGCGCCCTCGACAAACCTGAAGGTTTGTCCGCCATCTCGCGGAATTCCTCGCGCAGATCGCCCAGGATGCTCTCGCCGCGCTTGCCGATCGGCAGCACGCGGGTGAGCAACGCATCGGCGAGCGGCGGCGGCTCGTGGTGGGACTTCATGACTCGGCGAGGATGTCGTCGAGGCCGGTCCAGAGCTCGAGCAGGGCCCGGCGCGAGGCGCGCAGGGCGCGCACGCCGTCGGGCGTCACGGTGAATTTGCGCTGCGGCAGGCCGTCCCGGCCCTCGGTCCCCTTCTTCGTGGTCCAGCGGACGAGGCCCTTCGACTCCAGCCGATCGAGCGTGGTGTAGAAGGCGCCGCGCGACGGCTCGTGTCCCGACGCGCGGGCCACCTCGCGGCGGATGTCGATCGGATGCGCCTGCTGATCGCAGCGGAGGATGGCCAGCATCACGCGCTGTTCGAACTCACCTAAGAATGCTCTTCCCACAGTTCCTCGTTTGTGGAGCCGGAGCCCGGAGCCCGGAGCCCGGTTGGGTATACAAAGTAGACTACGAGTCTACAGTGTGAACGGTTCCCCTCCTCGTGCACGGCTCAGCCCTGATTCGACGGGTTGGAGTGGGTGCTTCATTTATTTGGATCGCCAGGTTTGGATTTGAACGCTCCTTCAAAAACAGGCTCGAAACAGCTCGAATCCCATCACGGGACGGGCGATGGCCACTGGCACAAATGCTGCTGTTCCAGGGGTGAACCTCTGTAGTTCGGGCTAGACGGCCGATAAGCCGTGATGTCCTTGTGCAATACCGAGTCGCCGGCCCCGGGCCGGTTTCTGGAGGATGGAAATGACGTTGAGAACCGCGCTAGTCACGTCGGTCATGGTGCTCTGTCTGGGCGCCACTGCCGCCGTTGCGCAAACAACGGGCGAGATCTTCGGACGAGCAGCTGACACGTCGGGCGCCGTGCTGCCCGGCACCACGATCACCGTCGCCGGCCCCGCGCTGATTCAGCCGCGCGTTGTCGTAACCTCGGAGACCGGCACCTACCGCGTGCCCGAGTTGCCGATCGGCAGCTATACCGTCACGTTTGAGTTGACGGGCTTCCGGACGGTCGTGTTCCAGGACATCCGCGTGACCATCGGGTTCCGCGCGCAGGTCAACGCCGAACTCCAACTCTCGCAGGTTCAGGAAACCGTCACGGTGACGGGCGAAAGTCCGATTATCGACACGCGTGAAACCGGCACCAAGACGAGCTTCGACATCGAGACGCTTCAGAACATCCCGTCGGCGCGCGACCCGTGGGTCATGCTCGAGCGCACGCCGAACATCGCGATGGATCGCGTCAATGTCGGCGGCACGCAGTCGGGCCAGCAGTCGAATTACGTGTCGCGTGGTGCGGCGGGCGGCAACAACAAGTGGTCGGTCGACGGCGTCGACATCACCGACATGTCTGCGACCGGCGCCTCGCCGATGTATTACGACTTCGACATGCTCGAAGAAATGCAGGTGACGACGGGCGGCGCGGACGTGTCGCAGCAGACCGGCGGCGTCGGCATCAACTTCGTGACGCGAAGTGGAACCGACAAGTTCCGTGGCTCGGGCCGCTTCTATCTCACCGACGACAAGTTCCAGGCCGACAATGTCGATGACGATCTCAAGCGTCAACGCGCAGGCTCGGGTGCGCCGATTCAGAACATCAAGGACTACGGCTTCGAAGTCGGCGGTCCGATCAAGGCGGGGCGCGCCTGGTTCTGGGGCAGCTACGGCAAGCAGGACATCAAGGCGGGCATCGTCGGCTTCTATTCGCAGGACGCGCGTTGCCAGCAGATCAAGGCGGCGCTCGCCGCCGATCCGTTCGCGCCGTTTTCGACCGATGAACAGCGCGGCTGTCTCGGCACTGATGGCACGCTGCTCAATAACTACAACGCGAAGGTCACCGTGGTGCCGTTCGCCAACAACCGGATCAACTTCCAGAACACTTGGGGCGCCAAGTCGAAGAACGCCCGCGACGCCTCCGACACGCGGCCGATCGAGACGACGTTCCGTCAGGGCGCCGCGCCGAGCCGGTTCGGCAAGTACGGGTGGATCACGGGTCCGACGCCGTTCTGGAAGGCCAGCGATCAGCACGTGTTCAGCGACCGGTGGATCATGGACGTTCAGTGGGCGCATGTCGGCAACAACTTCGTGCTCGACTTCCACGAAGACAGCCTCGAAAACGTGCAGCCGACCTACAACATCAGCACGCGCATCTGGGGACGCTCGTACCTGCGCAGCGGTCCGTTCCTGAGACCGACCAACAGCATCGACGTGACGACCAACTACTTCTGGCCGGCCGCGATCCTGGGCGATCATTCGTTCAAGGTCGGCTACCGGTGGCGCTCGGCGAACAGCCACTCGGAATTACACTACGGCGGCAACACGATCGCGGCGAACCGCGGCAGCAGCTGTGCAACGGCGGCGGGCAACTGCGAGGCGTGGCTGTTCCGTGACTCCGTCACGAACTACCACCTCAACACGAATGCCCTCTACGCGCAGGACACGATTCAGTCCGGCCGCCTGACGATCAACGTCGGTGTGCGTTGGGACAACCAGTCGGAGGAAGCGCTCCCCTCGACGGTGCCCGCCAGTCCGCTGGCGCCGGCGACCCTCCCGCAGGTGACTTTCGCGGGAGCGGATTCGGGCGTCTCCTGGAACGACATCTCGCCGCGCCTGGGCGTGAACTGGGATTTCCAGAACGACGGCCGCACGGTCGCGCACGCCTCCTACGCCACGTATTTCGGGCAGATGGGTCCGGGACAGCTCTCGGGCATTCTCAACCCGGTCGGCACGATCGAGACCGACTACCCGTGGCTCGACGCCAATAACGACAACGTCGTGCAGGCCAACGAGATCGATTTCAGCCGCCTGCTGTTCTTCTCCGGGAACTGGGATCCGGCGCGTCCGAGCTTCGTCGGCACCGTCAACACGGTTGATCCCAACATCAAGAACGATCGCACCCGTGAGTTCATCGTCGGACTCGACCGTCAGCTGACGGGCGACCTCGCCGTCGGCGCGAGCTACATCTGGCGGAAATACGATCGCTTCTCGTGGGACGATCGGCTGAACTTCACCAGCGCGGATTACGTCGCGCGGACGTTCACGCCAACCTCGGCGCAATGTCCGGTCGCCGGCGCGCGCTGCGACACCGTCACCTACTACGAACCGACGATTCCGATTCCGGGCGTCCGCGTCCGGACAAACGTCCCCGACCGCTATCGCACCTATGGCGGCGCGGAGTTCACGCTGCGCAAGCGCATGTCGAATCGCTGGATGGCCAACGCCAGCCTCGCCCTCAACGATGCGGTGGATCACTGGGATTCGGGCAACGCGTATGAAGATCCGACCTGCATCTCGACGCAGTGCGTGCCCGGCCAGCAGTACGCGCCGGAATCGGGCGGCAGCGGCATCGACAACATCTTCACGAGCGCCAAGTGGCTGGTGAAGGGGATGGGCCAGTACATGCTGCCGTGGCACTTCAACGTGGCGGCCAACTACCAGATCCGCCAGGGCTATCCCTTCCCGCAGTCAATCGTGACCCCGACCCGCGCCAACCGCGCCGGTACGGCCACCACGCTGATCGAGCCGATGGGCGAAGTGCGGCAGGACAACTTCCAGATCTTCGATCTGCGGCTCGATCGCGCGTTCCAGTTCGGCAACATGCGGCTGGTGCCGAGCCTGGACGTCTTCAACGTGTCGAACGGCAACACCGTGCTGGCACGCCGTCGCAACCAGAACGCGTCGAACGCGAACGTCGTCAGCGGCATCGTGGCCCCGCGCGTCATTCGCTTCGGCGTCCGCGTTCAGTGGTAGTCCTGCAATAGGTTCGCGAAAAAGGCCCGCGGGAGTCGAGAAACTCTTGCGGGCCTTTTCTTTGTACCCGACGGGAGGCACTCCTCGTCGGGAGGCACCTCTTGTGGGGAGGCTCTTCTTGTCGTCAAATGCCTGTCCAAGGACTCACTTCGTTCGTGGGAAGTGCCTGCGCGTTTTCTGACGAGGCGCGAAGCGCCGAGTCCGAGGAGGGCCGACGGCCCGACTCGCACGAGCACCGAAGGTGCGAGCCTACGAGGCCGTGAAGCGGCCGAGTCCTACTTGAGACTGTCAAGCCAAGTGGCGATTCGCTCGCGCGACCATTTGTGCTCGTCGTTGAGGTGAACAAGAATCGCAGCAAGACTCAGCGTCTTCTTGCAGCCGTCGCCGCCGGGACACCGCCGAACCGAGCCTTCGAGGCAATCGAAGAACCACTCGAGGTCCCTCGTGGGGTGCACCCCGCCCATCTCGGTCGGCAGGCGGTACATCCCCTCGTAGGCGGCGCCAAGCGCGCATGACGCACTCTTGCCCCGGTAGTAGTCTCCGAAGGCCTGTTCCGGACGCCGGTGGGCGCCCGCGCGAATGAACGCCGCCAGTTCCTTCTCGCCGTGATGTTCGGCCGCCATGGGCACTCCTTGCCGGCTTTGGCCTTCGGCCTTCAGCCTTCAGCCTTCAGCCTTCGGCCTTCAGCTAGAAGCCTTTGCCAAGGCGCTCCTGCAGCTTCTCGCGGTAACCGCGGCTCAGGGTCAGCCGGGTCCCGTTCTGCAGGACCACAACATACTCCCCATTGAACCACGGCTGCATCTCCTTGATGCGGTCCGTGTTGACGATGCGCGAGCGGTGGATGCGGACGAACCGCCGGCCGTCCAACCGGCCCTCCATGTTGTTCATCGTCTCGCGGAAGAGGTGCGATTCCTCGCCCAGGTGCAGCCGCACGTAGTTGCCGGCCGCCTCGATCCAGTCCAGCTCCTGCGTCCGCAGGAAGAAGACGCGCCCGCCCGACTTGACCACCAGGCGATCGAGCCGCTGCGGCTCGGGCTTGATGTCCTGCACCAGCGCCATCAGGCGCTTGCCGAGGTCGCCGGCGCGGCGGCGCTCGAGATGCTCGCGCGCGTGCTGCAGCGTTTGCGCGAAGCGGTCGCGGCCGAACGGCTTCAGCAGGTAGTCGATCGCGTGCACCTCGAAGGCCTTGAGCGCGTACTCGTCGTACGCCGTCACGAACACCACGGCCGGCACCTGTTCCGGTCCGAGCTGCTGGATCACGCCGAAGCCGTCGCAGGCCGGCATCTGGACGTCGAGAAACACCAGGTCCGGATGCTGTTGCTGGATCGCCGACACCGCCTGGGTGCCGTCGGCGTACTCGCCGACCACCTCGATGTCCTTTTCCTGGTTCAGGAGCCCGACGATGCGCTCGCGCGCCATCGGCTCGTCATCCACCACCACCGTGCGTATTTTGGTCACGCCACACCCTCCACGGCCCGGTCTTCTCCCACCTCACTGGCAAGCTCCGCCATCGGAATGGCGATGCACACGAGCAACCCGCCTTCGGCGGGCTGCCGGAATTCAAACCGGTGCAACGACCCATAGAGATGCTCGAGTCGAGACCGGGTATTCGAGAGCCCCACGCCGCGGTTGAAGTCCGTCAACCGCGCCGCCGAGAGCCCCACACCGTTGTCCTGGACGTCCAGTTCGAGCAGCGCGCCCGACCGGCGCGCCCGCACGGCGATCTGCCCAGGTGTGGGCCTGGGACCGATTCCGTGCTTGATGGCATTTTCGACGAGCGGTTGCAGCAAAAGGTTGGGGACGAGCGCGTCGAGCGTGTCGGATTGCACGTCGAACACTACGGTCAGACGATCGCGGAACCGGGTTTGTTCGATCTCCAGATACTTGGAGAGAAAGTCCAGCTCCTCGGCCAGCGGCACTTCCTGGACGCCCACTCGCTGCAACGACATCCGCAGCAGGTCGCTCAACCGCGAGATCATCGCGTCGGCAGCCTCGACGTCGCGATGCATCAGCGCCGAAACCGTGTTGAGCGTGTTGAAGAGAAAATGCGGCTGCATTTGCCGCTGCAGCGTGTGTAATTGCGCTTCGACCAGCCGCGTTTCGAGCTGCGCCGCGTTCAGCTCGCGCGCCCGCGCCTCGTAGTGATAACGCAACGCGTGCGCGAGGCCGACGATCGACCAGTAGGTCATCATCTCCCAGTCGAAGTTCAGGATGAACATCTGCTGGGCTTCCACCAGCCACGTGTCGATCGACTCGCCGATCGCCGAGTAGGTGGCCATCCGCGACGCCACGACCAGCATCACGTGCAGCAACGTGGCCACGAACACCCCGGCGATGTGAACCGGGAACGCGGCCTTCCACGTGGCGCGATCGAACGGACACTTCCGCGACAGCCAGAGAATGCCGGGCGTGATGCACGCCCACGAATACCAGTAGCCGAGATTGAGCGCGAGCAGCAGACCAAACGCCGCGCGCTTCTCGGTGAAGGTCGAGACGAAATAGAACGCCGCGAAGGCCGAGAAGAAGCCGAGCGCGGTGGCGACACCGAAGATCACACGGACGGGCACACGTCCTTGATTGGGAGAAGGCATGAAGGCACTATCGACGCCCTGACGGCGGCGGTCAAGCGCGTTGCCGTTCGTCACACCGTTCGTCCCACGACGTCTCATCGCGGCATACGTCTAGCGAAGAGCGTGCCGTGGGCGTCCTGCCCCAAAAACGCAGCGTTTGGCCCGCGTTGCCGCGCGAACGGGCCCCGTGTGATCCGATCTATTGAAGATGAGCGCGGATTATTTGTTCGGTTTCAGCAGCACGAATCCCAGTGGTGGGACGCTGAGCGACAGGGACTGCGGGTGGCCGTGCGCGGGGTGTGGCTCGGTTTCAACCTGGCCCTCGTTGCCGATGTTGCTGCCGCCGTAGAGCGAGGCGTCGCTGTTCAGCAGCTCCCGATAGGCGCCGGTGGCCGGCACGCCGACGCGGTAGCCCCGGCGCGGCACCGGCGTGAAGTTGACGACGGCCACCGTGAAGTCGCCGGCGTCCGCGGCCCGGCGGACGAGCGCGATCACGCTGTGCTCGTGGTCGTGGCAATCGATCCACGAGAACCCCGAGGAATCGTGGTCGGCCTCCCACAACGACGGCTCCTCGCCGTAGACGCGATTGAGATCGCGGATCCATTTCTGCAGGCCGGCATGACGCGGATCGCCCAGCACTTCCCAATCGAGCTGGCCGTCGTGGTTCCACTCGCGCCACTGCCCGATTTCGCCGCCCATGAAGAGCAGCTTCTTGCCCGGATGCGTGAACATGTAGCCGTACAGCGCGCGCAGGTTGGCGTGCTTCTGCCAGGCGTCGCCGGGCATCTTGTCGAGCATCGATCGTTTCCCGTAGACGACCTCGTCGTGCGACAACGGCAGGATGAACCGCTCGCTGTAGGCGTAGACCATCGAGAACGTGATCTTGGTGTGGTGCCACTTGCGGTGGATCGGGTCTTCCTTGGTGTAGTCGAGCATGTCGTGCATCCAGCCCATGTTCCACTTGTAGGTGAAGCCCAGGCCGCCCAGGTGCACGGGCCGGCTCACGCCCGGCCACGACGTCGATTCTTCGGCGCACATCACCGTGCCCGGGCATTCATGCTCGACCACCAGGTTCAGGTGCTTGATGAACTCGATCGCCTCGAGGTTCTCGCGCCCGCCGAAACGGTTGGCGACCCACTGCCCCGCCTCCCGCGAGTAGTCGAGATACAGCATCGAGGCCACGGCATCCACGCGCAGGCCGTCGAGGTGGAATTCCTTCAGCCAGAACACCGCGTTGCCGAGCAGGAACGATCGGACCTCGTGCCGGCCGTAGTTGAAGACCAGCGTGCCCCAGTCCTGGTGCTCGCCCTGCCGCGGATCGGCGTGCTCGTAAAGCGCCGTGCCGTCGAAGCGCGCGAGGCCGTGAAGGTCCTTCGGGAAGTGGCCCGGGACCCAGTCGAGAATCACGCCGATGCCGGCGGCATGAAACGCATCGACCAGGGCCTTGAACTCTTCGGGCGTGCCGAAGCGGCTCGTCGGCGCGAAGAAGCCAATCACCTGGTAGCCCCACGACCCGGTGAACGGATGCTCCATCACCGGCAGCAGCTCCACGTGCGTGAAGCCCATCTCCTTCACGTACGGGACCAGGCGATCCGCCATCTCGCGGTAGGTCAGCAGCCGGCCATCGGGCGATCGCTGCCAGCTGCCGAGATGCACTTCGTAGGTCGACATCGGCCGCCGCAGCCACTGCTGTTTCGACCCCCGCGCGTCCATCCACGCCGTGTCCCGCCACTGGTAGCCGCCGCTGTTCCAGACGATGGACGCCGTGCGGGGAGGCGTTTCGAAATGGCGGCCGCAGGGATCGGCCTTGAGCACGCGCGCGCCATCGGCGGCCACCACCTCGAACTTGTAGCGGTCGCCCTGGCCGAGGTCGGGCAGGAAGATCTCCCAGTAGCCGGCCGGCCTGATTGCGCGCATGGGGTGCACGCGCCCGTCCCAGGCGTTCCAGTCGCCCACCACGCTGACCCGCCGGGCGTTCGGGGCCCAGACGGCAAAGTGGACGCCGGTGCGGATGCCGTGGGTGATCGTCCGGGCGCCGAGCGTTTCGTAAATGCGGTGGTGCGTGCCTTCGCCGAGCAGGTGCAGATCGAAATCGGTGAGGACGGGGCCGTAGCGATACGGATCGTCGATCTCGGACACGGAGCCATCGCCCCACGTCACGCGGAGGCGATAGTCGAAGGCCTCCCTGGTTGCCTCCGGGACGATTCTTTCGTAGACGCCCTCGGGGTGGATCCGTGCAAAGCCGTCGATGCCGCGGGTGTTCGGGCGGAAGACGCGAATGGCCAGTCCGCCCGCGACCTCGTGCGGGCCGAGCACCGAGAACGGATCGGGGTGAAGCCCGTTTGCAAGCGCGTCGATGTCGGCGGGTGGCAGGGGGGCGGGCATGAAGCAGAGTTGATTCTATCTGTGGCACGAATTTCTCCACACATGGCAAATTTTGGTAGGGTGTCTGACACCGTATGAACAGACGACGCTTCTTCTCGACCCTGACCGGCGCATTTGCGGCAGGCGCGGCCGCTCCGGCGCTCGCGCAGCAGGCGGCCACCACCCCGCAGCGGATCGACCGGCTCCGCCTCGACGCCGCCGAGAGCATTTTCGGCGTCGACTTCACCGAGGCCGAGGAGCAAATGGCGCTTGGCAGCGTCAACCGCAACCTTGACAGCTTCGAACAGCTGCGCAAGCTGAACGTCCCGCTCGACACCGAGCCGGCCGTGACGTTTCGCCCCTACTTGCCGGGCAGGCGGCCCACCGGCAAGGCCACACCAGGCGCGAGGCTGCGCGTCGCCAAACCGCCGGTGGCCACCGGCCTCACGCCGGAGCAGATCGCCTTGCTGCCGGTCACCGCGCTCGCCGCGATGATCGAGACCAGGAAGATCACGTCCACCGAGCTGACCAGGATCTATCTCGACCGGTTGAAGAAGTACAGCGACACCCTGAAGTGCGTGGTCACGCTCACCGAGGAGCTCGCGCTCGGGCAGGCCGCCAGCGCCGACGCCGAGATCAAGGCCGGCAAGTACCGCGGCCCACTGCATGGCATCCCGTGGGGCGCCAAGGACCTGCTCGCCGTCAAGGGCTACAAGACCACCTGGGGCGCCACGCCCTACAAGAATCAAGTCATCGACCTCGACGCGACCGTTGTCGAGCGCCTGCGCGACGCGGGCGCCGTGCTGGTCGCGAAGCTCTCCATGGGCGCCCTCGCCCAGGGCGGCGTCTGGTTCGGCGGGTCCACGCGCAACCCATGGAACACCGAGCGCGGCTCCAGCGGATCCTCCGCGGGTCCCGGCGCGGCCACGGCCGCGGGGCTGGTGGGGTTCGCGATCGGCACCGAAACGCTCGGGTCGATCATCTCCCCGTCGGTCACCAACGGCGTCACCGGCCTGCGCCCGACCTACGGCCGCGTGAGCCGTTACGGCGCGATGGCGCTCAGCTGGACGATGGACAAGATCGGGCCGATGTGCCGTTCGGTCGAAGACTGCGTGGTGGTGCTGAATGCGATCTACGGCGCCGACGGCCGCGACGACACGGTGATCGACGCGCCCTTCGAGTGGAGCCCGGATCGGCCGTTGGGCTCGCTTCGCGTGGGCTACGTGCAGAAGGAATTCGAGCCGGTGCCCAACACGGCCAACCCGACCGATGCGCAGCGCCAGACGTTCGAGACCCGAAGGACGATGTACGCGGAGGCGCTCAACGTATTCCGGAAGGCCGGCGCCAGGCTCGAGCCGATCGCGATGCCGGACTTCCCCACCGGATCGATCAGCTTCGTGCTGAGCGCGGAAGCGGCGGCGGCGTTCGACGACCTCACGCGCAACAAGGAGCAGCTCGCCTCGCTGACCGGCCAGTCGCCGGGCGACTGGCCCAATACGTTCCGCAGCTCGCGTTTCATCCCGGCCGTCGAGTACATCCGCGCCATGCGGGCGCGGCGCCTGCTGATGCAGGAGATGGACAGGCTGATGGCGCAGTACGACGTCTTCCTGAGCCCGGCGCCCGGCAGCTCGAGCCTCACGATCACGAACCTGACCGGGCATCCGGCGATGGCGCTCAAGTGTGGCTTCATCGACAACATGCCGGCCGCGATCATGGTCACGGGCCGTCTCTACGACGAAGCCACGGTGTGCCGTGTCGCCCTCGCCTACGAGCAGGCGACGGAATGGCACAACAGGCATCCGACGCTCGCTTGAGGGCTTGGGGGCTTGGGGGCTTGGGCTTGGGCTTGGGCTAGCGTAAGCGCTGGCCGGGTTCGACCGTTTGGTTCGCGGGTGGGGACGCGCCCTTCTCCACCCAGCGAACCAGATGGTCGAAGGCCTCACGCACGGTCGGCAGGTACGACGGGCCCTCGCCCATCGCGTTGGCCACATCGGCATCCAACTTCATCCTCGACGTGGCGATGTACTGAAACGACATCACGCCATCGTCATCGCTCGACATGTGCCACACGCCTTCGACTTGATACAGGCGGTGGTTGGCCCGCGGCTGCGCGCGTTCGCTGTAGGCGCGCAGCTCGCGGATGACGAGATCGTCCCACGTCCCGACGACTTCGATCGTCGGCACCTGGACACGGCCGGTGGTGTTCTCGGCCGCGGCCGGCGGCCGCGCCGCCGCCGCCACGGCGCCCGCGCCGGTGTAGGGCCAGAGCCGGCGCGCGTCGACCGGCGTGCCGATGGCCTCCGCGTACGCGCGCATCCTGGGATCGGCGGGTGAGATGCCGAAGTGCGCGCGCGGATCGATCAACGGCCAGAGCGCGGCCATGCGGGTCTGGCGATCGAGCCGCGTGACCAGATCGCCGCCGGCCCCGGCGATGATGAGCGTGCCGGCATACACCTTCCGCTCATCTTCGGCCGCCAGTCTGGCGATCCCGCCGCCGGCCGAGAGCCCGACCAGGTAGGTCCGCGTCACGGCCTTGCCGCCGCGCCGTGCCACCTCCGCTGTCGCGATCTGCGTGAACTGATACGTGAGCGCCAGGCCGTCCGTGCCGTTGCCGCCGCCGTCGCGATCGAAGCTGGCATAGGCGAATCCCGCGGCCAGGGCGTGACGCCCGATCACGTCGTCCAGCGCCGTTTCGTCGGTGCCGATCACGTTGCCGGCGCGGTCGAAGTTGTTGCCGCCGCCCCCGCCATGCGCGCCGATCACGAGCGAGCCGTTCCAGGCCTGTTCGGGGACCCGCACCACGAAGCGCTTAGTGAACGGCGGCGCCGCCTGGCCGGCGGCAGGTGCGGCCGCGGCGGCGCAGAGCCAACCGAGAAGCAGGAGTCGCATGGGCGACATTATCTTCGCACCTTGGCTATGATGGTGGGATGACGACCGCGACGTTCAAGACCACCGAGGGCACATTCAAGGTCAAGCTCTACGACGACAGGGCGCCGAAGACCGTCGCCAACTTCGTGGGCCTTGCCGAAGGCACGAAGGAATGGACCGACCCGAAGTCGCGCCAGAAGGTCACCCGGCCGTTCTACGACGGCCTGACCTTCCACCGCGTGATCGAGGGCTTCATGATCCAGGGCGGGTGCCCGATGGGCAACGGCATGGGCGGCCCGGGCTACCAGTTCGCCGACGAGTTCGGCCCCGGCCTGCGGCACGACCGCGACGGGCTGCTGTCGATGGCCAACGCGGGCCCCAACACCAACGGCAGCCAGTTCTTCATCACGCTGGCGGCCACGCCGTGGCTCGACAACAAGCACGCGATCTTCGGCGAGGTGATCGAGGGGATCGACGTGGTGCGGGCCATCGGCAGGGTGAGGACGGGGCCGCAGGATCGGCCGGCGAAAGAAATCAAAGTCGAATCGGTCACGATCGAGAAGGGGTAGATGGGCGACCCGGCGTCTTTGATGCCTCTCGTCTACGACGAGCTGCGTCGGCTCGCCGCCAGCTACCTCCGCAACGAGAAGCCGGGGCAGACGCTGCAGGCCACGGCGCTCGTGCACGAGGCCTACGTGCGGCTCAGCGCCGAGCGCGGGCAGCCGTGGAACAACCGCACGCACTTCCTCGCGATCGCCGCGCTGTCGATGCGCCAGATCCTGGTGCAACGGGCGCGCGCGCGTCATGCCGACAAGCGCGGCGGCGACGCCGAGCGCATCACGCTGGACGAATCGCTGCTCGCCGGCCCGGCCGAATCCGGACCGGGCGGCGTCGACATGATCGCGCTCGACACCGCGCTCGAGCGCCTCGCCGCGTTCGATGCGCAGCAGGCCAAGATCGTCGAGCTGCGCTACTTCGGCGGCATGACGGTGGAAGAAACCGCCGACGCGCTCGACATTTCGCCCGCCACCGTGAAGCGCCACTGGACGATCGCGCGCGCGTGGCTGCGTAAGGAGCTTGGCGGACAGGAGCCTGTCCGCCGAAGCCTTGGCGAAGGCGGATGACTCCGGAACGCTGGCAGCGCATCGGCGCGCTGTTCGAACAGGCGCTGTTGCAGCCGGACGAGGCGCGGGCGCCGTTCGTCCGCGCCTCGTGCGAGGCGCCGGACATCCAGGACGAGGTGCTGGCGCTGCTCGACTCGCACGACGGCACGGCGGGCTTTCTCGAACCGCCGTCGCATCTCGAGCCTGGCGCGAAGGTGGGCGCCTACACGATCGGCCGGATCCTCGGCCGCGGCGGCATGGGCGTCGTCTACCTCGCCGACGACACGCGCCTCCATCGCCCGGTGGCGCTGAAGGCGCTGCCCCCGCACCTGTTCCGCGACGGCCGGATGCGGGCGCGGCTCCGGCAGGAGGCGCGCGCGGCCGCGGCGCTTTCGCATCCTGCGATCGCGACCGTGTATGCGCTCGAGGAGATCGACGATCAGCTCTTCATCGCGTCGGAGTATCTCGAAGGGCGGACGCTGCGCGAGGAGCTGTCGGCGGGGGCGATGCCGCCGGCGACGGCCATCGCAACGGCGATCGTCCTCGCCCGCGCGCTGGCGGCCGCGCACGAGCGCGGCATCGTGCATCGCGACCTCAAGCCCGAGAACATCGTCCGGGTCGCCCTTCGACACTCCGACGGGGCGAGCTCAGGGCAGGCCGGCGGCATGGTGAAGATCCTGGATTTCGGCCTGGCGCAATTCGACGTGGCCGCGCAGGACCTGGCATCGGTCACGCGGCTCACCGATCCCGGCGTGGTGGCCGGCACGCCGCCGTACATGGCGCCGGAACAGCTGCTCGGCCAACCCACCAGCGCGCGCACCGATCAATTCGCCTTCGGCGTGCTGTTGTACGAGTTGCTGGCCGGCCGCCACCCCTTCGGCGGCGGCTCGCTGCCCTCCGTGATCGCGCGCGTGCTGGCGGCCGATCCCGAAGCGGCCCCGGCGATCTCCAGCGACGTGTGGCCGATCATCGAACAGTGCCTGCAGAAGAAGCCGGACGATCGCTTTGCCACGACGGCCGAATTGGTAACCGCCCTCGAGCACCTGGGCACCCTTGGCCCGCCTTCGCTCGCGCAAGGATCGCGCGCGAGCTACGGCGAGGTCCCGCCGAAGCGGCCTTCGGCCGCGAAGGCGGACACCGAAAGTAGCGCTCTGGGTTGGTGGCATACCCACCAACTCGTGGTCGCGTTAGCGTATTGGTTGATGGCCTGGCCCGCGTGGTACGTGCACAAGTGGACCGG
>MELE01000056.1 GCA_001768615.1 Acidobacteria bacterium RIFCSPLOWO2_12_FULL_67_14b | reverse complement strand
CGAGGTGCTGCCGCTGAAATCGGCCGTGGTTCAGGTGGCGTGGCTGGGCGTGCCCTTCGGCGCCACGGTGCCGGGAGTTGACTTCCGCTTCGCCGACGCCCTGGCCCAGGACGGCGACGCACCCGAGGGGACGGCCCGGCCGTGGCCGCTCGCGGGCGGTACCCATGTCTACCCGTGGCCGTTCGAGTTGGGCGCGGAGCCTCTGCCGGCCGAGACCAACGGTCATGTCAGCTTCGGTATCGACGCCGGCAGCGGCGAAATCAATCCCGAAGCGGCGGCGGCGTGGTCTGAGGCCCTGCTCGCGGTTCCTGGCTCGCGGCTGTTGCTGCGCGACAACCGGTTCGGCCATTCCGACGCCATCAACCGCCTGATCGAGACGTTCGGCGACTTCGGCGTTGCCCATCGTATCGAGGTGGTGTCGGCCTCGTCGCGCAACGAGTTCCTGCGCGAGATCGATGTTCTGCTGACGCCGTTTCCCTTCACCCGCCCGTACGCCGCTGCCGAAGCCCTGGCGCTGGGCGTGCCGGTGGTGGCGCTGAGCCTGGCCGGCGCCATGTGCGAGGACGGAGCCTGCCTGGTCCGCCGCCTGGGCCTGGCCGAACGGGGGTTGGCGGTCACGACCGCCGATTATGTCAAGGCCGCGGTGGCCTGGGCCGCCGACGCCGCGGGGCGAGCCACCTTCCGCCGCGAGGCCCGATCCCGCTTCTCCGCCTCGCCGGCCTACGATGTTGCCGCGTTCACGCGCCAGCTGGAGGACGCCTATCTCGGCATGTGGCGGGCGGTGACGGGGCATTGATGCGCCAAGCGCGCCGGTGTGACGCCGACAACGGCACCTTCCTTCGCCGCGCCCTCGTCGCTGCTGCCGCCTTCCCCGGCACCCGCGTTCGCAACACGCAGGGCGCCCGCCGGACCGCGGCGAGTCGGGTCCCTGGCCGGCCATGACCGAGGACCGTCTCTACCAGGACAATCTCGCGGCCTTCGAGAGCCGTTACCCCGAGATCGCGTGCGAACTGCGCGCCGTCGGCGCTCCCGGCTCGCAGCCCATCCATGAGGACGGCAGGCTGGTCGACATCGACCTCGGCGGGCGTCGGCTCTACGGCATGCCCGCGGCGGAGTTCGCACGTCGACAGGTCGAAGCCTATTTCGCTGCCCCCGAGCGCGTCATCCTGACCTCGCCCGAGGGCTCCTATCTGGCGAGCCCGGTCGCCATGGCCATGGTCGACGTCATGATCGGCGCGCTCAGGGCCAGGGGCATCGACAGGCTCATGCACCAGCCCAAGGACATGATCGGTTTCGTCCTGATCATCGGCATCGGGCTGGGGCCGCACCTCGCCGACGTGATCGAGCGCACGCACCCCCGGCACGTCATCCTGATCGAGCCGATCCAGGACTTCCTGGTTCATTCCCTGCGGGCCCTCGACTGGCGGGCCCTGTTCGAGCGCTGCGAATCGCGGGGGGGCAGCCTGGACATCGTTACCCACACCGATCCCAAGCTCATCGTCGCCAGCCTCCATCGGCTGGGGAACCGCCACGGCAAAGCGCTGCTGGACGGTTCCTACCTGTACACCCATTACACCACCTGGCTGACGGCGGCCGTGCGCGGCGCATTCAAGTCCGAGGCCATGATGCTGATCGGCGTGCGCGGCTTCTTCGAGGATGAGGTCCTGATGCTGACCAACACCGCCGGCAACCTGATCGGTAACGAATTTCGCCTCATCGACGGCGAGCCGCGGCCCCAACGCAAGGAACCGGCGTTCGTGGTCGCTTCGGGGCCGTCCATGGATGATCTGATCGAACCCCTGCAACGGTGGCAGAGTCACGGCGTCGTCTTCTCGTCGGGATCGGCCCTGCAGATCCTGCTGCGCCACGGGATCATCCCCGACTATCACACCGAGCTCGAGAACGTTCCGGCCTGCGTCGACCTGCTCGCCTACATCCTGGAGCAGAACAAGGAGCGCTTTCCGCGCGGGCGCTTTGACGGCATTCGCCTGATCGCCTCGACCTCGGTCGATGCCAGGATCCCGCCCCTGTTCGACGAGACCTACCTGTTCTTCCGCGACAGCGCCGCCTCCACCACGACCTTGGGCAAGGACCGCAACTGCGTCTGGATGGGGGGGCCGACCGTCGCCAACACCTCGCTCGAGCTCGCCGCCACCCTCGGGTTCCATGAGATGTATCTGTTCGGGGTCGACTGCGGCCGCCGCGACGACCGCCACCACGCCAAGGATACCGCCTACTACACCGCCAAGAACTTCGAGGGTGCGAGTTCCACCATGGGGCCCGGTGACTTCACGCTTCCCGGCAACTTCGGCGGCCAGGTGTCCGCGAACTTCATTCTCGACTGGAGCCGCCGCTTCCTCGAGGACGCCATCCTGATCCACCGGCTCCAAGTCCACAACCTGAGCGACGGGGCGCTGATCCAGGGCGCGACCCCGATGGTGGCCGAGGCCCTCGGTTTTCGCGACCCGCCCCTGGACAAGGCGGCGGTCGTCGAGTCCATCCGCCAAGCCAGCCCGGCGTTCGCCGCGGGCGAGTTCCTGCGCGGCCGCGACCTCAAGCGCTACGTGACGACCTGGGACCGGATACGCGCCGACATCGAGGACCTGCTGGACGCGGCCCGCGCCGAGTGCGATACCTTCGAGGAGCTCTACGAACGTCTCCTGCCGCTGCTCGACCGCAGCCAGGATCCCTACGACGGCCTCCTGCAGATGATCCGCTCGTCGCTGACCGCGTTGCCGACCATCGCGCACTATTTCCTGAGCCGGATCGAGGATCCGAAGGTGCGGGCCGACGTCCTGCACGAATTCGCCGATGCCTACCGGCGTCAGGTGGGTGAGATGTACGAGCGCTCGCGGGCGCTCTACGCGGCGGTCGCCGACGGCCGGGCACCGGGCCCGTGATGGACGCGCGACGCGCATGGCGATGAAAACCGACACCCTGTTCGAGGCGAATCTGCGCCTGATCGAGCAGCGCTTTCCCGACATCGCCCGGCGCCTCGACGGCATCGAGCACTTCGAATCCAGCATCGTCTGGGAGGACGGACGGCCGGCGGACATCGACCTCGGCGGCAGCCGGCTCTACGGCCGTCCCGCCGCCCAGTTCGTTCGCGACCAGATCGAGGCCTATTTTGCCGCCCCGGAACGGTTCATCCTGAACCAGCCCGAGGGAATCTGCCTCAAGAGCATCGTCTCTCAGCGCGTCTACCACGGTATCCTCGCCACGTTGCGTGCGCACGGCATCACGTCGTTGCTGGGACAGCCCAAGGACGTGATCGGCTACCTGCTGATATTCGGCCTCGGCCTGGGCCTGCATCTGGAGGAGCTGATCGAGCGCACCGGGGCGCGCCATGTCATCGTGATCGAGCCGGTGCTCGAATTCGTCGCCCACGCGCTCCGCGCCATCGACTGGAGCCGCATCGTCGACGGCTGCGAGCGGCGCGGCGGGTCGCTGACCCTGATCGCCGACGGCGATCCCGAGGCCGCCCTCGGCAGCGGCATGGGCGTGATCCGCGATCATGGCGCCTCGCTTCTGGACGGATCCTACCTCTATCTCCACTATCAGACCTGGGCCACGCGCGAGATCCGCAGCCGCTTCAAGGAGCACACGCCCTATCAGGCCATGGCCATGGGTTTCTACGAGGACGAGGTCCTCATGGTGGCCAACGCGGCCGTCAACCTCATGCGCCAGCCGTTCCACCTGATCACCGGCGATCCGCGGCCCAAGCGGCGCGAGCCCGCCTTCATCGTCGCCTCGGGGCCGTCGATCGACGACGCCGTCGACACGCTGCGCCGGTGGCAGGGTCACGCCGTGATCTTCTCGTCGGGATCGTCGCTCCAGGTGCTGCTCAGCCACGGTATCGTTCCCGACTACCATGTCGAGCTCGAGAACGTCCCCGAGGTGGTCGATTTCCTGCATCACATGATCGAGCGCAACCTCGATCGCTTCCCCCGCCGCCGTTTCGAGGGTATGCGCCTGATCGCCTCGCTGACCGTCGACCCGGCGGTGCCGTCCCTGTTCGACGAGACGTATTTCTTCTTCCGCGATTCGGTCTCCTCGACCCACGCCTTCGGCACCGGCACGCGGATGATCTACTTCATCGCGCCCAACGTGTCGAACACCTCGCTGGCGCTGGCCTCGGTGCTCGGATTCCACGAGGTCTACCTTTTCGGGACCGACTGTGGCATGCGCGATCCGGCGCGCCATCATTCCAAGGACACCATTTACTTCACCACCAACAAGTACCGTTCGCCCACCGCCGAGCCGGCGTTGTCGCCCTACACCTATCCCGGCAACTTCGGCGGAATGGTCTATACCGACCTGCTTCTCAATTGGAATCGGCAGTTCCTGGAAGAGGCGATCCGGATCTACCGGCTGGCGGCGACCAACTGCAGCGACGGCGTGGTGATCGACGGCGCCACGCCGCGCGTTCCCGAGAGCGTCCGGCTGACGAACCCGGTGCTGGACAAGGACGCCGTCGCCCGCCAGATCCGCGAGGCATCGCGACGGTTCGGGGCGGGCGAGTTCCTGCGCCCGTTCGACCTCGGTGGATTCGTCGCCGCCTGCGAGCGGCTGGCGGTCGACCTCGCCGACGAGATCGAGCGGTCGCGCGCCGAGGACGTCACCATCGAGGACTTCCAGGCCCGCATCGGCGGTTTCCTGCGCGGCAGGAGCCGGGACTACCAGGGCGTCATCAACATGGTCTCGGGATCGGCCGGCTCGGTGCCGATGATTGCGGCCTACTACATCAATCGCATCGACGATGCCGAGGCGCGCAAGGAAGTGTTCCACGACTTCCGTGATGACTACGACCGCCTGGTGCGCGACATGTGCCGCCATGCGCGCCGCATGTTCGCGATGGTTGCGGCCGGCGACGTCGATGGCCTGATCGCGGCCACCAAGAACCCCTACCCCGAGGATGGGGACGATCGCCAGGACGGCACCCGGGCCGACGCCGGGACGGCTGGCGTCACGCCGTCAGCACCTCGCTGACCGCGGCGACGAACCGCGAGGCACCCTCGCCGTCGCAAAGCTCGGCCGCCGCCAGGGCCAGGCGTCGCCGTTCGGCGCCGTCGTCGGCGAGCCGCGCCACCGCCGCCGCCACCTTCTCGGCCGTCACCTCCTCGTGCCAGCCGAGGTGCAGCGCCGCGCCGCGGGCGGCCAGCGCCGCCGCCTGATGCTCCTGATTGCGCGCGGTGGTCACCAGCACCGTCGGCAGGCCCAGGCAGCACCGCTCCCAGGTGGTGGTGCCCCCGGCCCCGACCGCGAGGTCGGCCTTTGCCATCAACGCGGCCATGTCCGAGACCTCGCTCAGGACCCGGGTTGCACGGGGCACGCGCCGGGCGGCGGCACGAACGCGATCGAGATGCGGCGTGACGCGACCCAGGACCACATCCACCTCGGCCTTGACGCCCGAGCGCGCGATTCCCTCCAGCGCGCGGCTGGTCACGTCGGCCGGGTCGGTACCGCCCAGGCTGACCAGCATGCGGCGCACCGGATGGGCCGTCGCCCGGCGCGCCAGCGCGCTTCGCCGGAGCGCGGCGAACCTGGGCCTCACCAGCGCGTAGCGGGGGCCCAGGAGCAGCCGGCAGCCTGCCGGCACCCACGCCGCATAGTCGGCTTCGGTCCGGTCGGGGGCCGTGTCCACAAGCAGGTCGCAAGCATGGCGTCGGTCGGCTAGGTCGTCGATCACCACCACGCCCTTGGCCCATCCCCGCGCCGCTTCCTCGAACGCGGAGTCGAGGCCATAGTGATCGACCACCAGGATGTCGCAGCCTTCGGGCCAGGCCGCGGCC
>MELE01000055.1:14447-28152 GCA_001768615.1 Acidobacteria bacterium RIFCSPLOWO2_12_FULL_67_14b | reverse complement strand
CAAAGAAACCAGGTTCCGGGAATCCCGGTGTCGGACAGCGCGTTTCGAATTCGGACGTCTCGGTCACGCCCTCGCGCGAAAGGCCTACTTCCTGACTTGCGCCGACGATCGAGCCAGCCCAGGACGATCCGAAGCGCCGCGGCGTTGCTCGGCGGGTCATCCAGGAGCGAGTGCAGTTCGCGTGCGGTGTCGTTGCGCCGCCGGCGGCAGTCACCCAGGACAACCACTCACACCCCATTTCAGTGCCGGCGCAAGTTTGTGAAGTGGTCACACCTGCTTCGATGGTGAATCACTCGAGGCCGGTCTCAGGCCGAGCCAGGCACGCGACCACGCGGCGAGCGCGGCGGACAACTTCGCCGCCGTTGTGGATCCGAGAAGGCGATGACTGAATGTGGTCAGGCTCGGCGTCGGGGGAGTCTCGTCCGTCGCCGGAGGCTCGAAGCGGGCGCTATAGTCGCGAGCGAGTGCGCCGGCGTCCAGTCCCAGTTCGGCCGCCAACATCCGCACGTAGGCCTTTCGGAACAGGCCCGCTGGCAACTGCGTGAACTCATTGCGTTCGATCGCCTGCAGCGCGCCGAGCGAGAGCTTCGTTCGATTCGCCACCTGCCGCAGGGTCAGCCCCCGCTCTTCGCGGGCACTGCGAAGACGGCCGCCGATGTCGCCTGTCGCATGCTGCATGTCACGCCTCGCCTGCCGGTGAGATCGGCTCGGCCGGTGCCCGATCCGGTGATCCGGCATCGAACGACACCCGGAGCCGCGGCAGGGCCCCCGGGTACTGCTGCTGCACGAACGTAATCAGCCGCTCGCGGATCTCACAGCGGAGGTCCCAGGCCAGCGACGCGTCGGCGGCGCTGGCCAGGGCGCGCACCTCCACCGTGCGCTCTTTCGCGTCGGTGACCTGAAGCGCGTTGACCTTGCCGTCCCAATCTCGCGACTGTTGGAGAATCCGCGTGAGTTCCGCACGCAGCGGATCGATCGGCACGCTGTAGTCGACGTAGAGAAAGACGCTGCCGATGATGTTCGCCGATGAGCGAGTCCAATTCTGGAACGGCTGCTCGATGAAATAGGTAATCGGCACGACCAGCCGCCGCAAATCCCAGATTCGCACCACGACATAGGTCAGCGTCACCTCTTCGATGCGTCCCCACTCGTTCTCGACGATGACCACGTCGTCGATGCGAATGGGCTGGGTCAGCGCGATCTGGAAGCCGGCGAGCAGGGTGGCGATGCTGCGTTGCGCGGCGACGCCGACGACGATACCGGCGATGCCGGCCGACGCCAGAATGCTCGCGCCGAACTGTCGAACCGAGTCGAAGACCATCAGCATGGAGGCGAGCGTGAATATGCCGATCGCCGTCATCGCCACCTTCTTCAGCACGACCACCTGGGTGTGGATGGCCCGGGCCTGCAGGTTGTCGCCGACGTCGAGGCGGTGTGGCCTGAGGACGAACACCGCCGCCGCGTCGACGAGTTGGAACAGGATGAACGCGACGACGGCAATCAACATCAGCGAGGTGGCATTGCCGACCACCTCGGCCAGCGCGGGCGACAGCGAGAGCGCAGGTGCGCCGAGAATCAACGCCAGCAGGGGCAGGGCCCACCGGGCGGCCTTGCCCGCGAGTGGCAGGATCACGTCGTCCCACGAGGTGTCGGCGCGCGTCGACAGCGACACCAGGAACGCCTCGACGATCCGGCCGAGACGCAGCAGCAGCCAGCACATCGCGCCCAGTACGCTCAACCGATAGGCCCAGTCCACGGCCACCAGCGCGGCGTCATTCGGCGGCGTCACTTGATTGAGAAGGACGCGCGCGGCCAACGAGAGGCCGTGGATCCAAACCAACAGGGCCAGGGCCGGCAGCAGCTCGCCCAGGCCTCGGGTCAGCCACCGGCGCAGTAGCAGGTGCGCCGAAGCGATCGCGGCGAGCATCACGATGACCCATGCGATGGCGGGGATGCCCAGGTCCGCAAGCAGCGGAGCAGACATGAAACCTCCGGTTGACTGAGAAAATTCACCGAGCGGGAACGCCGCCGCGAGGTGCGGACGGCACCGGGCTACTGCGGGCGGGTCAGAAGAGGCCGCGGCCGAGGTTCTTGAAGGCGGGGCGTGAGGGCGAGCCCATTCCTCACGCTACCGCCCGCCGCACGGCTTGTCAACGGCTCAACTGGTCGACGCATCTGATCCGTGTGGTATCGAGCGACTTGAGCCCTACAATTGGCAGTGCGCGCAAATCAACGGTAGAGGTCGAGCTCATGCCGCCTGACCGCCCCTATCACCCCAAGGTGTCCCGCGAAACCCGATTGCTGCTGACGGCGGCGCTGGTGGCGATCGCCGTCCTGTGGCTCCTCGCCCGGATCAGGTTCCAGGGCATGCCGGCAACGCCGAACCCGATTCCCGCCGTGCTCAGCCAGATCACCAGCAGCGCGCGATACGACGACCTGGCCGGTCAGCTCAACCAACTCCGCTTGCGCCTGCAGCCGGCGCTGATCGGGCTCGACGTGTCGGCCGTTGCGATCAGACTTCGCGACGACTTGATTGTCACGCTGGTCCCGCCAGGCACCAGCCCGGCGACGCCGTTTGCCGCGACGGTGCTGGCCGCCGATCCGGCTTCGGGGCTGGTGGTCGCGCGCCTCGCGGCGGCCGCGTCGATGCCGCAGGTGCCGCCGTGGACGCCTCGGCGGCTCGATCAGCCGCGGTATCTCCTGGCCACCGAGGCGTCGCCAGCCGGCGTCTCGCTCCGCCCGGTGTTTGTCGGATCGCTCCACGCGATCGACTCGGCATTGTTCACGGCACACGTCTGGCGGGTGCCGGCCCAAACCGAACTGACGCCCGGCACGCTGCTGTTCACCACTGATGCGGAACTGGTGGGCCTCGCGATCGCCGATCGGGGGGTGAGCGTCGTCGTGCCAATTGCCGCGGTCCTCGCTGAAGCGGACCGATTGCTGACCCTGCCGTCCGCTTCCAGGGGGACGCTGGGCATCGACGTCCAAGCGATGTCCCCGGCGATTGCCGCAGCGACTGGCGCACAACACGGAGTCGTCGTGACCTTCGTCGCTGGCGACGGTCCGGCGGCCAACCTCGTGGTGACCGGTGACGTGATCGAAGCGGTGAACGGGCGCGCGGTGACGACGCTCCAGCACTGGAGCGTCCGCATCGCCCGGCTGTCGGCCGGTGAAACCCTCGCGCTCGGCGTCCGGCACCGCGGCGAACTGCGCGACATCGGGCTGGTGGCAGCGGCTGTATCGAACTCGCCCGATTCCGTGCCACTCGGCCTCACCCTGCGGGTTGCGCGGGGACGGATCGGCGCCGAAGTCGTGCGCATCGAGCGGGCCTCGGCGGCGGATCGGGCCGGGCTCGAGCCTGGTGATGTCATCACCCTCGTTGCGGACGTGCCGGCGCCGACACCGGCGCAGGTGATGCGGGCGCTGGCCACCGCCGATCGCAGTGGGCCCGTGCTGATTGCCGTCACCCGTGGCGACCGCCACCTGGTCACGACCGTCACACCATGACGGCATACCCTTCCGGCGATTCACCCGACCTCCTCGAGTTGCCGGCCGATGACGAGTTGGAACCGGTGGACGGCACGCCGCAGCTCGCACTGCAAGGCTGGCGCCGGCTTCTGAGCTGGTCGAGCGGGGCCGCCCCGTTGTCCGTCCTCCTGATCGCCGGATTCGCGCTCGGCCCGCGCGGCATCAGCCTGCTGCCGTCCGCCATGCCGCTGCTGGACCCCGTCGTCCCGGTCGCGCTCGCGGCGCTCGGCGTCCTGCTTGGATTGGCCGTCGGCGACCGCCGAACCGGCGATCGCCGGCTGCCCGCCGCAGCCGTGCTCCATTCCGCGGTGGTGATGCTCGCCGTGGCAGCCGGCATCGGCCTGGTTGCGGTCGCCGCCATGCCCATGGAGTCGCGGTCCTTTTGGACGCTGACGGTGGTCAGCGGCATCTGCGCGGCCACCGCGCTCACGCTCCCGTCGCGTCATGCGCTCGAACCGCGGACGGCCGCCACCCGTCTCATCGAACTCGGCGCGCTGCTTCCCATCGTTGCCGGCGGGCTGGCCCTGGCCGTGCTGCGCGCAGGGACCCCCATCGGGGCCGTCGCCCTCGTGGCCCAGGCGTCGGGCGTCGCCCTGATGCTGGCCGCCGCCGGTTGGCTCCTGCTGACGCGGGCGTCCTCCGAAACAGAGGAACGCGTGTTCGCGGTATCGGCGCTCCTCCTGGTCGGCGGCGTCGCCGACGCCCTCGCCCTGTCGGCGCTGTTCGTGGGGCTGATCGCCGGCGTGTTCTGGCGAATTGCCGGACGACGCCCGCGCGACACGATCAGGCGTGACGTGCTGTTCGTGCAACACCCTCTCCTCGTGCTGGTCCTGCTGCTGGCGGGGGCTCGTGCCGAACCGTCGCCGGCCGCGATCGGGCTCGCGGCCGCCTATGTGGCCGTGCGCGTCGCCGCCCACCTGGCCGCGGGTGCATTGGCCCGTCGCGTCACGGGCGCCGGCGCTCCGGAGGACCTGGGACGCTATTTCCTTGCGCCCGGAGTCTTCGGCGTGGCGTTCGCGCTGAATGCCGTCACCGCGATTGGTGACGATGCTTCGATCGTGCACGCCGCCGTCGTCGCCGGCACCATCGGTTCCGAGTTGGTTGCCGTGGTCCTGCGGCCGAGACGGGTGGGCAAGTGAGGAGGCTGCTGGCGCTGATGCTGGCGATCGGCGCGATGATCGCCGTGCGCGAGATCGGCCAGGAGTCGACGCCGGCGTCAGCGGCGACACCGCTCGCGCTCGGATTCGCGTTGATGGGCGCCCTGATCGCCGGCGACGCCCTGCGCCGGTTCCATCTCCCGCGCCTCACGGGATATCTCCTGTTCGGCGTCGTCGTTGGGCCGTACCTGAGCAACCTGATCACGTCGCCGATGGCCGCCCAGCTTCAGGTCTTCACCGGGGTCGCCACGACCTTGATCGCGCTGATTGCCGGATTGACCCTGAGCGTGGAACGGCTGGGCTCCCGGATCGCGGCCATTGTCCAGATGACCGCGACGACCCTTGCGGTCGCGATGACAGGCGTGGCGGCCGTGGGGTGGGTGGTCTGGCGATGGCTACCCATTGCGCCCGAGGCCGCCGGGTTCGAACGGCTGGCGATGCTGGCCTTGCTGACCGTGATGGTCGTGTCGTTCTCGCCCACCATGACCGCCGCCGTCGTCGCGGATTCGGGCGCCCGCGGCCGACTGAGCGACTCGGTGCTGGCGATTGTCGTGCTCGCCGATCTCGTCATCCTGGTGCTCTTCGCCGTGTCCATGCAGCTGGCGCGCGTCGCGCTGGACAGCGGCGACGGCCAGGGCGCGGAGATCCTGGCCAGGCTCGCCTGGGAGATCGGCGGCGCGGTCGCGTTCGGGGTCCTGATCGGCGCGCTGTTCGCGCTCTATTTGCGCTACATCGGGCGCGAGATCACGCTGGTCCTTCTCGCCGTCTGCGCCGTGCTCAGCCAGGTTGGCACGACACAACAGCTCCAGCCACTGCTTGCCGCACTGGCGGCCGGCGTCGTGATCGAAAACCTGGCCGTCGCGCAGGGCGATGCCTTGCGGGCGGCCGTTCGCCGCGGGGCGCCGCCGGTGCTGGTGGTCTTCTTCGTGTCAGTCGGCGCGTCCCTGCGCCTCGACGCGCTCGCCGCCATCGGGCTGAGTGCGCTGGCGCTGTCGACGGTCCGCCTCGCATTCATCAGGCTGGGGGCAATCGCCGGCGTCAAGGTCTCGGGGCTGCCCGAGCCAATCCGGAAGTACGCCTGGACCGGACTGGTCTCGCAGGCCGGGATCACGCTCGGGTTCGCCTCGGTGATTGCCACCGAGTTTCCAGGTTGGGGCCACCAGGTGCAACTGCTGCTGGTCGCATCGATCGCGATCCACGAGCTGGTGGGTCCGATTCTGTTCCGCCGCGGATTGACCCGGGCAGGCGAACTCGACGCGCACTTGCCGCGGCCGCTGGTCGTGGTCTCCAACCGGGAGCCCTACATCCACAACCTTGGCGACGATGGGCGCATTGCCGTGACCGCCGCCACCGGCGGCGTGGCCGTGGCGCTGGATGCGCTGATGCGCGAGCGGGGCGGGGTCTGGATTGCGCACGGCGCCGGCTCCGCGGACCGGCTGGTCGTGGACGCGGCCGACAAGGTCGCCGTGCCGCCCGACCATCCGTCGTACGTGCTGCGACGCCTGTGGCTCGAGGAACCGGCCTTCTCCGCCTATTACGGCGGTTTCGCGAATGAAGGTCTCTGGCCGCTGTGCCACGTCGTTGATGTTCGTCCGAAGTTCCGGAGTGAAGATTGGGAGGCCTACCAGGACATCAATGCGCGCTTCGCGGCCGCGATTCACGCGGAGATCGAGGCGCCCGAGGCGCCGGTGTTCATCCAGGACTATCACCTGGCGCTGGTGGCACCGGCGCTGCGGGCGTTGCGGCCGGACACGCGCACGGCGCTCTTCTGGCACATCCCGTGGCCCCATCCCGATCGCCTCCGCATTTGCCCGTGGCGCCGCGAGCTGGTCGCCGGACTGCTCGCCAACGATCTGATCGCGTTCCAGCTCGAACGCGATCGGCGGAATTTCCTGATGGCAGCCGAGGAGGAATTGCACGCCGAGGTCGAGCTCGAGTCGTCGCGGGTCCGCTTCGCCGGCCGGTTGACGACGGTGGTGTCGGTGCCGATTGGCGTGGACTACGACCGCATTCAGAATTTCGCCGCCGACCCGGCGCTGGCGGCCGAGCAGCAGCGGCTGCGCGAGCTGCTCGACTTGCGGGCCGACATCATCGGGCTGGGTGTGGATCGGCTCGATTACACGAAGGGCATTCCGGAACGGCTCGACGCGATCGAGATGCTGATGGCCCGGCGACCCGACTTGCGCGGCCGCATGACCTTTGTGCAGATCGGTGTCCCGTCCCGCTCCGACCTCGACAGTTATGCGGCGATCGAAGAGGAGATCGGCCGGCGGATCGCCGAGATCAACGCCCGGTTTGCGGTCCCGGGCCGATCGCCGGTGGTGGCGTACTACACGACGCCTCTGGGTGCGTTCAGCCTTGTGGCCTTGTACCGTCTCGCGCAGTTCTGCATCGTGAGTTCGTTGCACGACGGCATGAACCTCGTGGCGAAGGAGTTTGTCGCCGCCAGGGACGACGAGCGCGGGGTGCTGGTGCTGAGCGCTTTGGCCGGGGCCGCCCAGGAACTCGAGGACGCGGTGATCATCAACCCGTACGACGTCGACGCCTTCGCCGGCGCCCTGGTCCAGGCCATCGAGATGAAAGACGATGAGCAAGTCCGGCGGATGCGGGCGATGCGGAAAGTGGTCGCCGGCCGGGACGTCTTCAACTGGGCATCCGACATCCTGGAAGGGCTCGAGAGCATCTGGACCAAGCCGCTGCTGTACTCGGTCCGCGGATGGGAAGACACCTCCGTGTGACGTTGGCGGCCACGACCGGGAGCTGCGACTTGGCCCGAACCAGGACGCCGTGCACGCACGCGCCGGATCACTTCACGGAGTACTTGGTGAACGCGCCGCCCGCCTGGTTCAACGAGTTCGGCCCCTCCGCCGCGTAGACGTTGCCGTCGGCGTCGACCGCGACGCCTTCGCCCGCCGTGCCCTGGTAGACCCGGTCCTCGCGCTCGAAGGGCGGGATGAACGCGGTGATGCGGTCCTCGTCGAGGGGGCCGATGCGCACGCCGTCGCGCCAGTTCGGGTGGTTCAACGGACCCGACTCCGAGTCGATCGCGTAGAGCAGGTCGCCCTTGATGAAGAACCCGCTGATGCGGCCGTACGCGTAGCGCGACTCGAGATAGGTGCCCTCCTGGTCGAAAATCTCGAGCCGGTGGTTGCCGCGATCCGCCACCCAGAGACGGCCCCTGGCGTCGAACACCAGGGCGTGGGGCGTGCGGAACTCACCGTGGCGCACGCCGAGCTTCCCCCACGACTTGATGAACTTGCCGTCCGCGGTGAACTTGCTGATCCGGGCCGTGGCGCCGCGCTTGAGCCCCTCGGCGATCGCCGCGTTGGTGGTCATGCCCTGGCCGTCGTGCCCGTCGGCGACGTAGATGCTGCCGTCAGGCCCGACCACGACGTCGTTGGGCTGGTTGAACTGGCCGTCGGCGTTACCCGGCTTGCCGGCGATGCCGAGGCTCAGCAGCTTCTCGCCCTTCGGACTGAACTTGTGGACCTGGTGACCCTTGGTGCCGTCCTTGTTCCCGGCGAAGTCGGCAATCCACACGTTGCCGTCCCTGTCCACGTGGATGCCGTGCGGGGTCACCATCACGCCCTTGCCGATATTGGCGAGCACCTTGCCCGAGCGGCGATCGAACTTGAACACCGGATCGACCGGGTTGTTGTCGCAATCGACGGGACCTCCGCCGGCCGTGCCCGCGCCGCAGCGCTCGTACGCCCAGACGTGGCCGTCCTTCGGATCGATGTCGATGCCGGCCGACGTGCCCCACTTCCGGCCCGCGGGAAGTTCGCCCCAGTTCTTGGTGACGTTGGGTGCCGGGTTCGGCAGCCCGACGCCGGTGATGGGATTCCCGACCGCCGCGCGCTGCGCGGTCGCGCCCGCGACCCGCGTCTGCGCGCTGGTACCGGTGTCCCACGCCATAAGGAAGGCAACGCAAACGCCGAGGGCCAACCCGAGGATCCGTGACAGTGACATGGCAGCTCCTTTGTCCGGTCCGATAGTAGAGCCGAGACGCACCGCGTGCAAGTGGGCGGCGTGGGCGTCGGTCAGCGCATCTCCGAAACTACAGCAACGCCCAGACCGGAGGAAACGTCGCCAGGATGCCCAGGCCGATCAGCGCCAACGACACCGGATAGATCCGCCGTGACGCGATCTCGCGGCCCTTCCAGCGATGGTGGAGCACCGCCCAGGCGACCAGCCACACTATCGTCGCCAGCGTCGTGCGGCCGGAGACGCCGCCGGCCGGTCCATACAACGTCGGCGCGGCAAAGATGCCGGCCTCGTTGAGGATGATCACCAGACGTGCAGCAGACCCTGCACGCCGGCGCCCAGGTCGACGAAGGCGCCGAACTCGCGGACCGAGGCCACGCGCCCGGTCAGCACCGCGCCGGCCACGATCGATCGCCGGACTTCGACGGCATTCGTCCGCTGCTCCTCCTCGAGCAGCGCACGCCGCGAGACGACGAGGTTCTTGCCGCCGTCCTTGTACTCGATGATTCGGAAGGCGTACACGTGCCCGATGTGCTGCGCCGGGTCCGTCGTCCGGACCGTATCGATCTGGGAGAACGGGCAGAAGGCACGCTGACCCCCGATGCGAACCTCGTAGCCGCCCTTCACGTCGCGGTCGATCTTGCCTTCCACCGCCAGGCCGGCGCGGAACGCGTCTTCGATCTGCCGATTGGTCGCGGCCCCACGCGCCAGTTTCCGAGAGAGCGTCAATCCTCCCTCGGTCGACACCACCGTCGCCTGGATGCGGTCGCCGACGGCGACTTCGAGCACGCCATCGGCGTCCTTGAGTTCGTGGACCTCGATCAGGGCCTCGCCCTTGCCGCCGACGTTGACGAACGCCACTTCCGGCCCGATCCCGACGATGGTGCCCTCGATGGTCTGACCCCTCTTGAAGCGCTTCGCCTGGAGCGATGCCTCGAACATCGTGGCGAAGTCTTCATCGGGCTCGGTCATTGTCTTTTCCCTGCTCCCTGAGGCGATCAAGGGCGGGCGATCGCGTAGACATGCGCGGGTTCGCCATGCACGGGGTCCACGTCGGCCCGCTCGAAACGTTCACCGATCTTCGTGGCAACCCTGATTGAGCGCAGGAGTTGTCGTGTCATGCGAGCCTCCGCAGTTTAGACCGATGTGACCCGAGGCTGGGGGTGTGCAGAATGGAACAGACCTGCACGCCCCATTCCCGATACAACTGATCAGGACACGTGCGGATCACCAACGACAACACGGCTGAGGTGGCGGCTGCCAACCTCGACCCCCGCCACACCGAGGCCCTCCTCAAGACCGGCGCCCTGCAGAGCGCGATCTTCAATAGCGCCAATTTCTCGAGCATCGCCACCGATGCGAGCGGCGTCATCCAGATCTTCAACGTCGGCGCCGAGCGGATGCTGGGTTACCTGGCCGCGGACGTGGTGAACAAGATCACGCCGGCCGACATTTCCGATCCGCAGGAAGTGATCGCGCGGGCGAAAGCGCTGAGCCTCGAACTCGGCACGCCAATCGCGCCGGGCTTTGAAGCCCTGGTCTTCAAGGCCTCACGCGGGATCGAAGACATCTACGAGCTGACCTACATCCGGAAGGATGGCAGCCGCTTCCCGGCCGTGGTGTCGGTGACGGCGCTACGCGACGTGCAGGAAGGCATCATCGGCTATCTGCTGATCGGCACCGACAACACCGCGCGCAAGGCGGTCGAAGAGGAGCGGATGAAGCTCGACCAGCGGCTGCGCGACCAGCACTTCTACACGCGCTCGCTGATCGAGTCCAATATCGACGCCCTGATGACCACCGACCCGCGCGGCATCATCACCGACATCAACAAGCAGATGGAGGCGCTGACCGGGTGCACGCGCGACGAGCTGATCGGCGCGCCGTTCAAGAACTACTTCACCGATCCGGCCCGCGCCGAGGCGGGCATCAACCGGGTGCTGAACGAAGGCAAGGTCACCAACTACGAGCTGACCGCGCGCGCGAGGGATGGCACCCTGACGGTGGTGTCCTACAACGCGACCACCTTCCACGACCGTGACCGGCGGCTGCAAGGCGTGTTCGCCTCGGCCCGCGACGTCACGGAGTTGAAACGGTTCGAGCACGCGCTGCAGCAGAAGAACGCCGAGCTGGAAGATGCCAGCCGCATGAAGTCCGAGTTCCTCGCCAACATGTCGCACGAGTTGCGGACGCCCCTCAACGCCATCATGGGTTTCTCCGAGGTGATGCGGGACGGCTTGATCGGCGGGATGACGGAACAGCAGCGCGGCCTCATGGGCAGCATCTTTGACAGCGGCGAGCATCTGCTGGCCCTGATCAACGACATCCTCGACCTGTCCAAGGTCGAGGCCGGCAAGATGACGCTCGACCTCGAGCCGGTGCCGCTGTCGTCGCTGTTCGCCAACAGCCTCTCGATCATCAAGGAGAAGGCCGCCGCCCGCCGCATCGTCCTGACCCTGGATGCCGCCGACGACCTGGGATCGATTCGGGCCGACGGGCGCAAGGTCAAGCAGATCCTCTACAACCTGCTGTCGAATGCGGTCAAGTTCACGCAGGAGGGCGGACGGGTGACGCTGCGGGCGCTGCGGGTTCCGCGCGCCACCGTCGGCCAGGAGTCCGGCTTCGGGACGATCCGGTGCTTTCCGTTGGCCGCCAATGGGTTCGAGGACTTCGTCCAGATCAGCGTCATCGACAACGGCCTCGGCATTTCGCCGGAGGGGTTGTCGCACCTGTTCGAGCCGTTCAGTCAGATCGAAAGCGGCCTGGCGCGACGATTCGAGGGCACGGGACTCGGGCTGGCCCTGGTGAAGGTCCTCGCCGAGTTGCACGGCGGCACGCTGGCGGTGGAGAGCGTCGCGGGTAAAGGCTCGTGCTTTACGGTCTGGCTGCCACTGCGGACGCCTGAAGAGACGCCCGTGGCGGCCATGCCGCCGCCGGCGCCGCGTGTCAGGGTGCCGGAGGGAGCCTACACCGCGCTGATGGTGGAAGACGACCTCAACTCAGCCGCGCTGATCCGCCTGCAGCTCGAGGCCGAGGGCTTCACGGTGCTGCACGCCACCTCCGGCGAGGCCGCGCTGGAGCTCGCCGCGCAGCACACCTTGTCGCTGATCACCCTGGACATCATGTTGCCGGTGATGGACGGCTGGGAATTCCTGGCCCGCCTCAAGCAGGTGCCGGAACTGATGCGCATCCCGGTCGTCATCATTTCAATCGTGGCCGAGCGTAACCGGGGCTTCGCCCTCGGGGCCGCCGCGGTCATGCAAAAGCCGATGTCGCGGCAGGAGCTGTCTGACTCGCTCGTCGAGCTTGGGCTGTTGCCACTGGCGCAGGGCCAGACCCTCAAGGTCCTCGTGGTGGATGACGACCCCGGCGCGGTGGAGCTGACCGCCGTCCGCATCAAGGGCCTGGCCAGCACCGTGCTGCGCGCCTACGGCGGCCGTGAAGCGATCGCGGCCGCCCGGCAGGAGCTGCCCGACCTGATCGTGCTCGATCTGATGATGCCGGAAGTGAACGGCTTCGACGTGGTGAACGCGCTCTGCGACGATCCGGCAACGGCCCGCATTCCGATCATGGTGATCACCGCCAAGCAACTCACCGCCGGAGACCGCGCCAAGCTGAACGGCTATGTGACGACGATCCTGCAAAAGGCCGGGTTCCGCAACGATCAGTTCATCGGCGAGGTCCGTCGCGCCATGTCGCGACGCCATTCGGCGGTCTGAAAATGCCAACCATCCTGATCGTCGAAGACCACGCCGACAACATGGTGCTGACGGTGTTGCTGCTGCAGTCGGCAGGTTACGCCGTCCTCAGCGCCTCGGACGCAGAGGCCGGGTTGACCATGGCACGCGCCGAGCGGCCCGACTTGATCCTGATGGACATTCACCTGCCGGGCATGGACGGCCTCGAAGCCACGGCGCTGCTCAAGCGCGACGCCGCCACGTCCGCGATTCCGGTGATCGCCCTCACCGCCCTGGCGATGAAGGGCGACGAGGAGCGCATTCGAGCCGCGGGGTGCGATGGCTACATCGCCAAGCCCATTCGCATTCACCAGTTTCTGGCGACGATCGCGGCTCAGCTCGGCGAACCCGCCCCGGAACCGGCCAACGAGATGTGACAAGGGGCCGGCATGACCGCGCCACACACCCACGCCGCCCACGATCACGAGCATCACCATGCACCGGATCGCCCCGCACCAGGCGGTCACGACAAGCATGCCGGCCACTCGGTCGAGATGTTCCGGCAGAAGTTCCTCGGCACGCTGCTGCTGTCGATTCCCACCCTGGTGTGGGCGCCGATGATCCAGCAGTGGTTCGGCTACGAGGCGCCCGGCGGCCCGGCCGCGTCGCGGTGGATTCCGGCCGTCTTCGGATCCCTGGTGTTCGCCTACGGCGGATGGGTCTTCGTCACGGGCGCGAGGGGCGAGCTCGCCGAGCGGCGGCCCGGAATGATGACGCTGATTGCCCTGGCGATCAGCGTCGCTTTTGCGTTCAGCCTTGCGGTCACGTTCGGCGTCCCCGGCATGGACCTGTGGTGGGAGCTGGCGACGCTTGTCACCATCATGGTGCTCGGCCACTGGGTCGAGATGCGATCGATCTCCCAGGCGCAGGGCGCGCTGAAGGAGCTGGCGAGGCTTCTTCCCGACACGGCGGTGCGAATCGTCGGCGAGCGGAGTGAGGAGATCCCCGCCGCCACCCTCCGCGAAGGCGACCTGGTGCTGGTCCGCCCCGGCGCGAGCATCCCCGCCGACGGCATCGTCCGCGACGGCGCTAGCGACGTCAACGAGTCGATGATCACGGGCGAGTCGAGGCCGGTTCCGAAGGGGCGAGAGGCGCACGTCATCGCCGGAACGGTGAACGGCTCGGGCTCGCTCCGCGTCGAGGTCACGGGCACCGGCGAGAAGACGGCGCTCGCCGGGATCATGCGCCTCGTGGCGCAGGCGCAGACCTCGCGCTCGCGCGCGCAGGCGCTCGCCGACCGCGCCGCCTTCGGACTGACGATCGCCGCCGTTGTCGCGGCGGTGCTGACGCTGGTCGGCT
>MELE01000055.1:0-14428 GCA_001768615.1 Acidobacteria bacterium RIFCSPLOWO2_12_FULL_67_14b | reverse complement strand
GTCTTGGTGATCGCCTGCCCGCACGCGCTCGGGCTCGCCATCCCGCTCGTGGTCGCGATTTCCACGACGCTCGGCGCCCGTAACGGGCTGCTGGTGCGCGACCGGCGCGGTCTCGAGGAGGCGCGCAACGTCGACGCGGTCTTCTTCGACAAGACCGGCACCTTGACGCGCGGCGAGTTCCGGGTCGTCGAGATCACGACCCGCGAGGGCCTGACCCACGACCAGGCGCTCGCCCTGGCGGCGGCCGTCGAACGTGACTCCGAGCACACCATCGCGCAAGGGATCGTCAAGAGCGCCGAGGAGCAACGGCTGTCGATTCCGAAGGCCGAACGCTTCCAGGCGATTCCGGGACACGGCGTGCAGGCGGTCGTCGGTGGCCGGGACCTTCAAGTGGGCGGTCCCGCGCTCCTCCGCCGGCTCAATGCCGCCACCGATCCGGTGCTGGCCGCGGCCATCGCGCGCGCCGCGTCGCGCGGACAGACGGCCATCACGATGATCGAGCACACCACGCCGCTCGCCGTGTTCGCCGTCGCCGACGCGATTCGCGCGGAGTCGCGCGAGGCCGTAGACCGTCTGCACGCGCTGGGCATCGAAGTGATCATGATGACCGGTGACGCGCAGGCGGTCGCCAACGCCGTGGCCCAAGACCTCGGGATCGACACCGTGTTCGCCGAGGTGCTCCCCGAACAGAAGGCGTCGATGATCCAGAAGGTGCAGCAGGAGGGCAAGCGGGTCGCCATGGTGGGCGATGGCGTGAACGACGCGCCGGCGCTCGTCACCGCCGATGTCGGCATCGCGATCGGCGCGGGGACCGACGTCGCGGTCGAAGCCGGCGATGTGGTGCTGGTCCGGAGCGATCCTCGGGACGTGCCCCGGATCGTCGCCCTCAGCAAGGCGACCTACCGCAAGATGATCCAGAACCTGTGGTGGGCCGCCGGCTACAACATCGTCGCGATCCCGCTCGCCGCCGGCGTGCTGGCGCCCTGGGGGATCGTGCTGCACCCCGCGATCGGCGCCGTGCTGATGTCCATGAGCACGGTCGTCGTGGCGATCAACGCGCAGCTCCTCCGCCGCGTTCGCTTGTGAGGTTGAGGCGGTTCGCGAACCGCCCCAACACCCGGCAAACTACCCGTGGTTGTGGCCGATGACCTCGGTACCGCCCTTGCCGCCGAAGTTGCAGCTGACCTCGGAGGGCTGGCCGTTGGGGCCGGTCGCGCTGATGTGGACGTCGGAAAAGCTGAAGCTCACCGACTCCACCGGGATCGCCCCGCCGGTCTGGTAGCTCGAGACCAGGCAGTCGCTCAGCTTGATCTTCAAGTACTCCACCGGCCTGTCACCCTTCTTGGCCAGCGTCATCTGCACCGCCGGCACGAGCCGGCCCTGGCAGCACGCCTCGAACAGCTGCGGCGAGACCGAGTCCAGCTGCTTGATGATCGAGAAGTCCGATACCGTCGGCCCTGTCGAACCTGTGGTCATGCAACGCTCCCTTCTAGCCGGTCCTGGGGGGAGCCGACAGCCGGCGTTACACGGTTGGTCGAACGAGGAATCCCGACGAGATGAGGCGGCGGGCGATGCCCGCGCACGCCACGGCGAACTTCTCGGGGTCGACACCGGCGCCGACTGCGAGCTCCACGGCGATGTCGCCCAGCGTGCGGCGGCCGTCGCAGCGCGCAAGCAGCTGGATCGTGAAGGCATCCACGGAACCGCGGAAGGGCAGGCCATCCTGAAGCCGCACCTCCGCCGTTTCGGTGATGTAGGTGGCGTCACGAACGGTCAGCGTCTGATGCAACCGATGGTCGGGAGCCGTCTTGACGCGCTGCGCCAGCAGTGCCGCGTCGTCGGCCAGCGCCGAGATGCCGGTTTCGGCGTGGAACAAGCGCTCGATATGCGGTCCGGCGGGGTCGGTGATGCTCTCCGGCACGTGGTCGGCGCGCACCCACGGCGTGCCCGAATCGCGCCGCCGCAAGACCACGGCGCCCAGGCCGATGGTGTGCACCCCCAGCTCGTCGAAGTACGTAGTCCAGCGCTCGAGGCCGGCTTCGTAGGCGGCGCGATCGCGGCTGCGGTTCCACAACGCCGCGTAGGCCATCGGCTCCTGGGCCGCGCTCATCATCATCCAGTTGTCACACCCGTTGCCGTCGACCCACCGGCGGAGCGGAGCCGACCATTCGTCGCCGGCGCGGATCACCCAGTTGATTAGCAACGTGGCAAACCCGCCGTCTCGCAGGTGCCCGGGTATCCGGCGGACGATCTCCTCGCAGAGCGCATCGCCGCGGCGGCCGCCATCACGGAAGATGAACTGCGAATCCGGCGAGATCACGTACGGCGGATTGCAGAAGATCAGGTCGAACCGCTCGCCGTCGACCGCGTCGAACAGGCTCGCCAACCGCCACTCGGCGTTCGCGATGTTGTTCACGGCCGCGTTGAAGGCGGCGAGGTTGAGCGCGCGCGGATTGGTGTCGGTCGCAATCACGCGCCCGGCGTGGCTCGCCGCCTTCAGGGCGAGCACGCCGCAGCCGGTGCCGATCTCGAGGGCCCGCTCGACCGGGCGCCTGACCGTCAGGTTGGCGAGCGTCATCGTGGTGGGATTGACGTCGAGCACGTGATCCGGCCGGAGGGTCCGCCGTTCCTCGTCGTAGGCGTCATGGGCGACGATGAGCCCGTCGTGCGCGGAGAGGCGCACGCGGGCGCGGACGCCGTCGGCGCCGTCCTCGACCAGGCCCATGACGCGCAGGTCGTCGAGGGCGAGTGGGGCGACCGCGTCGGCGGCGGCGCCGTCGTCGACCGGGCGGTCGAGCACGAAGAGCTTGACGAGCGTGTTGATCGGCGTGGGCGCCGACAGCCGCCGCAAGTAGAGCGGCATGTCGTCACGCAGATGGAACTTGTGGAAGGGGAGCGCCGTGCCGAGCGCGTCGGTGACCGCCGGCCCGGCGAAGCCGTGGCGATCGAGGACGGCACGGAATGCCGTGATGGCGGCGCTGTCGGTTGTAGTGAGAGGACCCTCGAACGCGGCAATACCTGCGGCGGCGACCACACTGGCCTCCAAGTCGGTAACCTCGGCCGTTCGCAGTACGGATCGCGAGCGACGAAAGTCATCCAGGGCTGGGGAGGCCTTGCGAGGGACAGTAGCGGCACGCGCGAGAGCTGTCAACAAAAAGATCAGCTCCTCCGCGCGTTCGTGTGCACTTTCAAATTTGTGATTGCGACCTTACTCCAGTCCGGGCGATTCGAACGTCCTGATTCGATCGCAAGCAACGGAGTGTCAGCCACAGCGCCGTCTGCCACAGTGGGCAACGCGCTGCATCAGGACGTGTACGGCGAGCACGTCTTTCCGCTGCAGGCCGCGGTGCTGCTCTCGGATCCAGGAACGGACTTCACCGGTGGTGAATTCGTCCTGACCGAGCAGCGGCCGCGGCTGCAGTCGCGGGCGGAGGTCGTCTGGTATGGAAGATGCGCACTCCGGCACGTGTTCCCTATTGAACAGCGCCGGTGCGACACCACCACTACCATGGGGTGTTCCTTTGAGGTATCAGGATGCTCGACTACCCGCGACCAACCGGCGTGAGGCCTTCGCGTTATCCGGATAGCCAGCTCGTACTGTTCGACGGCTCGGCGGTCCAAGCCTTCGTCGCCCGCGACGCGCCGGCGCGAGGCCCCACCGATCGGGTCGAGGAGGCCACCGCGGACCGGCTCGTCGCCGCTGAACGCCGGCTCGAGGCCGAGCGGCTGCGCAAGCAGGCCTTTGTGTCCACCCTGGCGCACGAACTCCGCCAACCGCTCTCCACGCTGCTCGCCGGGATCGAAATCCTCCGCCGCACGGCCGGTTCCGAGTCCGCGAGCGCGGCCACCGCGATCATGAAACGGCAGATCGCCCAGATGAACCGGCTGATCGAAGACATCATGGACGGGGCGCGGTGGGCGTGCGGCAAAGTGACGCTCCGGACGCGGCGTGTCGACCTGCGGGATGTGATCGCCGAGGCGGCGCAGGACGTGGCGGCCGCCGTCGCAGAACGCGGACACGAGCTCGTCGTCGTGACCGGGTGCGAGCCCCTGTGGGCCGACGCCGATCCGCAGCGGCTGCAGCAGGTCCTCTCCAACCTGCTCCGGAACGCGGTGAAGTACACCGATCCAGGGGGCCGCATCTCGCTCGTCGGCCATCAGGGGCCGGCCACGATTACCCTCGAGGTCAGCGACACCGGACGCGGAATCGAAGCAGACGCCCTGTCCCACATCTTCGACCTGTACTCACAGGCGGGCGCCGACGAGACCGGCCTGGGCATCGGGTTGAGCGTCGTGCAAGAGATCGTCGGCCTGCACAAGGGATGGATCGAAGCGCGAAGCGATGGGCCTGGAAAGGGGAGCGAATTCACCGTGACGCTTCCGGCCGCGGCTCAGGCCTGAGGAATCCGCGCATCCGCTCCAGTTCGGCCTCGAGCGCGCGCCTGAACGCGCGATCGCGCGGCCTTGCACCGGCGACATAGCCCACCTCGGCCCGAAGCGTCCCGTTCTCCATCGACAGGTTCGCCCACCCGATCACGCGATCCCGCCACAATAGCGGCAGCGCGTAGTAGCCAAGCCTGCGCTTCGAGACCGGCGTGTAGGCCTCGAAGCGATACGCCCACCCCCACAGCAACTCGAAGCGGCGGCGATCCCACACGACGGGATCGAACGGCGCCAGCAGGCGGACCGCATCCGGCGGCGCCTCAGTTGACGCGCGCTCGCCCGCGGGCCAGTACCAGGTGTGTCCCTCGACCTCGACATGCGACAGCCGCGCCTTCGCTCGGCGCAAGGCGCCGGCCAGATCGTGGCGCCACTGCGGCACGGCATAGCGCAGTCGCCCGACGATGAACGACAGGCTCGCCGCCGGCACCGGCGCGTACTTGCGGACGACGACATCGATCAACTGGTCGACGCGGGCGCGGCGCGCAGCGGCACCGATCGGCGCCGGACCATGTTGCTGCACCGCGTAGATGCGGATGCCGGCCTCCCGGCGCGCCACCCGCAGCAGGCCCTTGTAGTGCATGGCCTCGAGCAGGTGCGTGGTGGCGCTGGAGGAGCCGCCCCAGTAGTTGGTGACGCGGCCATGCGCAAAGTGCGCGTCCACCTCGCGCGGATGCACCGTGCCGCGCTCGCGCACAAAGGCCAGCACCGCTTGCGCGCGCTTGTTCGACGCCGTGGGCGACAGCGCGGCGCCGGCGCGGGGATGCATCAGCGCCTGCAGCGACCGGGTCACGAACCCGTAGTTGATGAAGACGTCTTCCTCGACGGGCAAGGCGGGGTAGAGCCGTTCGAGATCGCCGGCGCGATAGCCGTCGACGCGGGGCCTGAGCGTCAGGTCCTGCGCCCGGGCCGGGGCGCGGATCGGATCGGCCTGCACGAACCCGAGCGTGTCGATGGCACGCGCCAGCGTGACCGGCCCGAAGAGGCCGCTAACGGCAAATCGGCGGACGTCGTCGAGAGTGTTCATCTGAGAGTAGGCGGGAGTAGGCGGGTCTAAAGACCCGCCTCTACGACCCGCCTCTACGACCTCTACGGCTCGCGGACCGCGATGCGGCCGACCACGCGCACCCAGGTTACGGCGCCGCTCGCGGCGCGCACGAATTCGATCGACTGGCCGCGGTCAGGTCCGTCGGTCACCATCGCGCGATCGGGGCCGAAAAACGCGATCGGCATCTCGGGCCGGGGGTCGCCCGTGTTCGGCCGCTCCTGCACGAACACGCGGCCGCCGTCCGCGCGGACGACGACGGCGTTCATCGGACGAAGGTACCGGCCCACGTAGGGCGCCGGATCGGGCTGCGCGGCCAGCGGCGTTGCCGAGGGCAGCGTCTCGACGAGCCCGCGATGCGCGATCGCCTGGTTCGGCGCAAACGACGCGCCGTGGTACGTCTTCAGCGCCTCGCGCTCGACGTCCTGGATCAGGCGCCACCCGTTCTGCGAGTTGGTCAGGATGCCGATGGCGAAGTTGCGCTCCGGCACGATCTCGAGGAGCAGGATGTGCCCGGCCAGCGTGCCGCCATGCGCGGCGACGCGCAGCGGACCCACCGTGCGCAAATGCCACCCCAGCCCGATGTCGTCGTCCGTGCTCTGCTTGCGCAGTTGCGCGGTCCGCATCTGCTCGAGCGAGGCGCGCGTCAGGATGCGTTCGCCGTTTGCGGCGGTGCCGTCTCCCATGTGGAACCTCGCGAAGGTCATCAGGTCCGTGATGCACAGGCCCACGCCGCCGGCCGTGACGCTGACCGACGGTGAGAACGGCCGCTGCAGCATCGGCGGCGCCTCCCCGCGATTGGCGTGGCCGGCCGCGAAGCGGTTGACGATGAAGTCGCCGGCCGTGGTGCCGGCATGTTGAAGGCCGAGCGGCGTGAAGACGAGATCGCGGACCGCCCGATTGATCGACCTACCCATGACGGCCTCGATCAGCCGGCCGGCGACGCTGAACCCGGCGTTGTTGTAGCTCCACGCCGCGCCGGGCGGCGCCACCTGCATCAGGTCGGTGATGCTGCTGACGAAGTTGCGCAGCGTGTCTTCGCCACGCTCGGGTCCGGAGACCTGTCCTTCCCAGCCGCCGGCGTGCGTCAGCAGATGCCAGACGGTGACGTCGCGGCTGACGGCCTCGTCGCGCACGCGGAATTCGGGAAGGTATCGGCGCACCGGCGCCTGCAGATCGACTTTGCCCTGTTCCACCAGCCGCAGCATCATGGTGGTGGCGAAGGTCTTCGAGATCGACGCGATTGGAAAGACCGTGTGGTCGGTGACCGCCAGCGGGTCCTCGACGTTGGTGACGCCAAGCCCGCGCGTGGTGACCACCCCGTTGTCGACGATGCCGAGGGCGACGCCGGGCACGCGATGCTCGCGCATCCGCGCTTCGGTCAACGCGACCAGCGTGTCGAAACGCGCATCCGCGCGCGCCTGCGGCGTCGCCGCGAGCGTCCAGCAGAGCGCCGCGCCGGCAATCCCGGCTGTGAAAAAATGTCTCATGGTGGGCGGATTATAGCTGCCGCGGCGACGGCGCCCGGCATCTCTGGTACAATCAAGGGCTCGTTACATGCGCGGAATGACTTGCAGGGGATTGGTGCTTCTGGTCGCCCTTTCAGGGGCGTGCAGCAGCCCGACCACTCCCACACCCACGCCCACCCCAACGCCGACGCCCACCCCGCCGCCCCCGCCGGTGCCGGACCCGCCGACGCTGGCGTGCCCCGCCCCGGTGACCGCCGGCACGACCTCGGCCGCCGGCACCGCCGTCACGTTCACGACGCCGTCGGCCAGCGGGGGACAGGCGCCCGTCGAGGTCGCCTGCACGCCGGCGTCCGGATCGACCTTCCCAATCGGCGCGACCACGGTGCAGTGCACCGCCACCGACTCGCTCAGCCGTTCGGCGTCCTGCTCGTTCAGCGTCACCGTGGCGCGGACGCCGCAGCTGACGCTGACGAAGTTCCTCGCCTTCGGCGACAGCATCACGGCCGGCGAGGTCACCTTCCCGGTGACGGGGATCATTCCCCAACGTGGTGACACGCCCAGCTTCCGGCTCCAGCTCGTGCCGTCGGCGTCCTATCCCACCGTGCTCAAGAACCTGATGACGGCGCGCTACACGGCGCAGGCGTCGATCGTCACGGTGATCAACGAAGGGATCGCCGGCGAGAAAGCGCGGGATCCGTTGACGCTGACCAGGTTTGCGCAAGCGGTGTCGACCTACCGGCCGGATGTCGTGCTGCTAATGCACGGCTATAACGACATTGTCGATTCCAGCGTGATCTCGGACACGGTCAATGCCGTCGACAGGATGGCCGCCGAAGCGCGGAACCGGCGGGTCGGCCGCGTGTTCATCGGCAACCTCGCCCCGCCGAGACCCGGAGGCCGGAACACGATACCGACGTCAACGGTGCTCGCCTTCAACGAGCGGCTTCAACGCGCCGCGGCCGGCGAGGGGGCGGTGTACGTGGATATCTACTCGGCCCTGCTGCCGAACGTGAACGCGAACATCGGTGTCGACGGGCTGCACCCGACCGAGATCGGCTACCGCAAGATCGCCGAGACGTTTCTGGCCGCGATCCAGGCCAACCTCGAGGTGCGGTAGTGCGCATGCGGCTGGCGATCCTCGTGCTGGCGCTCGCCGCCGCCGGCGCCTGCAAGAGCGGTCCGACCACGCCGACGCCGCCACCACCACCGCCCCCTCCCCCGCCTGTGGTCGTGGTGCCGGATCCGCCGACGGTGGCCTGCCCGTCGCCGATCTCGAGGACGACCACCGGTACCGGCGTGGCCGTCACCTACACGACGCCGGAAGCCGAAGGCGGCAAGGATCCGGTGTCGGTGGCGTGCGCGCCGCCCTCGGGAAGCACCTTCCCGATCGGATCGACGCAGGTGAGCTGCACGGCCTCCGATGCGCTGAACCGATCGAGCTCCTGCGTGTTTGCCGTCAGCGTGTCGCGGCTGGCGACGATCACGAAGACGAAGTTCCTCGCCTTCGGCGACAGCGTGACGGTCGGCGTGGTGGCCACGGACAACCCTTCGCCGCCGCCGCCGTACATCCTGCGCGATGTGCCGAACGAGTCGTATCCGACCGTGCTCAGGCAGATGCTGGCGTCGCGGTACGCCTCGCAAACCATCACGGTGCTCAACGAGGGCAAGGGCGGCGAGAAGGCCGTCGACGCGCTGGGCCGGGCCTTCGTCGTCTTCAACGCCAACCGGCCGGAGGCGGCGCTGATTCTCCACGGCTACAACGACCTCGGCGCGGGCGAGGCCGGCATCGACCCCGCCATTGCGGCCGTCAACGACATGGTCAAGGACGCGCGCTTCCGCGGCGCCCGCGTCTTCCTCGGCACGCTGACCCCGCCACCGCTGAACGTGAACCGCGGTATTTCGAACACCACAATCGTCCGGTTCAACGACAAATTGCGGGTGATGGCGAAGGGCGAGAACGCGGTGTTGGTGGACGTGTATCAGGCCTTCGCCGGCGATCCGAACCGGTACGTCAGTGACGACGGGCGCCACCCGAACGTGGCCGGGTACCGCAAGATCGCCGAAGCATTCTTCGCGGCGATCCAGGCCGAATTCGAAGTTCGGTAGTGCCAGAGGCGGTAAAAGCGATTAACATAAAAATATATTGCGGACGGCGATCATTTTTGCCTCGACCCTGGCCGGCCTGGTCGCCCTGACCTATGCCGCGTGGGCGACGCTGCCCGGGCTCGACAGGCGCGTCAATCACATCACGCAGGCGCAGCGGCCGCCCGGCCCTGACTACTACCTGGCCCACGACCGCGGCGGCCACGTCGATCACCATGTGCTCTACCACGGCACGGACGCCGAAGCGATCGACAACCTGAAGCAGGCTGACATCCTGTTCCTCGGCACCTCACGGATGATGTTCGCGCTGCGCTCCCGGGTGCTCGCGCCCTGGGCGCAGGCCTACGGCCTGACCTACTACGCGCTCGGCTTCGGCTTCCGCGACGGCGACGCCTTCGTGCTCGAGATGATCCGCAAGCACGACCTGCGTCCGAAGCTCGTGGTCGTCAACGTCGACGGGTTTTTCGGCCGCGCTCTCAGCACCTGGGCCCAACGCGTCGTCAAGGACTCGCCCTTCGGCGCGCGGAAGCGGTTCTGGGAGGCGGAGTTCGGGCACGAGAGCCGCCGCTTCGTACACCGGATCATCCCCAACTGGATCGACCTGTACGGACGGCCCGGCTTTCCCTTTGGCAACGAGTTCATCGCCTACCGATCGCGTGTGGACGGGGTCTGGTCGATCTCGCCGTGGCCGAAGCCGTCGATGCCGGCGCCGAGCCAGGACTTCGGCGTCGAGCCCGTGGGCCCGCGCATCGGCGACCCGGCGCGCGCGTTCAAGGCCGAGCTCGATCGGCGGGGCAGCCGCATGATCCTGACCTACGTGCCGACGCCGGAAGATGCCGGCGGCAATCCCGTGGCGCTGGGCGAGCTGCTCGGCGTGCCGGTGGTGGGCATGGATGTGGACGGCCTGACCTCGCACGACGGCAGCCACCTGAGCGAAGAGAGCGCCGCCTTCTGGAGCCGCCGCCTGATCCAGGACCTCACGCCCTATCTGCCGCCGCCGGGGCCCCGATGAGTTTTGTGTCGTGGGCGTTCGTCGTCCTGTTTCTCGCCGTCTTTGCCGCCCGTCTCACCATTGGCCGCCGGAAGATCGAGCCGGCCTTCGTGTGGGTGTTGGTGGTCGCCAGCACGGTCTTTTACTCGTGGCATGTCCCGATTTACATCCTGATCCTGCTGACCAGTGCCGGCGTTGATTACCTCGCGGCGATCCTGCTCGGCCGCACGCCCGCGACCGAAGTGTCGAAGCGGCGGTGGATCCTCGCGTTGTCGCTCGGCGTCAACCTGGGCCTGCTGGGGTTCTTCAAGTACGCGAACCTGCTGATGGACGCGGTGGCCCGCGCCTCGGCGGCGGTGGGCTACCCGTTGGAGACCGCCGCCGTGTCGGTGATCCTGCCGATGGGCATCAGCTTCTACACGTTCCAGTCGATGTCCTACACGATCGACGTGTATCGCGGCGTGCTGACGCCCATCCACAGCTTCAGGTCGTTCTTCCTCTACGTCATCTTCTTTCCGCAACTGGTGGCGGGCCCGATCGTGCGCGCGGTCAGCTTTCTGCCGCAGATGCCGCGGCCCCGCCGTCTCAGGCTGAAGGTGTTCTACGAAGGCCTGTGGCTGATCATCGTCGGCTTCTTCCTGAAGATGGTGTGCGCCGACAACCTCGCGGTCTACGTCGACGAATACTGGGAGATGGCTTACCTGGAGCGCGCCAACGCCGCGTTCTCGCTCTGGCTGGCGCTGATGTTCTCGGGGCAGATTTTCGCCGACTTCGCGGGCTATTCGAGCATCGCGCGCGGCCTGGCGTACCTGCTCGGCTATCGGCTGCCGATCAACTTCAACGCGCCGTACATCGCGTCGTCGCTCAAGAACTTCTGGGAGCGGTGGCACATCACGTTATCGAGCTGGCTGCGCGACTACCTCTACGTGTCGCTGGGCGGCAACCGCATCTCGCGGGTGCGGACCTACGTCAACCTGCTCGTCGTGATGGTGCTCGGCGGCCTCTGGCACGGCGCCGCGTACACCTACATCGTCTGGGGCGCCCTCCACGGCGTGGCGCTCGCCGTCGAACGCGCCCTGGGGCTGCAACACAACCGCGGCCTCGGCCGCTTCGGCGCGATCCGTTTCCTGTGGTTCCTCGTCGCGCAAGGGGTGGTGCTCGTCGCCTGGATCTTCTTCCGCAGCAACTCGTACGAGCATGCCCTGGCGTTTCTCGCCAACGTCGCAGAGATGGACTTCCTTATGCCCAACGCCATGATGTGGGTCGGGATGCTGTTCCTGGTGCCGCTCGTCGTTCACCACGCCTGGGCGTGGGCCGAAGAGCGGGGCGCGGTCAAGCCGCTGGTGCCCGCCATGCGCGCGGTGCTGGCGGCCGTGATGGTCTACGGCATCCTCACGCTGTACGCGGGCACGTCCGACTTCATTTATTTCCAGTTTTAGCCTCGTCTTCCGGGCGATGTGCGGTTTCGCACACCTCTCAGGCCCGTTCCTGTCGTAAGCTATGAGATGTGGCAGACAAGGTCGCCCCAGCGGCGGAAGAACGTCGGGTGCAGTCGGAGCGTCTGCGCGAGAAGGCGGAGACTGGCCGGGAGAGCGCCGAGCAGGTCCGGCGTGAGCACGAAGACCTCCGTCTCGCCGCCGAGGAGGCGAGGCATGCCGCCGAGGAAGCCCGGCACGCCGCCGAGGAGTCTCGCGACGCCGTGGTCGAGGCCGTGGCCGCGACCGCAGACTCGCTGAGCGCCACGCTCGAACAAGTCAAGACCCTGGAGGAGGCGCGTCGGACGCTCCGCGCCCTGCAGGGCGGAAAGCCGCCCGAGTCGAACTGAGTCTCCCCCACGGAGACACCAAATGCGCCACAGAGACACAGAGACACAGAGAAGACCTTTTTACAAAAATACTTCTCGAAAAAGGGCGCTTGCCCTGTGTCCCTGTGTCCTGTGCTCTCAAGCCCTCAGCCCTCAGCCCTCAGCCCTCAAGCGCTCAAGCCCTCAAGTCCCTAGAGCGCGAATCTCTTGATGCCGTCCTTCAACACCGGCCGGTTGAAGTTGAGCAACAACCCTGTCTTGAGACCTGTGACCTTGAGGTACGTGAGCATCTGCGCTGAAAAGACCGGATCGTAGTTGGCGACGGACTTGATATCGACCACGACCTCGTTCTGTATGACCAAGTCCGGCCGGTAGAATCCAATCTTGACGCCGCGATATTCGACGGCAAACGTCTTCTCCCTCTCGAATTGCAGCTTGCCGAACGTGAGCTCGATACACATTGCATCCTGGTAGGCGCTCTCGAACAGTCCGGGCCCCAACTCCCGATGGACCTCAATCGCGCAGCCAATGATCTTCTCGGTCAGGGGATCTTGTGCTTCCATCACAGCCTCCTCGGTTTGGCGTTCTTCCGAGAGAGGACAAGCATTCAGAGTGCCACGCCACTTTCCCAGTGTTTCGGCGTGCGGAGCGTGGCTCGATCGCAGCAATTGCGATCGCCGTGGTAGATCGAGATGGCAGTTTTGGACAAGGAGTGCCGTGGCAGAGAGCACCAAGAGAGTTTGGTCTTCTCTGTGTCTCTGAGTCTCTGTGGCGTATTTGTCTTCCTGGTCTCCGTAGGCGATCAGAGCTTCTCGATCTTCGTGTAGAAACCGCTGGTCTTCAGCTTCACCGTGACCGGATCCCAGGTCAGGTTCTGCCAGAACCATCCGTGGCGGCCGTCGAAAGGGGCGTGGAACGTGCCATGGCCGCTGGAGGCATCCTCGCCCTTCGCATAGCTGGCTTCGCCGCCCGTGCCGTCGGTGTGCTCTCCATGCATGTCGAACTCGACGGCGCCGCCCTCGACGATCCAGCTGAAGATGTAGCTGTCACCCGTGCGCATCGACGCCTTGATCTCCGCGCCCTCGCCGGGCTTCAGCGTCAGCGTCATCTCGTCACTGCGAAAGGGGCTGTCGGCCTTGGTGACGGTGGCGGCGGCCTCGGCGCTGACCGGAATGCTCATGTCGATCGCCGAGACGGGCGGGCGCAGCAGGCCGAGCCGATCGCCGATGCCGGTCGGGTCGATGCGGTACTCGGCGGGCAGGACCGCGACCACGAGGATGAGCGCGGCGGCGGCCACGGCGATCGCGATCGCGCGCAACAATTGAGACACGGAAGGCAGTGGCGGCGTTTCTGGAGTCGTCATGCCGAAGATCCTTATTGAATGGCGAAGCCGGCGAGCTGGTAGCCGACGAGAATGAATCCACAGGTCATCACGATGACGTTGGCGGCGTAGGCGTGACGGCCGAAGCCCTCGGAGCGGCGCCAGAAGCCCATGGCGATCAGAATGGCGCTCAGCCCGAGGATTTGGCCGAGTTCCACGCCGACGTTGAACGCGACGATGTTGGGGACGAGGCCTTCCGGCGACAACGAAAAGTCCTGGAGCTTGGTGCCGAGGCCGAGGCCGTGAAAGAGCCCGAACACGAGGACGGCCAGCTTGGTGTCGGGCTGGAAGCCGAGCAGGCGCCGGAACCCGCCGATGTTGTCGAGGGCCTTGTAGACCACCGAGAACCCGATGATGGCGTCGATGATGTACGGGTTGACGTGCGTGCCGCTGAGCACGGCGTAGAGCAGCGTGATGCTGTGGCCGATGGCAAACAGCGTGACGTAGAGCGCGACCTCGCGGAGGCGGTAGAGGAAGAAGATCACGCCGAAGAGGAACAGCAGGTGGTCGTAGCCGGTGACCATGTGCTTGGCGCCGAGGTAGATGAACACGGCCAGTTGCCGTCCCTGCGTGATCAGATCGTGATCGCTCGCCGACACGCCGTGGGCGAGGACGGTGCCGGACATCGGGACCGCGACGAGCAGGAGGGCCAGCAGCCAGCGCCACATCATCATCGACAGGTGATTCTACCTTCGCTTAGAGTGAGGACGCATGACACGACACCTGGCCGGTCTCACGCTGGCGATCGCGCTTGCCGGCGGCGCCGCGCAGCCGGCGGCCCACGAGAAGTTCCGCATTGTCGGCACGGTGGTCAAGGTCCAGGCGACCGAGCTCGATGTGAAGGCCGGCGACGGCCAGGTCTACGAGATCGACATGGACGAGAAGACCACCATCACGCGCGACAAGAAGAAAGTGGCCGTGTCGGAGCTGAAGGCCGGGCGCCGCGTGGTGGTGGACGCGCTCGGCCACGACATCTTCGACCTCGTGGCTGTCGACGTGCAGTTGGTGGCTTCGCCGGACCCCGTCAAGGCTCCTAGACGAGGTGGACCTCCGACCGCCGAGCCTGGCGGTCAGCAGGCGTGGCCGTGGGCATTGACGATGGCCAAGTGACCGATTGCGCGATTGTTGGGTGATCGAAGATTCGGCGATTGGGTGACTCGATTTGTGGGATGGCTGATGGAGTGATTGGTCGGCC
>MELE01000054.1:14696-31220 GCA_001768615.1 Acidobacteria bacterium RIFCSPLOWO2_12_FULL_67_14b | reverse complement strand
AGGCGGCGAAAACTTCTCACGTGCGCTATTGCGTCAATTGATGTTGAAGTGCGCTCGAGTCACGTCGGTACGCAGAAATCGCATACATCGCTGCACAAGATATTTTGAAGGATCGGAAGATGTGATCAACAGCAGGGTTCGATAGCATAAGGTGCCGCCGCCGAATCGCGAAACGGCGATCGGCTGAGCCGTGACTTCCTAAACTGAATCAGTTCGTTGTGAAGAGCACGACCGCCGCATTCGGATCCGCTGCAGCAATCGCCGCCGAGCACCGCAGGGCCTTCGCAAGAATTTGCAAGACAAACGGCCGCAGACGGCAAGACGCCTCAATTGAGTACGGCGACGGACAGCCGACCCCCGATTTTAAGGGGTCGGCAGTGATCGGCCGTCTCTGGTTTCAGCGTGAGGGGTAGCGCGCAAGAGCGTCGTGGTTCGCACCAAGATTGATCCCTTGAAAGAATCTTGAAACTTTGCACATGAAAAGGGCCGTCCCCATCAGAGACGGCCCAAAGGTCATCTTCGAAAGCTCCTGAAAAACCGGGCCTTTCCCTCACCTCCCGAAATCGCCCAAATCTCTCAGTCTGTTTTTAAGTCCTGTGCGTCTGCCAGTTTCGCCACCCCGGCTCGGGCACAACTCGCATCTGATGACTTCGAGACCTGTCGACTTCGTGATCTGATCTCGTGATCGCGCGATCTGTCGATCTGACTACTCAGTGAACCCTGAACCCCGAACCTAATGAACTACTGAACCCTCTGAACCGGTGAACTCCCGAACCTACTCGATCAAGCGCTTGAGTAACTGTATCTGCCCCGCATGATACAGGTCGTGAGCCGCGACGCCGCGGACCAGACCTTCGTAGGTGAAGGGCTTCCCCGGCGCCTTCCTGGTCCACCTGGCCGGCGGAAACGCCGCGACCGCGCGGCGCAGCTGGTCGTGCTCGCGCTGCAACAACGCCAGGTCCGCGCGCCATTCGGCGAGGCTGCCCTCGACGGGCCGCGTCCAGAAGTTGCTGCCGTCGAGCACAAACGACCGGGACTTCCCGCCGGTGAGCCGGCGCCGGATGTCGTACTTCCAGTACGCCGCGTGCACCACCAGCTCCCAGATATTGTGACGGCCTTCGGCCGGTCGGCAGGCCGCCTGCGCGCGGGTGACGCCCGCCAGCGACCCTCGCAGGTTCGGGCCGTGCCACGAGCGCTTGTCGTAGGCGGCGTCGATCGAGGCCAGCAACACGCCGGTGATCGTCATCTCAGTGCACCCGCGCGGACGTCGGCGGTCCGTCGATCACGCGCGTGATCATCTCGGTCAGCCGCGCCTCGCCAATCGCAAACGGCCCGGCGCTCGCGGTGCCGGTCTGCAATTCGAGATGCACGAGCACACCGTCCGCGTCGGGACTGACGATCCAACTGAACCCGCGCAGCGTGACCGCCGGCGGTTCGCCGCCGGGATTCTTCGCCCGATCGACCGCCTTCAGCATCTGCTCCAGCAAGGTCCGCACGTCGCCGTCGGTCCACGCCGCGGCATCGGCCGGCACGCCGGACACGGTTTCCGTGACCGCGTTCGACGTCCCCCGCACCCACACATCGACATCAGTCATTTCGCACCAATCGCATTGTAGGCACCGTACGCACTGTACGCACCGTACGCACCGTAATTGTGGGTCATTCGAAAGCCCCCGGGTCTGTGAACGGCCGCTCGCACGTGAAATTGCGGCACACGTACGCGGTGGCCTTCCCCTCGGTCATCGTCATCGACGACACCCATGGCATGTGCGCGGCGAACTCGGCCGTGCGATCCGGATCGACGAGCACCGCCACCGCAAACGGCCGGAACTGGCGATGCGCGGCCTGCCAGAGCGCGACGGTGTCGGCCGCGCCGCGCCGGCCGATCACGACGATCTGCTCGCCGCCGGTCAGGGCGGTCGACAACGCCGCGGCCATCAGCGGCACCGCGCGCCCTTGCGAGTCGAGGCGTCCGCCGAACGACGCGATGGCGTCGGCGGCGATGTGCGAGTACGCGGTCTCCCCGGTCAAGTGCGCGAGCGTCAGCAGGTTCAACGCCGATACGGACGTCGGCGAAGGCTCGGCGCCGTCGTAGTCTTCCTTCATCCGCAGCAGCACCGTCGGGTCTTCGCCGGTCGTGCTGAACCATCCGCCCGCGATCGGATCCCAGAACAGCTCGTCCTGCCGCGCCTGCAGCTCGCGCGCCCACGACAGCCAGCCCGGATCGCCGGAGGCCTGGAACAACTCGAGCAGGCCGAAGATCAGGAACGCGTAGTCTTCGGCGTAGCCGTCGATGGCCGCGTCGCCGCTGCGGTAGCGCCGGAGCAGCCGCCGCCGATCGTGGTCCCACATCGTGTCGCGCACGAACGACGCGGCGCGGATGGCGGTCGCGAGGTGCCGGGCGCCGGTTTCGAGCACGCGCGCGGCCCTCGAGAACGCGGCGATCATCAGGCCGTTCCACGCCGTCAGGACCTTGTCATCGCGTTGCGGACGGGGCCGCGTGCGCCGCGCCTCGAACATCGCCTGGCGCGATCGCAGCAGCGATTCGGCGACCTCGCCCGGGGCCAGCCCGCTCGCCCGCGACAGATCCGCGATCGACTGCGCCGTGTGCAGCAGGTTCTTGTTCACGAACTCCTGCTGCGGGTCGAAGGGCGCGTTGCCGTTCGGCAGAATGCCGTACCGCCCTTCGAACACCGGAGCGTCGGCGCCGAGAACCGCGCGCACTTCGTCGGCGCCCCAGACGTAGAACGCGCCCTCCATCTTGTGCGCGTGCGGATCGTCAACGTGGTCCGGAGGGATGCTGTCGGCGTCTTCCGCCGAATAGAAGCCGCCCGTCCCGTCGGTCATGTCCCGCTCGACGTACTGCAGCGTGTCTTCCGCGATCTGCGCGAAGAACGGATCTTCGGCGGCTTGCGACGCCTCCAGGTAGGCCAGCACCAGTTGGGCCTGGTCGTAGAGCATCTTCTCGAAGTGCGGCACGCGCCAGTTGCCGTCCACCGAGTAGCGATGGAACCCGCCGCCGATGTGATCGCGCATGCCGCCAAGTGCCATCGAGCGCAGGGTCTGCGCGACCATGTCGCGGCCGGCGGCGTCGCCCGTGCGCGCGGACTCGCGGAGCAGGAAGGCCAACTCGCTCGGGCGGGGGAACTTCGGCGCGTCGCCAAACCCGCCGCGGCGCGTGTCGAAGGACTGCTCGAACTGGCGGAACGTCGAGGCCAGCGCGCCCTCGCCCGGCATGGCCCGTGGGCCCTGCCCCCGCGCCATGATCGTCAGGCGCTCGACGATCTCGGTCGCCGACTTCTCGACCCGAACCCGGTCTTCACGCCAGGCGCGCGCGATCTCGGCGAGCACGTCGACAAACGCGGGCCGGCCCCACTGCGAGGTCGGCGGAAAGTAGGTGCCGCCGTAGAACGGCTTGAGGTCGGGCGTGAGCCACACGCTCATGGGCCAGCCGCCGGAGCCCGTCGTGGCCTGGACGAACGTCATGTAGACCCGGTCCACGTCCGGACGCTCTTCGCGGTCGACCTTGATCGAGATGAAATGTTCGTTCAGGACGCGGGCGACGCCGATGCTCTCGAACGACTCGCGTTCCATGACGTGGCACCAGTGGCAGGTGGCGTAGCCGATCGACAGGAAGATCGGTTTCTGGGACGCGCGGGCCGCCGCAAACGCCTCTTCGCCCCACGGCTGCCAGTCGACGGGGTTGTTCGCGTGCTGGAGCAGATAGGGGCTCTGCTGGCCCGCGAGACGATTCGGCATCGCTCGATCATACCGCCGGCGGTGGGGCGACGGGGGCGAGCGCCGGATGCCGCTCGATCGCGTCCTGCAGCCGCGCGTAGCTGGCCGTCATCTCCACGCCGTACAACAGAATCACGGCGCTCACGTAAATCCACAACAGGAAGATCACGACGGCGGCGATCGATCCATGAATCACGTTCCACGAGGCCAGGTCGCTCGCATACCAGGAGAACAGCGAGAGCGCCGCTCGCCACAACAGGCCGACCAGGACCGCGCCGGGCCACACGTCGCGGAACCGCACCGCCACGTTCGGGATGAAGTAGAAGACCAGCGCCACGCACGCGATCAGCAGCGCCGTCGCCGCGTAGTGGGCCGTCACGCCCGACAGCCACACGAGCAGCGGCGTCCGCATGAGCGCCTCACCCATCCGGGTCTCGGCCAGCCGCACCATGCTGGCGAGGATCAGCCCGATCAGCAGCACGCCGCCGGCCGACACCAGCATCAGGAACGACACGAGCCGGTGCTTGAGAAAGCTCCGCCGCTTCTCGACGCCCCAGGCGTGATTCACGGCCGAGGTCACGGCGTTGAAGACCCCGAGCGACGCCCACGTCAGCGCGAGAATCCCGCCGATGCCGAACTTGAGCGGCGAGGTCTGAAACGCATCGAGCTGGCCGGTGATGAAATCGAACTGGCGCGGGAAATACCGGAAGACGAACCGCACGACCGCGTCGCGTTCGGCGGGGTCGGCCGTGACCTCGCCGAGGATCGCCAGCGCGAGCAGGAAGAAGGGAAAGAGCGACAGCAGCGCGTAGTAGGCGATGGCGGCCGCATGCGTCAGGCCGTCGCTGTTGTAGAGCTCCCCGACTCCACGCCAGGCGGCGAGACCGATCAGACGAACGTACCCGGTGGGCCTCGCGCGTCCTGGCTGGGTCACTCTGTGGAGTGTACGCTCGATTCATGCCAGGGGCCGTTCCGTAGGAACGGCCCGTAGACGTTGGCCGAGAGACCGTGCCTGGTACTTGAGAAATGGTTGATACGCTCCACTGATGCTCTTGCTCGACACGCACTGTTGGTTGTGGCTGAAGGCCGAGCCCGATCGGTTGCCGTCGCCGCTGCGTCGGCGAATCACCCGGGATCCCGCGAAGCTCGTGCTGTCGGCCGCCAGTGTCCTCGAGATCAGCATCAAGCAGGCGACCGGACGATTGAAGTTGCAGGTCGATCCGGCGACGCTGGTTGAGGAACTGGTCGAGGATGGCGTGAAGCCTCTCGATGTGACGATGGCACACGCGTTGCGGCTGGCGTCGCCCCCCCGCCATCATCGCGACCCGTTCGATCGACTCCTGATCGCTCAAGCCCTGACCGAAGGCTTCACGCTGGTCACAGCGGACGCGCAAATCCTCGCCTACGACGTGCCGGTCATCGACGCCCGGAAGTAACCGGCGGGCCGCGCTACTGCCATGCCTTGTCCAGCGGCTTCGCGGGATCCGCCGTGATCTTCAGGTCGGCGCAGTGGTGGTAGGTGTAGCCGCCGTCCTTGTTGTAGCCGTGCTCTTCCATGAACTGCACGATCTGCAGCGTGCACTTCTCGCAGGTGATGTTAGGCAGTTGCACGTCGGTCTCGTAGGGTTCGGTGGGCCGCGCCTTGTGCAGGAACAATCCGTCCGCCAGCACCGGGCGCTGCGGGGCGCTCTGGATGGCCCCGGAAATCGACCACGGCCCTTTCTCGGTGTCACGCGTCACCGCGACCGGATCCGGCGGCAGCTCGTCGCGTGACCTCACCGCGAGCGCGACCCGATAAAACCCCGGATGATAGATCGTCTCCTGCAGCTTGATGTGGAGCTTCGAGCCACCGGTCGCGGTGCCGACCACGCCGCTCGGCGTTCCTGCCGTCGCGCTGGTCCCGCCGCACGGCCCCAACTTCTGCGGATCGCCGCGGTTGTCTTCGACCAGCCACGAGGCCGGCTCGAGCAGCTTGAAGTGCGCGTTCGCAAATGCGGGCGCCAGGCCCGCGAGAAGAATGGATACCGTCACTAATCGCATGAGTCTCATGAATGCTCCCCAGCGGGATTATCGTCCATCCATCAGGCGGGTCTATCAGGCGGGTCTAAAGATCCGCCTCTACATTCAGCCGCCCGGCAGGTGCAGGCGGGCGCGGACGCCGCCCAGGGATGACTGGCCAAGCGAGATCGAGCCGCCGTAGAGCTCGGCAAGATCGCACACGATCGCCAGCCCGAGGCCGGATCCCGGCGCCGCTTCGTCGGCCCGCACGCCGCGCTGCAGGACTGCCTCGCGCAGCGACGGATCGAGCCCCGGCCCGTCATCATCCACCGTGATCTCGATGCCGTTCGCATCCGGCGCGGACGCGATCGTCACGCGCGACTTCGCCCACTTGCAGGCGTTGTCGAGCAGGTTGCCGAGCATCTCGTCCAGGTCTTCGCGCTGGCTCCGCACGAAATGCTCGTGCGAAAGGTTCACGTCGATGGCCAGCCCGCGATCCGCGTGCAGCGTCAGCAGCGTCCGCGCCAGGCCATCGACGGACGTCAGCACGTGGCACCGCGTGCCCGGCGTGACGCCCGACGCCGACGCGCGCGCATGTGCCAGGTGATAGTCCACCTGCCGCCGCATCCGCTCGACCTGCCGCGTGATCGCCGCCGCCACGTCGGCGTGTCCCGCCGCGCGGGCGCGCTCGGCTTCGTGGTTGAGCACGGCCAGCGGCGTCTTCAGTCCGTGGGCCAGGTCCCCCGCCTTGCTCAACGCCCGCGTCACCCGCTGCTCGCGGTCGCTCAGCAGGGCGTTGAGATCCGTGACCAGCGGCTGCACCTCGGCGGGATACGTTCCATCGAGCCGCGTGTCGCGGCCTTCGCGCACGCCGAGCAGGCGCGATCGCAGCTCGTCGAACGATCGGAGGCCGCGCCGGACCTCGAAGAGGCCCGCCACCAGGCAGACGACCGCGATGCTCGTGAGCAGCGTGAAGTTCAGGAAGATCCGGTGAAACACGCCTGGCGCCTGGGGGTGCAGGTACATGAGGTGCGTGAGGACGACCCCGGAGATGATGAACAGGCCGCTCGTCCACAGGATCGCGCCAAACAGGATGCGCGTGCGCAGCGAGAATCGCGACCTCATGCCTGCTCCTCGATGCGATAGCCCATGCCCCGGACGGTCTCGATGAACGATCCACCCAGCTTGCGCCGGAGCCGCGCGATGAACACCTCGACGGTGTTCGAGTCGCGATCGAATCCCTGCGAGTAGATGTGCTCGGTCAGCTCGCCCTGCGAGACGATGCGGCCGCGATGGTGCATCAGGTAGGAGAGGACGCGGAACTCGTGGCTCGTCAGCCTGATCGGCACGCCGTCCACCGTGACCCGCGCGCCCTTTGGATCGAGCACGAGCGTGCCGCAGCGAAGTTCGGGTGTGACCTGGCCGGTGGCGCGCCGGATGAGCGCGCGGAGGCGGGCCAGCACCTCCTCGATCTGGAAGGGCTTGGCCATGTAGTCGTCCGCGCCCCCATCGATGCCCTGCACCTTCTCGTGCCAGCTGCCCCGCGCGGTCAGCACCAGCACGGGCATCGAGATCCCGGACTCGCGCCACCGGCGGAGGATGGTCAGGCCGTCTACTTTCGGCAATCCCAAGTCGAGCACGACCGCATCGTATCCCTCCGTTCGTCCCAGAAAGTCGCCGCGCTCGCCATCCGAGGCGCAATCCACGGCATATCCGGCCTCTTTCAGGGCATCGGCTATCTGCTCCGACAACGCGATTTCGTCCTCGACGACCAGAATGCGCACGAGCAATTGTGCCTGCTTTGCAGCTGAACGTTGGCTGAATGACACCTTCACGAGCCGTTCAGCCGCGTCCCGGTAGTCTGGGCGTCCTATGACAACCGGCTCGAAAACACTCCTCGGGATCGCCATCGTCGTGGTGGTCGCGCTGGCTCTCGCAATCCACTTGTTCGCCCCCGCGCTCGGCCGGGCGATTCACGGAGGTCGATAACTCATGTTGAAGACACTCACAGGCTTCGTCGCCGTCATGGCACGCTGACGGGCGAGATGATGACGAACAACGGCCCGGTGAAGTGGGTCGAGGCCGGCAATGGGACGCCGCTCTCGAACGTCATGCTCAGCCTGCTTCACGCTTTGGGGCTGGACGACCTGAAGAGTTTCGGCGACAGTGAAGGCGCCTTCGCATGGGAATGACCAGCCACGCTTTCCGCTCCATCGCCCGCATGCCCGGACTGGCGGCGGTCGTCGTCCTGTCGCTTGGCGTCGGCATCGGCGTGAACACGGCGGTGTTCTCGTGGATCCAGGCGATCGTGCTCAAACCCATTCCCGGCGTCGACGACAGCGGGAGCTTTTATCACGTCGAGCCCAAGGCCGATACCGGCACGTACCCGGGGATGTCGTGGGCCGAGTACGGCGATCTCAAAACCCAGCTTCAGTCGATCGACGAGCTGGTGGTCTTTCGCATGGCCCCGCTCAATGTCGGTGAGGGTGGCCGCATCGAGCGAACCTACGCGCAGCTCGTTTCCGGCAATTTCTTCACGGCACTGCGGCTGCGCCCTGCGGCAGGACGTTTCATCAGGGCCGACGAAGTGGAACGTCCCGGCGCGGAACCCGTGGTCGTCCTGTCACACGATTACTGGCAGACCCATTTCAGCGGCTCCCTCTCGGCCATCGGCCAGACGATGCGCGTCAACGATCGCGAGCTGACGATCATCGGCGTCGCTCCGGAGAATTTCCAGGGCACGATTCTGGCGCTGCAATTCGACCTCTGGGTTCCGGCCACGCTGGCGCCGGCGTTCTTCGCCGGCTCCAGCGAGCTCGAGGCACGCGGCCAGCGCGGATACTCGGCCATGGGCCGCTTGCGCGACGGCGCCACCGAAGCCCGCGCCATGGCGGAGGTGAGCGCGGCGATGGGCAGCCTTGCCGCGTCGTTTCCCGAGACCAACGGCCGCGTCAGCGGCGAGTTGATACCGTACTGGCGATGGACGCGCGGGCCGCAGATGATGTTCATCACCGCGCTCGGCATTCTTCAAGGGGTGATGCTCCTGGTATTGCTCGCGGTGTGCGGCAATACCGCCAACCTCGTGCTCGCGCGCGCGAGCGCGCGGTATCGCGAGGTCGGCGTGCGGCTCGCGCTCGGTGCCAGCCCGATGCGGGTGATCAGACTGATCCTGGCGGAGAACCTGTTGCTTGGCGTGCTTGGCGCCGCCGCCGGCATCGTCATCGCCTGGTGGGGCACCGAAGCGCTGCGCGCCATGCCGCCGTACGGAGCGTTCCCGGTCAAGTTTCAAACCAGTCTCGACATGATGGGGCTTGCGTTCGCGGTGGTCCTCGGCATCGGCAGCGGACTGCTCTTCGGCGCGGCGCCCGCGTTGCAACTCGGACTCGTCGATCCGTTGCAGGCCCTGAGAAGCGGCTCGAAGTCGGCCGGCCGCAGCGCTATCCGCGACGGCTTGATGGCGCTGCAGTGCGGCCTTGCCCTGCTCGTGCTGGTGGTGGCCGGCCTCTTCTTCGAAAGCTTCGTCGAAACCCGCGACACCGATCCCGGATTCCGCGTCGAGGGGCTGCTGCTCTCGACCTACGATCTGAGTGGAACGGTCACGAACGACGAGTATCCGCGGCAGTTTGCGACGCAGTTGCTCGATCGGCTCCGCCGCGTGCCCGCGGTGGAGTCCGTGGCGATCGCCAACTCGATGCCGCTGGATATTCACGGATTGCCGCTGCGCGGTTTCACGCTCGAGGGGCGGGCGCAAACGACGCAGCAGCCGGATCAGGCGCTCAGCAACATCGTGTCTCCGGGTTACTTCAGGACGATGGGGATACCGATCCTGGCCGGTAGCGATCTGGCCGACATGGCGGACACCACGCTGCCGGCGCAAGTGATCGTGAACGAGGAGTTCGTCCGGCGCTACATCGCGCCGGCCGATCCGATCGGCCGGCGGCTCGTCAGCGGCGGCGTGACCTGCACGATCGCCGGAGTGGTGGGGAATTCGACCTACGACGCCTTTGGCGAACCACCGACGCCGGCGTTCTTCTTCTCGTACCGGGATCGCGCTCGGTGGCTCGGTGAAATCCACCTGCGCGCCAGGCCGGGCGCGGAAACGCTGCTCGCATCGGAAGTGCAGCGGGCCGTCCGGGAGATCGACGCGTCGCTGCCGGTCTACAACATCCGGACCATGGCCGAGCATGTCGAACGCAACCTGTTCCTGAGGAAGATCCCGGCCCGCATGTTCGTCGTGATCGCGCCGCTGCTGCTGGCGCTGGTCGCGATCGGCATCTATGCCGTCGTCAGCTACTCGGTGTCACAGCGCACGACCGAAATCGGCGTCCGAATCGCCATGGGTGCGACGGGAGGGCGGGTCGTGCGGCAGATCGTGAAGGAGGCGCTGATCGTCACGTCGGCCGGATTGATCCTCGCGTGGGTGATCGCGGCAATGGTGGAGCTGCACTTGTTCAGCGGCGGCCCCGGCGCGTGGACAGTCCTCGTCGCCGTGCCGGTGTTGTTGTTCGTGGTCGCGGCGTTCTCGAGCTGGTGGCCCGCCCGCCGCGCGACGCTGGTCGATCCGATCGTCGCGCTGCGAACCGAGTAGAAGCTGTTTAGACGCCGAGGCGGGTGCCGGGAGTTGAGGGCACAGTCTGCGTGATCATACGAGCGGCGGGGCCGGAACTGCTGCGGTGAATGCCCCAGGGTGTCACCGTCGAACGAACGCGAGATTCTGAACGCGGCCGGCGTCGAGGACGAATCGCTCGGCTCGCCCGTCAGGGCCCAGCGTGAAGCGAAGCGTGCCGACGGCGCCGCTGAGCGTGACCGCGTCACGCGCCGTCAGGGTCTCCGGCCGGGCGCGCGGACGCTTCAGCGTGAGCGTCGACCCGGTCATCGCGATCTCGTAGAGCGCGTCGAGCTCGTCTGAATAGTACCGGCCCGCAAGCTGACCGAGCGCTGCCGCCGGCAGTTGCGCCGCGGGGGCCGGTGCGGAACCCGGTCGTCCCCCGTTCGCTCCGGCCGTGGCGCTGGTCGCGTTCGTCGACGGGACCGGTGCCGTGAACGAGTCGCGCAGCAGGTCGTCCGCGACCCGATGCGCGAGCGTCGTGGGCGCCGCGTTACTGACGTTGCAAAGCACGGCAATCGACGTGTGCTGCTTCGGGAATCGCGTGAGGACCGCGCGATAGCCGCCGGTGCTGCCCGAGTGCTCGACCAGATCCAGGCCGCGGTAGGTGCCGATCTCGAGGCCGAACGCGTACGTGATCGTGGTCCCCGCATTGAGTGTGCCGCGCTCGAGCTGGCGCTGGAGAAACGCCGGCCCGCCGACCGTGCCGGTGTAAAAGTTCTCGTCCCACTTGCCCAGATCGAGGACCGTCGTCATTACGCCGCCCTGTCCGACCAGATCGTTGTTCCACACGTTGATCGCGTACCGGCCGCCCGCCGCGGGGCTGTAGGCGTACGCCCGTCCACGCACCGGTCGCGTGTGGTCGTCCTGATAGTGCGAGTCGGCCATCCTCAAGGGACCGAAGATCCGGTCGGCGGCGAACTCGCGCAGGCTCTTGCCGGTGACGCGCTGCACGACGAGGCCCAGCACGATGTAGCCGGTGTTGCTGTAAAGATACCGCTCGCCCGGAGTGAAGTTGAGGCCGTGCTGCCGGGCGGTCATGTCGAGCACGTCCTGGACCGTGTAGGTGTCGTCGTAGCGCAGCCCCGCGATTCCGACCAATTCCCACCAGTCCCGCAGGCCGCTCGTGTGGTGCACGAGATGGTCGATCGTGATGGGCGTACCGTAGTCCGCCAGCTCGGGCACGTACTTCCGCACATCGTCGGTGAGCGCGAGACGCTTCTCTTCGACCAGCAGCGCAATCGCGGCGGCGGTGAACTGCTTTGAGACGCTGCCGACGATGAACGGCGTCGCGGGCGTGATCGGCGCGCCGTACTCGAGATTCGCGGAGCCGTAGCCCTTGGCGAGGACGATCTTGGCGTTCTGATACACCGCCACCGCGCATCCGGGGCCGGCAGGCGTGAAGCGCGAGAAGATCTCGTCGACCTGGCTGGCAAGCGACTGTGGCGCGGACACCTGCGCCGAGACGACCGCGGCCAAGCCCGCGGCGACGAGCGCGTTCACGGCAAACCGAATCGCACGAGACATCTGAATGTCCGAGAGAGGGACCGACCCGCAACAGGCCGATCCCTGATCCCTCATGGCTGAAGGCCGACAGCTAGGCGATCATCACCTTGCGCGGATGCTGCGAGTTGTCTTCGAGGAACGTCTTCTTGACCTCGAGATCCTCCGCCGTCGGCTGCACCTTGCCGTTCGCATCCGTCACGCGTGAGACCAGCGTGTGCTCACCGGCGGTGGCGCCCTTCCAGGCGTAGTTGTAGAGCTTCCACCCGTACTTCGCCGTCGTTGACGGATCCGCCGTGGCCGTCTGCCACGGGCCATCGTCGATCTTCACCTCAACCGACTTGATCGGCGTGCCGTCGTTCAGGACGATGGTCGTGAGCTTGTGGTCGGCGCCGTTCTTGGTCACACGGGCGACGAACGACTTGAGCTGCTGGTGCGTGATCGCGGTCTCGACCCACTTCATCTCGCCGTTGATCACCTCGCCCCGGAGCGTCCGGTACCAGTTCGCCTGGAACTTGCCGAGATACGGATCGGCCTGCGCGTTGATTTCCGCCAGCCACTTGACGTTGGGGGCGCCGTACCAGCCCGGCATGATCAGGCGCAGCGGCGCGCCCTGGTGCTTGGTCAGCGGCTCGCCGTTGAGGGCCCAGGTCAGGAACGGCTCGGGCGAGAGCGCGCGGTCGCGCTGGATGCTCCGGCCGTACTGCTGCTCGACGTCGTAGTTGGTGCCGCGGAAGTTCACCGATTCCTTGCCGCGATCGGCGCCGAAGAACACGATCTCGCGCGCGTCGGGCTTGAGGCCGGCCTTGTCGAGCACCGTCTTCAGCGGCACGCCGGTCCAGCGGCCGTTGCCGATCAGGCCCTGCACCGGACGGCGGTTGCCTGAACATTCGAAGCCGGCGATGAGTTCGGTGTTGCCCATCTTCCGCAGGTCGTCGAGCGACAGCGCCAGCGCCGAGTTGACGAGGCCGCCGACCTTGAGCTTGAACGTCGCCGCATCGACCTCGGGATGGCCGTAGTGTTGCGTCGTGAAGAACTGGTCCTTCGGCGTGAACGGCCCGCTGAGCGCGCGCGTGTCGAACAGCCGGCGATCGACGGCCGGGTTCGGATTGAAATTCTGGTGCGAGTCGCTGAACGGCACCATCGTCTCGCCCTGCGCCAGGGCCGGCAGGATCCACTCGAAGTTGCCCGCCGCCCCCAGTGCGGCCACGGCCAGGCTCGTCTTCATCACGTCGCGACGCGTCATCGGCTTCTCCATGGTCGGTCCCTCTCCTGCCCGGTCAGCGAGACTTCAACTGTTCGATGTACCAGCTGACCCGCGCCACCGCATCCCCGTGCGGTTCCACGCCCGTCACCTGGTACCGGATCGTCCCCGCCGCATCGACGTAGAACGTCGTCGGCGTGTCGTGCACGTTGAACCGTTCGGCCGCCTGCCCGCGCGTGTAGCGCGCCACCGGCATCGCGAACTGCCGCTCGGCCACGTACTTGGCGAGCCGCGCCGGATCGTCGTCCAGACTCACGAGGATGAACTTCACCCTCGGGTCGCCATGATACCTCTCGTAGGCCTTCTGGATGAGCGGCAACTCCGCCCTGCAAGCCCCTCACCAGGCGGAGAAGAAATTCAGCAGGACCACGCTGCCGCGCTGGGCCTGCAGATCCACCTTGTTGCCCTGGAGGTCGGTCAGCACCAGCCCCGGCAACTTCTTGCCGGCCATGTTGCTGACGAGAGCCTTGCGGCGCTCTTCGCGCCTGCGATCGAGCGTGGCGGTCAGCCACGTCTCGAACTCGGCCGGGCTCTCGCCCGACTTCGCCTGCACGCCCGCCAGCGCCGCCTTCGCCTGATCGCGCATCGGCGGCGTGGCGCCGGCCAGGCCAAGCACGGTGAGGTAATGCTCGCGCGCGTTCTCGAGATCGTTCTTCTTCGCCGAAAGCTCGGCCAGGTGCATCTGGTTGGCCGCGTTGAGGCCGCGCGAAAGGCGCGCCGACTCGGCCAGCAGTTCTTCCGCCCGAGTCAGATCGCCTTGCCGATAGGCGGCCCAGCCGGCAATGTCGGTGAAGCCCGCGCGGTTACGATCGAGCGACGCCTGCACCTTGCCGTCGAGCTTGTAGCTGCTTTCGTTTTCCCGGATGAACCGCTCGCCGGCCGCCTGGCCTTCGGCGGCCATGCGCATCACGTGCGGCAGGTCGGCGCGACGGGCCAGCAGCAGATTCGCGCCGAGCGCATAGGACATGGGATCGGGACGAAGCGCCGTACGCGTATCGATGGCCCCGCGTAACACCCCGACGCTCGCGGGGTCGTCTGGACGCTGTGCCACCCGCGCATCGGCGGCCGCCACCAGGGCATCGGCAGCTTTTACGGCATTCTCCGCGGCGCCGGCGCTCGCGATCCATTCGGGCTTTGGCTCGCCTGCCGCGGCAAACGCCGCGGCGGCGCGAGGCCGGTAGTTGACCTCTTCATGCCAGCCAGGAAATGCGTCTTCGGCCTTCGACCCTTTGAAGTCGTAGATCAGGCCGAGCCAATACTGCGCTTCGGCCGCAAATGCGGGCGACTTCGACGCGGCGATGAGCGCCTGCTCGGCCGACTTGGTGCGGAGCAGCCGCCAGTAGATACGGCCCTTCGCGGCCAACAGGCCTGGATCGTTGGGTGTGGCTTTCAGGCCCTGGTCAAGAGCGGCGAGGGCGGCGGTGGTGTCGAACCGCGCGTCGGCGGCCAGCGCGGTGTCGCGGAAAGACGCGGGGGTCGCCGGTCGCTGGCCGGCCCCGGCGGTTGCCGCCAGAGCCAGGACCAGTCCAATCGGCTTCAGCAGGTCACGCACCGGTTGTTGTTCTTCGAACCCAGCTTCATCAGCAGCGCGATGGTCTCCGGGATCGCCGACAGGCGCTGCACGGGACCGTTCGCCATGTCGGCGGTCGTCTGGCCGCTGCGGGCCACGGCCTTCACGTCGGCGCCCTTGCTGACCAGGTACAGGATCATCTCGTTGTCGCCGCGCGCGGCCGCGTGGTGCAGCGGCGTGTAGCCGTCGTTGTCGCGATGGTTGACGTCGGCGCCAAGCTCCTCGACCAGGTACTTCATCACGGCCATCCACGCTTCCGGCGCGTGACGATGGGCGTTGCCGGCGAAGCCTTCGCCGTACTCGACGCCGGCGGCCGCGTGGATCGCGAATGCGCCCGGCCCGCCGGGCGGAATCACCGGCGCGTCGTACTTCTCCATGCTGGCTTCAGCCGTTGGCATGATCGCGCCGCCGGCGCCCTGCGGCTGGCCGGGTGCGCCGGGAGGACCACCGCCGCGCCGAATCTGCTGCGCCGGAGCCATCGTCGGAATCTCCGGATCGGCGCCGTACGCAATCAGCAGTTTCATGGCCATCAGGTCGGTGCCATACGCGGCGCGCCAGAATGCGGTGGACCCGGAGGTATCGGCCAGCCCGCAATTGCGGTTGCCGCAACCGGTGTAGACGAGGTACCACGGGTGCGACTGGATGCGGTGATTCGGGTTGGCGCCCTTGTCGAGCAGCGCCTGCATCACCTCGAGGTAGGTCGACTTCTGCAGCTCCATTTCCTGCGGCTGCGGGAAGCGCGTGCGCGGCTGCCACGGCACGTTGGCCGCGGCCCAGAGTGGCGACACGCCGTTGTTCTTGGCGTGGATGTTCGGGTTGGCGTCGCGCGTGATCAGCATCATCGCCATGTCGAACTGGCCGTTGATGATCGCGGTCAGCAGCGGGCTCGTGCCATCGCCGGCGTTGACCTGGTCGATCTTCGCGCCGCCGGCGAGCAGGGCTTCGGCGGCCTCGACGTAGCCCTGGCGGGCGGCGTGCAGCAGCGCCGTCATGCCGCCCTTGGTGGCGACCGGCGGATTGACTTCCTCCGGATTGAAGTTGCGCTGGTTGGGATCGGGCGGCGCGTTCGGATCGCGCGGCGGGATCTTCCCGGAGCGGACGATCTCACGGCCGACCTGGATCGCGGCCTGCACCTGGCTCGGAGACGCCTTCGCTTCGGAGCCCTTGCCCACAAAGCCCTCGATGACCTTGCGCTGGCTGTCGGCGGCCGCACGATCGAGGGCGTTGAACTTGGGGATGTCGATGACCTTGGTCGTGATCGACGCGTCGGCGCCGCGCTTGAGCAGCGCCGTGATCGCATCGACGCGATTGAGGCCGGCAGCGAAGATGAGCGGCGTCTGGCCCGCTTCCGATTCCTTCGCGTTGATGTCGGCCTTGGCGTCAGCGAGGGTGTTGATGACGTCGGCGCTGCCGGCGGACGCGGCCAGGTGCAGCGCCGTGACGCCGCTGTTGGTCGACCGCGCGTTGACGTCGGCGCCGGCTTTCAACAGGGCTTTTACCACCGGCGCGCTGCCGGACTTGCCGGCCAGGTGCAGCGGCGTGTACTGGCCGATGCGCGTCACGGCGGCGATGTTGGCGCCGGCGTAGAGCAGCATGTCGGCGAGCTCGCCGTCGCCGCGTTCGGCCGCCCAGTGCAGGGCGCTCATGCCGTCGCCCTGGGCGCCGTTGACGTCGGCGCCCTGCTTGAGCAGGTTGCGCACGCCGTCCTTGTCGCCGCGCATCGCGGCGTCGGCAACAGGGGAGGCCGACTGCGCGCCCAGCGCGGCAGTAAACGCCAGAGCAATGACCAGATTGATCGAAACGTGACGCTTCATGCCAACTCTCCTGGGCGCGAATCCGATCTGA
>MELE01000054.1:720-14688 GCA_001768615.1 Acidobacteria bacterium RIFCSPLOWO2_12_FULL_67_14b | reverse complement strand
CGCGGACCTGAATGTCCGCGCTACACCGCAGCGGTGGACGGCGACACCTGCGTGAGCGAGAGCTCGCCCGTGCTGTCGCCGAACTGCTTCACGTCGTCCATGCCGAGGATGTGGCCCATCGTCAGGAACGCGTTGGCCATCGGCGTGTCGGCCGCGGCCTTGATGTGGAGGTTGCCCTTGAGCGCGCCGTTGGCGTGGCCGAGCACGATCAGCGGGCAGCGGCGGTGGTTGTGCACGTTCGGGTCAGCCATCGGCGAGCCCCACACCACCATCGTCTTTTCGAGCAGGTTCTGGTCGCCGTCCATTGATTCCTTCAGGCGATCGAGCAGGTAGGTCAGCTGGCTGATGCGGTACTTGGTGATCTTGTTGAACTCCATGATCCGCTCTTCACGATCGCCGTGGTGCGACGACGGATGGAACGGCTGGAGCGATCCGCTCTCGGGGAAGACGCGGTTCTGCGCGTCGCGGCCCGTCTTGAACGCGATGATGCGCGTCATGTCGGTCTCGAGCGCCAGCACCTGGAGGTCGAACATCAGCTTCATGTGCTCCGAGAATGAGTCGGGCACTCCCGGAGGAGCGTCCGGCAGCGCGCGCGCCTCGCCGCTGGTGTTGCGGGCCTCGACGGCCTGGATGCGGCGCTCGATCTCGCGGACGTGGTTCAGGTAGCGGTCGAGACGGGTGCGATCGCCGGAGCCGAGTTCCTTGCGGACCGACGCCACTTCGCCCTGGATCCAGTCGAGGATGCTGCGGCGCGACTGGCGGCGCGCCACGCGATCGGCAGGCGAGCCGCCCGAGCCGAACAGCATGTCGAACGCCACGCGCGGATCGCGGATCATCGGCAGCGGCTCGTTCGGGGACGCCCAGCTGATCGAATCGGTGTAGGCGCAGGAGTAGTTGTAGGTACAGCCGCCGGCCTGGTCGAGGTTCTCGATGCAGAACTGCATCGACGGCATCGGCGTGGCCTGCCCGAAGCGCTGGGCGTACATCTGGTCGAAGGAGGTGCCGGCCCAGATGTCGGAGCCCTGCGTCTGCTTGGGATGCGACTGGGTGAGGAACACCGCGCTCGAGCGGAAGTGGTCGCCGCCGATTTCAGGCGCGGTGAACGCTTCGGCCATGCGCACGTCGGTGTTGCTGACAATGGTCAGGTATTCCTGGTACGGCATCAGCGAACTGAGCGCGTTGTCGGACGCCAGCGTGAAGTCCTTGCCGACCGTCTCGGGGGCGAACAGGTGCTTGGTCGCACCCCACTTGTTGCACCCGGCGAGGCCGTGGACCTCTTCGATGCAGATCAGGCGCGTGCGGTCGGTCGCCGCCGCCTTCGCGCCGATGCCCCTGGCCGCCACCATGGCGTCGAGGAACGGCAGCGCCACCGCGGCGCCCATGGCGCCCCGGAGGAACGTGCGACGGGGCATGTGCTTGCCAGTCATGAAATGCATCGCGATCTCCTGGGTTACTGTCCAGCCTTCGTTTCGGTCGTTGCCGTGTCTGCTTCAACCTTCTTCATCCGGAACGCGTCGCTCTTGACCACGCCCACGATGAAGGAGGACATCCGGAAGTTGTTGGCCTCGGCCGCCTTGGCGATCGCGCGCACGGCGGGCTGGTCGTAGTACTCGACGCGCCGGCCCAGCGCGTAGGCCATCAGGTTCTCGGTGAAGTTCCGCACGAGCGGCGTCGGCCGCTTCAACAGCGTGCCGCTCAACTCGGCGAGCGAGGTCACCTTGGTGCCGTCGTAGAAGTCGCCGGCGGTGTCGAGCGGCATGCCGTTCTCGCGCACGCGCCACTTCGCGGTGACGTCGAAGTTGTCGAGCGCCAGCCCGATCGGATCCATGAAGCGGTGGCACGAATTGCAGGTCGGGTTGGCGCGATGGATCTCCATCTTCTCGCGGGTCGTGAGCAGCCGGCCTTCCGTCGCCTGTCCCGTCTGGTCGAGCGTCGGTACGTTCGGCGGCGGCGCCGGCGGCGGCGTGCCGAGCAGCACTTCCATCACCCACTTGCCGCGCAGCACCGGCGAGGTGCGATTGGCGAGCGAGGTCTGCACCAGCACACTGCCCTGGCCGAGCAGGCCGCGGCGCGAAGTGTCGGGATAGCTGAACTTGCGGAACTGGCTGCCGACGACGCCCTTGTAGCCGTAGTGGCGCGCGAGGCGCTCGTTGAGGAACGTGTAGTCGGCGCTCAGCAGCTCGAGCAGGCTGCGATCGCCTTGGACCAGGCTGTTGAAGAACAGCTTCGTCTCGGTGCGCATCGCCTCGGCGAGGTTGTCGTCGAAGTTCGGGTAGAAGTTCGGGTCGGGATGGACCTTCTCGACGTCCTGCAGGCGGAGCCACTGCGCGGCGAAGCGATCAGCGAGCGCTTCCGCGCGCGGGTCGGCGAGCATGCGGCGGGCGTGCTGCTCGAGGCCGCCCGGTGACGACAGCTCGCGGCGCGCCGCGGCGGCCAGCAGGTCCTTGTCGGGCGGCAGGCCCCAGATGAAGAACGATAGCCGCGACGCGAGGTCGACGTCGGCGACGCGATAGGTGCCCCCGGATCGCGCGTCGCTCGGCGCGCGCTCGAGGCGAAAGATGAAGTGCGGGCTGGCGAGCACCGCTTCGAGCGCGGCGCGCACGCCGTCCTCGAACCCGCCTTTCGCGGCCGCGCCCTCGTAGAACGGCATCAGCCGATCGATTTCGCTGGCGGCGAGCGGACGCCGGTAGGCTTCGCCGCCGACGCGCGAGACGATCTGCCGCGCGCACGGGCGCTCGTCGGCCGGCGACGTCGGCCGGCACGTGAAGATGCGCTGGCGGCTCGCGGTCGTCGAGATGCCGGTCGTGCGCATCGGGCCCGTGACGACCAGGTCGCGCATGTGGGGCAGCGTTGTGATGCCGCTGCCGCCGGAGCCGCCGCCCGCATACGACCAGTCGTGCGGACGAATCAAATCCTCATACGGCCCGTCGATCTTGCGGACGAACGCGGTGGCAATCTTGTGCTGGCCGGCCTTCACGAGCATCGGCTCGGTGTAAAGCGGCGTCTGGCCGCGGCCGTCGGCGCCGGCGATGTTGATCAGCTCGTACTCGACCAGCGCCACGCGCTGGCCGTCAACCGAGATGTCGATGTCCTCGAAGCGCGTGTTCTCCCCGGAGTTGAACGTCATGCCGAAGGAATACTCGCCGTCAGCCGGGAACACGTGGTCCACCACCATCCCGCCGCGCGTCCCGTAGGGCGCGCCTTCCACATGATCCCAGGGATGCTGCGACATGTAGCTCGGGTTGTTGTAGGTGATATCGATCGAGGGCGCGTTCTTGTCGCCCACCGCCAGGCGGCTGATGTCGGCGGCGGCGTTGAGGTACGCCTCGAGCAGCGTCGGCGACAGCGTCTGTTCGTCGGCGATGTTGTCGAAGTTGGCGCTCATCGTGTCGTTCGGCAGCCACTTGCCCGCGTCGACGTCGATCGCGAGCAGTTCCTTGACGGCGCGCGAGTACTCGGGGCGATTCAGGCGCTGGAACGTGCGGCCGCCGGGGTTCGGGTTGGTCTTCGCATACGCATCGACCGTCGATTCAAGCCCGTGGATCAATCCCTGATATGCGGCCGGATCGGGACGCGGCATGCCCGGCGGCGGCATCATGCTCGCCTGCAGCTTGCGGATCATCCGCTCCGCCACGTCGGCCTCCACGCCGGCTTTCGCGAAGTCGAACGACGCGAGCGACAGGTTGCCGGCGCGCTCCTTGTTGCGATCGCTATGGCAGCCGGCGCAGTACCGCTTCACGAGCGCGTTCTGATCCGCCGCGGCAATCGATGGCTTCTCGGTCGCAGGATGCGAAACCGCGGGTGCGGGTTTCGACGGGGCTGCCGCCGCGCCCGTCGGAGGGACCGACGACGCCGGCTTGGGGACGGGCTGCTGTCCCGCGATCACCGTGACGAGCCCGAGGCACACACCGAGAGTGCCAAGGGAGATGGAACCGACGCTTTTCATCCACGACTCCCGCGATGCCAGGGCCGACGCCAGTCGCTAACCCGGCTTCCTAGCCTCTGTAATCTCCGCAGACTATACACCCAATCCCCGGCGCCGCTTGGCTGAGGCACCGCCTGAAGGCCGGCCGTGACATTCATAGACAAATCCGCCCGTGTGCCTCCATAATGGAGGAACTTTGGAGGCACAAAATGGCGACGCTCAATATTAAAGGGTTTCCCGACGGCCTGCACCGCAAGCTGAAGCAACGCGCCAGGCGCCATCGCCGGTCCGTGGCCCAGGAGGTCACCCAGATACTCAGCGATCTGGTTGAACCTCATAAGCTATTGACCAATATGGAGTTAAGGCGAGAGTCTAAGGAGCCTGCCGGACCGGAAGACGTCGGGCCACGATCGCCAGCGCCGCCAGGGACAGGAGAATCGCGAGGATCGACAGCGCCCTCGGCGGACCGAGGGGCTCGGTGACGAGCGCCTGGGCCCCGTCACCCGTGATCACCAGCGACGACCAGTAGAAGGGGTGCGCGTACTGTGGGTGATCGACGTAGGCGATCTTCGTTCGCCGCAGCGCCTCCTCCGGCGTCCGGCCCGCGCCGATTTCCCGGATCGGCGCCGGGGCGCTCTCGGGAATCGAGTTGTGGATGTCGATCGCCGGGACGTACTCGTTGGTGTCCATCAACCGGCCCGCGGCGGCCAGCAGGTCTTCGGGCGCCTGCGCCACGGCCGGAGCGCACAGAAGGGCCCACGCGACAATCACCCGCACCACGCGCATCGCGCCCCCAGCGTCGGGTACCGGGCCGTGCCTGTCAAGTTATGGAAAAATGCCCGCCCGCCGGTCTTTAAGGCATCATGACCCCGTGTCCGAACGGACCCCTTCGACTCGGTCGGCGGAAACGCCGGCGTCGCTCAGGGCAGGCGACCTCGAGCTGGTGGACCGGTTCCGCCGCTTCGGCGACCGGCAGGCGTTCGACTCGCTTGTCGAGCGGCATCAGGGGTGGGTCCGCGGCGCCTGCGCCCGCATCCTCAGATCCGACGATCTCGCCCAGGACGCCACCCAGGACGTCTTCGCCCGGGCCCTCGCCCACCTCGACTCGTGGCGCGGCGACAACCTCCCGGGCTGGCTCAAGGCCATTGCCGTGAACTGCTCGCTGACCATCATCGATCGCGAAAAGCGCTGGGCGCCGCTGGAGCAGGCGCCCGAGACGTTCGACGCGTCGCCGGATCCGGAACGGCTGCTCGTCACCGCGCGCGAGACCGAAACCGCCCGAGCGCTGATCGCGCGCCTGCCCGACAAGCAGCGCCTCGTCTTCGTCCTCAAGTACGTCGATGGCTGCAGCTACGACGAGATCGAGCGGATGACCGGCTTCACCGGGAAGGAAGTGAAGTCGTTCCTGCAGAACGCCCGGCGGAATTTCGGCAACTGGTGGAAGACGAATAACCAATGACCGACGAAGATCTGGCAACCGGCGCGCGGACGGCGCTCGGCGCGCTCAAGGGGCAGCGCGGGGCTTGCCCGCTTGCCGAAACGCTGGTGGAGTACGAAACCCTCGCGCCGGACGCGCGGGCGCGGCGGCCCGAACACGCCCACATTCAGGTCTGCTCGCGGTGCCAGCTGCTGCTGCTGCACATGGCGGACCCGAAGCCGGCGCCGTCGAGGCTCGGTTGGCTGTTACCGCTCGCAGCCGTCGCGGTCCTGGCTGTGGGCATTTCGCTGGTTGATTGGCGATCCGATCCCGCCACGCCCGCCGATACGGTCAGGGGCTCGGAGATCCAGGCCGTGGCGCCCGCGGGCACCGTGACAGCGGTGACCGAGTTCTCGTGGCAAAGCCCGATTCAGAGCGATCGCTACCGCGTGACGGTCCGGCACGGTCCGGATCAGGTGTGGCAGTCGGAAGCGGCGGCCACACGCGTGGCGCCGCCGCAGAACTTGTTCGAGCGAGGTGTGGAGTACAGCTGGCAGGTCGAAGCGATCGACCGCGAGGGCGACGTCCGGATGGTTTCGCCCCCGCAGCCGTTTGTGATCCGGTAGTTTGTGATTCGGTGGGGACACACCTGAAGGTGTGTCCCTACTTCTCGTCGAAGACCGCCTGCATGGCGGCCTTCACGCGCTCGTTCTTGTAGCCCGCATACTTGCCGATGTCGAACGCCGCGAAGGCATCGTCCACCGTCTTGCCCGCGCCCCTGGCCGCCTGTGCCGCGGCCACCAGGTCGGTCATGAACTGCTGATACCCCTGCACGTCCTTCATCGTCATCATCGGGCTGTGCCCGGGGATCACGATGTCGACGTTCTTGATCCCCGCCATGACGCCGGCGAGGGTCTTCGGATAAGAGACGCAGCTGCCGCCGTTGTTGCGATCGCACAGCGGGCCGTCCTTCCACGCGAACATGTCGCCCATGTGGACCACGCGCAGGGCCGGGAACACGACCACCGTATCGCCGTTGGTGTGGGCGCTCCCGAAGTAGTGGAGATCGATCTGGTCCTGACCCCGGCCGATCGTCAGCTTGTCCTTATAGATCTTGCCGGGCAGGAACGGTTCCTTGCCCTTGAAGGCGTCCATCTTCGCCATGTTCGCCCGGGTGTTCTCATGCGCGACGACGTCGACCTTCCCGAAGGCGTCGTTGTTGCCGGTGTGATCGCCATGCGTGTGGGTGTTGATGATCGTGGTGACGGGTTTGTTCGTCACCGACTTCACCTTGTCGATCAGCACCTGGCCCCAGCCGGCCAGCTTGCTGTCCACCAGCGTAACGCCGGCATCCGTGATGAACACCGCCACGTTGCCGCCGCTGAACAGCTCGCGCGGTGTCGGGCTCGAGCTGGTGATCACGTAGAGGTTGTCCTTCAGCTTGACGATGTCGAGCACCTTCGGCACCGCGGGCGCGGGCGCCTGGTAGGCGCCGAGCGCCAGCGAGCCGAACAGAACGATTGCACCGAGAACTATGAGTCTCTGCACTTCAGGCACCTTAGGCACTCCAGGCACGTCAGGCACCCTAGCTCTTCTTCGTGGCCGTGAACGCGGACGGGCCGACGATCTTCATCGTGTTGCCGTCCACGGTGCCGGAATACTTCGTCGTGCCGGCCGTGAAGGTGATCTCGGCGCCGCGCAGCCGGCCCTGGACGGCCCGGCTGCCCAGCGTGCCCGAGATCATCTGGAACGTCTGCGTCAGCGTCAGCGCGCCGTTGGGAGTGTTCCAGGTGCCGGCCACCTTGGCGGGCACCACCCAGAACAGGGCCGTGCACCAGCTGCTCGAGCAGCCGTCGCTGATGGTCGCCGTCTCGTCGGCCTGCCAGTCTTCCATCGTGAACGTGTTCGACGCGATGCGCGTCCCGGGCCGGAGGTCGAGGATCGTCGGGCGCAGCTTCATGTTGATCGAGGGCAGCAGGAACATCGTGATGACGTCGGCCTTCGAGAAGTCGGTTTCGAACAGGTCGGCTTTCACGAACGTGGCGCGCTCGCTGACGCCCGCCGCCGCGGCGTTCTTCTTCGACAGCTCGACCATGTCGGGGTTGTACTCGACGCCCATCGCCCGGGCGCCGCGCTTGGCGGCGGTGATCACCGTGCGGCCGTCACCCGAACCGAGGTCCATCACGAAGTCGCTCTTCGTGACCTTGGCCAGGTCGAGCATCTTGTCGACGACGGCCTGCGGCGTGGGCACCCAGACCACGTCCTTGCCGGCCTGCCCGACCTGCGGCTCGAAGGGTTTCTGGCCCGTGGCCGTGGCCTGCGCGTACGCCGGCGCGCTCACCACGAGCGCAAACATCAGAACCACCAGGGAAGTCATCGCGCGACGTGTGCTCATCTCAGTGTCTCCATGATTCGGTACAAGTGACTATCAGTCCTCAAGAACAACGAACCGCCGGACACGGCCATCGAGGCCAGCAGGCCGCCGTCGAGCCGGTTGGTCGCCAGCCGGCGAAACTCCCTGCCGGGCGCAATCACCGTCGTCACACCTTGCTCGGCCAGAAAGTATATGCGCCCGTCGGCAAAAACGGGTGACGCCGAATACGTGCCCCCCAGGCGCTGCTGCCAGACCACCGCGCCGGTGCCGGCCTCGAGGCAGGTGGCGATGCCGCCGTCGCTGATCATGTAGAACTCGTCGCCCACGAGCAGCGGCGACGGCGTCAGGGGGGCGCCCCGCACCAGCTTCCAGGCCACGTGCGTCTTCGTCACGTCGCCCGTCCCATCGGGCCGCACGGCCAGCATCGAGGGCTGCTGGAAGCCGGTGGCGATATAGACGAGCCCGCGGCCGTAGACCGGGCGCGGCACGTTCGAGAACCCATCCGCGTAGCCGACGCGCCAGATCTCCTTGCCCGTGAGGGGATCGTACGCGGCCGCTCGATACGCGCCGGCGCTGATCAGCTGGTCGCGATCGCCCACGCGGATCACGAGCGGCGTGGTGTACGCCTGATCGGCGGGAAACCGGCGATTGGTCTTCCACTTGACCTTCCCGGTCCGCTTGTCGAGCGCGACCACGAACGCCGCGTCGCTGCCGTCGCAACTGAAGATCAGGAGGTCGCCGTAGACGACGGGCGATCCGCCCGCGCCGTGTTGTGACTGGTAATCGAAGCGCTGCTTCCAGATCAGCGAGCCGTCGGTGGAGAGCGCGGCCGTGCCGTCGGCGCCAAAGTGCACGTAGACGCGATCGCCCTCCACGATCGGCGTCGGCGACGCCCAGCTGTTCTTGGGGTTGATGTCGCGGCGGCCGCCGATGTGGAACACCTCGACGTTTACCACCTCGCGGCCGCTCGCCGCGTCGAACGCCAGCAGTCTCAGCGAAATCCCTCGCTGTTCGATGGCCGTCGTGATCCAGACGCGGCCGCCTGACACGACCGGCGACGACCAGCCGAGGCCGGGCAGCGGCGTCTTCCACGCGATATTGCGCGTCTCGCTCCATTCCGCGGGCAGGCCGCGCTCGGGCGAATGGCCCTGGCCGCCGGGGCCGCGGAACTCCGGCCAGTCCTGCGCGAAGGCCGGGTGGACCCAGAAGATCAGGACGAGGGCGGCGGCCGCCAGGCGTGTCATGGCTTCGCCTAAGGCTACCTGAGGGATGATGACTCGCGTGTATTACGGCTGGATCATGTTGCTGCTCGCGGCCGCCGCGATGGTCGGCACGCTGCCGGGCCGCACGCAGGGTCTGGGCCTGGTCACCGAGCCGCTGATCGCCGACCTCCAGATCGGCCGGGTCGACTATGCGCAGCTGAACCTCTGGGCCACGCTGATCGGATCGGTGTTTGCGATCGGCATCGGCCGCTTCATCGATCGGCTGGGCACTCGGGTGGTGCTGACCGCCGTCGCGCTGGTCCTCGGCGTCGTTGTCGGCCTGATGAGCGCCGCGCAGTCGTTCTGGGCGCTGGCGCTGGCGGTGACCTTCACGCGCGGGTTGGGACAAAGCGCGTTGTCCGTGATCAGCCTCGCGATGGTCGGCCACTGGTTCGTGCGCCGCATCGACACCGCGATGGCCCTCTACAGCGTGGTCATGAGCATCGGCTTCATGGCGGCGTTTCCGATCGTGGGCTCGATCGTGCAGTCATCAGGATGGCGCACCGCGTGGCTGGCCGTGGGCCTCGCGTTGATCTTCGGCCTGGCGCCGCTGGCGTGGCTGCTCGCCCGCCGCGGTCCTGAATCGATGGGCCTTTTGCCGGATGGTGGGGACAAACCTTTAGGTTTGTCCTCGGCCGATCTGCCCGGCAGCACATGGCAAGCCGCCGTGGCCACGCCCGCGTTCTGGATCTTCGCCATCGGCGCCGCCCTCTACGGACTGGTCGCCTCGGGCATCGGGCTGTTCAACGAGTCGATCCTTGCCGAGCGCGGATTCGACGCGAACGTCTACTACCAGACGCTGGTCGTGACGGCCATGACCGCGCTTGCCGGCAACTTCGGCGGCGGCTGGCTCGCCGGCCGGATCCCGCTGCCGCGGCTGCTGGCCGTGTCGCTGTTCGTGCTGGCCGCCGGCGTTGCGGCGCTGCCGCACGTGGCCACGATCGCGCAGGTGATGCTGTGGGCCGTGGCCATGGGCCTGGGCGGTGGCCTCGTGATGGTGCTCTTCTTCAGCGTGTGGCCGCGCGTCTACGGCCGCCGTGAGCTCGGCCGCATCCAGGGCGCCGCACAGGCCCTGACGGTGGTCGCCTCGGCCGTGGGACCGCTGCTGCTCGCGTGGTGCGTCGAGTGGACCGGCAGCTACGGCGCGATGTTCAACGTCCTCGGTGCGGTGATCGGGGCTACGGCCGTCACCGCGCTCGTCACTCCGCTGCCGAAGGGATGATTGGGGTCAGGCCCCCATTGGGGGCCTGACCCCAATCATCCCACTTGACGCCCAAGTGAAGCGTGTGACATGGTCTTCACTTGAATGGCAAGTGAAAAGGTCGAGTTGCTGCAAGGCACCCTGGACCTGATCGTCCTGCGGGCGTTGTCGACCATGGGTCCGCAACATGCGTACGGTCTGGCGGCGCGGCTCGCGCAGGTGTCCGATCATCCGCTCTCGCTCAATCAGGGCACGCTCTACCCGGCGCTGATCCGCCTCGAGCAGAAGGGCTGGATCAAGGGCACCTGGCAGAAGACCGAGAGTAACCGCGAAGCGAAGTACTACGCGATCACGAAAGCCGGCGAGCGGGCGCTCGGAAAACAGGCCGAACGCTGGCGGCGCCTCGCGGGCCTCGTCGATAAGCTCCTGTTGAACGAGACCTGACATGCGGCATCCATCTGTCGCGTGCGTGCCGCCGGCTCCCTGCCCGTCGCGGCGCCGAGGTTGACCCGATGGTGGCATTGCGAGTCGAATGACGCCCATGGGTGCTCATCGCAGACTTCACGCCGTCGCGTTCGTCTTCGCGCTTGCCGTTCCCGCGCCGGCTCTCGCGCAACGGGTCGTGGACCTGGGCCATCCGCTCGCCGCGACCGATCCAAGCTGGACCGGCGATCGCGTCTTCCAGCGCAAAGGAACCGACGAGGGTGGTTACCTTGGCGGCTCGTTCAGCTCCGACGAACATTTCGGCACTCATCTCGATGCGCCGGCACATTTCGGCGGCACGTGGACGGTCGATCGCATTCCCGTCGATCGGCTCGTGCGTCCTGGCGTCTGCATCAACGTGGTCGGCAAGCCTGAGGACTACCAGGTCACCGTCGACGACGTGAAGGCGTTCGAGGCCAGAAACGGCGCGATCCCTGAAGGGTCGATCGTGCTGATTGCGACCGGCTGGGACGTGCGCTGGCCGGACCAGAAGAGGTACATGAACGAGCGCGGCGGCGTGAAGCATTTCCCGGGCGTTCATCCGGACGCCGCCGCCTACCTGGCCAGGGATCGCAGGATCGTGGGCTTGGGCATCGACACGCCGAGCGTGGACTACGGGCCGTCCGAGAAGTTCGAGACCCACGACCTGACGATGCGGCTCAACGTCTTTCACATCGAGAATGCGGCTCGCCTGACGTCGCTTCCGGCCACCGCGTTCAGGGTGATCGTGGCGCCCGTCAACCTCGTCGGCGGCAGCGGCGGCCCGACCCGCGTATTCGCCTTGCTCCCCTGATTGACCGGGGATCCGGATCAGATCGCCAAGACAGTCTCGAGGGCTTGCCATGACGAACGTTCTGCGAACCACCATCGGTCTTCTGCTGCTCCTTGGCGTGAACGTGTCGTTCGCCGATGCGCAGGCACGCGCGGTTCGATTCGGCCGTCTCTGGGACGGCACGAAGGTGATCACCGACGCGGTGGTCACGATCGACGGCGATCGCATCGTCGCCATCGGCAGCGGCCCTGGCGCCGTGCCGGCCGGCGCCGTGGTGATCGACCTTCGCAAGTACACGGGCCTGCCGGGGCTGATCGATCTCCACACGCACATCACGTATTACTGGGATCGCCAGCCGGGCACGCGCCCGCGCGGCCAGCGGCGGCTTCCGGCGGTCACGGTGTTCCTGGCGCAGGAGAACGCCCGCCGCACGCTCGAAACCGGCGTCACGACCGTGCGGGATCTGAACGCCGGCAACGACATGGACCTCGCCATGCGCGAGCTGATCGCAACCGGCGCGATGGCCGGCCCGCGGATCTTCGCGTCGGGCCCGGGCCTCTCGGCGCGACAGGGGCAGCCGCCCGACCCCGGCGCCATGCAGAAGCTGGTCGAGGATCGCGTCAAGGCCGGCGTCGACTGGATCAAGATCTTCGGATCGCGCGGCGGCTTCGACAACGTCGACGGCACGCAGACCGTCACCTTCGACGAGATGAAAGCCGTCGTCGATGCCGCGCATGCGCTCGGGAAGAAAGTGGCGATCCACTCGTACGGCGCGCCGGGCGTGCGCGACGCCGTGCGCGCGGGCGCAGACTCGGTCGAGCACGGCGCCGATGTGGACGACGAGACGCTGGCCGAGATGGCCAGGCGCGGAACGGTGTGGGTGCCGACCGTCGATCACAATCGCTACTACATCGATGCGCAAGCCGAGTACGGCTTCGCGGCCGGCTCCGATATCGCCCTCAGGAACTACATCGAGCGCAACTTCGAGTCGGTGCGCCGCGCGGTGAAGGCCGGCGTACGGCTCGGCATGGGGTCGGATGCCGTCTACACGATGTTCGGACAGAACACCCGCGAGCTCGAGTGGTTCATCAAAGCCGGCATGACGCCCGCGCAGGCGCTGGGCACCGCCACCACCACAGCCGCCGCGCTGCTGGGCGTCGACGACCGGCTGGGCCGTATCGCACCGGGCTATCTCGCGGACCTCGTGGCGGTGGAGGGTGACCCGCTGGCCGACATCCGCGCGATGTTCACCGGCGTGCGCTGGGTCATGAAGGACGGCAAGGTGGTCGTGGACCGAAAGTAGGCACCGAGCCGTATATGTAAGAGGGATGCTCCTCCAGGACCTCAAGTACGCCATCCGCAGCCTCGTGATGGACCGCGGGGTGACCGTCATCGTGGTCGCCTGCCTGGCGCTGGGCATCGGCATCAACGCCACCCTCTTCAGCGTCGTCGACGGCGTGCTGATTCAGTCCCTGCCGTTCGCCGAGGCCGATCGCATCGTCGTGCTCAACGAGACGTTCGAGCGGCGCGGCGTCGACGAGGCTGGCGTGTCGTATCCAAACCTCCGCGACTGGAAGCTGCAGACCACCGCGTTCTCCTCGATGACCGCCACCGCCGGCCGCAGCATCACGCTTTCGGACGGCGCCGAGCCGGAACGCTACGCCGGCGCGGCGATCACCTGGGACCTGTTCCCCATGCTGGGTGTGCCGCCGGCGCTCGGCCGCCATTTCAACCCGGACGACGATCGCGCCGGCGCCGAGCCGGTGGTGATCCTCAGCGACGACGTGTGGCAGCGGCGCTACCACGGCGATCGCGGCGTCGTTGGACGCAGCGTCACGCTGAACGGGAAGCCGCACACCGTCGTCGGCGTGATGCCGCCGAGGTTCCGCTTTCCCGAAAACCAGAGGGTCTGGATTCCCCTGGGGCCGCTCGCCGAGAAGGACTCGCGGAACGCCCGCAACCTGTTCGCGTTTGGGCGCATGAAGCCGGGCGTGGACCTCGCGAGGGCGCGAGCGGATGTCGCCGCGATGGCGGCGACCTCGTCGTCGCAGTACCCGCTGACGAGCGAGGGCTGGAGCGCGATGGCGCGGCCGCTGTCCGACGACTTCATCCCGGACGATGTGCGGCTGGTGATCCTGACCATGATGGGCGCGGTGACGCTGGTGTTGCTGATCGCCTGCGCGAACGTCGCCAACCTGATGCTGGCACGCGCCTCGGGGCGGCAGCGCGAGTTCTCGGTGCGGGCCGCGCTCGGCGCCGGCCGCGCCCGGATCGTCCGGCAGCTGCTCACGGAGTGCGTGCTGCTCGGCTTTGCCGCCGCGCCGATCGGCCTCGCCATCGCCTACGTTGGCGTGCGGCTGCTCGATGGCGCGATCTCTCCGGACGATGTGCCGTACTACATCCATTGGGAGGTCAGCGGGCGCGTCATCGCCTATACCGTCGTGGTCTCGGCGCTGACCGGCCTGGTGTTCGGGCTCGCGCCGGCGTTGCAGTCGGGACGGCTGAACCTGCAGGAGGCGCTTCGTGATGGTGCG
>MELE01000054.1:0-703 GCA_001768615.1 Acidobacteria bacterium RIFCSPLOWO2_12_FULL_67_14b | reverse complement strand
ATCGCCGCCGTCAGCCCCGCGGGATCGGCCGCAGTGCGCACGACGACGCCGGTGTTCGCCGTGGTTCCGTACGGATACGGCACGTATGCCACCGGCAGCGGCGGCTCGTCGCTATCCTGCTGATACTGACGAATGTCCGGGGCGACGCCGATCACCGTGAACCATTCGACGGGCTCGCTCTCCACGAGCCGGAACCGGCTGCCGATCGGATCGGCCTCCGGCCAGAACTTCCTCGCCATCGTGTCGTTGACGACCGCCACCGCGGTGCGGCTCGCGCCCTCCGCATCCGTGAAGTCGCGCCCCTTCAGCATCGCCAGGCCCATCGTCTTCTGCAGGTGCGGCGTCACGCCGATGAAGCTGATGAACGGCTCTTCCCCCTTGGGCACGGTGCGGCCGTCGACGATCACGTTGCCGCCGCCCCCGCCGGCGTCGAGCGGAATGAAGTTCGAGGCGAACGCGCTCTGGACGCCGGGTAACCCTTCGATGCGCCGGACGATGTCGTCCACGCGCTGGGCTTTCGGCTCGTCCAGCGCGTAGGCCTCGCCGGTCATGTAGAAGCGCAGCGTCAGCAGCGGCGCCGTGTCGAACCCCGGGCTTGCGCTTTGCAGGTTGAGGAAGCTCCTCACGAACAGCGACGCGCCGACGAGCAGCACGAGGGCGAGCGCGACCTCCGCCACCACGAGGCCGTTGCGCAGGCGTGCGC
>MELE01000053.1:16564-19602 GCA_001768615.1 Acidobacteria bacterium RIFCSPLOWO2_12_FULL_67_14b | reverse complement strand
CGAAGACTGATCGAGCTGGCCGCGTTCATCACCGAGGTTTCTCCGTGAAGCAGGCGAGCCGATTCTGGCACGCCGCCCCCTGGCACTTCGCCGGCGTGACGGCCGTGCTCGCGCTGGTGGCGTGGTGGTCGCCGCCGCCCGCGCCGACCGATCAACTGATGATGGAGCACGTTGGGCAAGGCGTGATCGTTCCGGGATGCGCCGATCTGAATTGCTTCAGGATCCTGGTCCCGGCAACGGTCGAGTTGTTTCCCGGGCCGTCGTTGCCCCGGTGGCGGGTCTATGCCGTCGTGATGAATGCCGCCGCCGCCCTCGCGACGGGGCGGCTGGCCCTGGCGCTTGGCCTGGCGCCGCGCGCGGTCGCGCTGACCATCTGGCTCTCGGCGTTGGGGGCGGGCAGTTTTTCAACCGTGTACCACCCGTACAACGCCGATCCGCTCGTGCTGTTCCTGGCGCCGGTGACGACGTGGCTGCTGCTGAACGGCCGCGGCCTGGCGGCCGGCGCGCTGGCGACCTTCGGGATCTTTGCGAAAGAATTCGCCGCCGCTCCGCTTTACATTGCCGCCGCGGCATCCGCAATCAGGCGAGACGGGGCCGGCCTTCGACGTCACCTCGCGCTCGCCGTCGCCGTGACGACGATCTGGCTGGGCCTGCAGCTCGGGCTGATGGCGGCATTCGGCTACAGCTACAACGCCAATCCCTCGTCGCGTCCGCTCGAGGGAGGATATCTGCGCGTGTGGCTCGAGCACGTGGGCGCGCCGCAGGCGCTCTTCGCCCTGTTCGGCACGTTCGGCGCCCTCCACCTCCTGATACCCGTGGGCTGGCAACGCGCGTCACCAGAGCTGCGGCAACTTTCGATCGGCGCCATTCCCGCCCTGCTGGCGTTCATGTACGTGGCGACGCCGGAACGGGCGCTCTGGAACTTCTACTTCCTGGCCGTTCCCCTGGCGGCCATCGTGCTGGCGCGCCTGTCGGCCGCGGCGGCCTGGGCGTTTGTGGCGTTCTACACGCTTGCGAATTTTCGGATCGGCGCCCAGATTCCCGATGTCCCGACGGCGCGCTACGCGCTCGCCGTCACCATTGCGATTGCGGTCGTGGCGATCGTGCGGGCCAGGACTATCTGATGAAGTCCCGGGGCCCGGCCAATCCCGAGCGGTCCTTCGGCATCTCCGTCGGCGCGGTGCTGCTGCTCGTCGCTGCCGCGCTCGTGTGGCGAGGGCGCATCGGCACCGCGGAGATCGTGGGCGGCATCGGCGCCGTCCTGCTCACGCTGGGCCTCACCCGGCCGCGGCTGCTCAAGTGGCCGAGCGCGGTGTGGTGGAAGTTCGCCATGGTCCTCGGCTACGTGAATGCGCGGATCATCCTGACCGCGATCTTCATCGTCTTCCTGACACCGCTAGGCCTGCTCTGGCGGGCCATCGGCCGGGACCCGCTGGCGCGCCAGCGCCGCCACTGGCCCGGATGGTCGCCGTATCCACCCCGCTACAGCAATCGCGATCACTTCACCCGGATGTATTGAGGTTCGTATGGCCAAGAGTCGTGTGCTCGCCGAGTTCTGGCAGTTTCTCAAGCAGGAAAAGAAATACTGGCTGATGCCCATCGTCATCGTGTTCGTGCTCTTCGGGCTGCTGATCGTGTTCTCGCAGTCGAGCGCGGTCGCGCCGTTCATCTACACCCTGTTTTAATGGAGCGTATCAACAAAAAGGACAGCATCGAACAGCGGTGCTCATAGAAGCTACTGGGGCCGTTCCGTAGGAACGGCCCGCTTTAGATATCGAACCTACACGCCACTAGTGCCCACCTACATCCTCGGCATCTCCGCCTACTACCACGATTCGGCCGCGTGCCTGGTGGCGGACGGCGCCGTGATCGCCGCGGCCCAGGAGGAGCGGTTCACGCGGAAGAAGCACGATGCCGGATTCCCCGAGCAGGCAGTGGCGTACTGCCTGCGCGAAGCCGGCATCTCGCCGGCCCAGCTCTCGCTCGTCGGGTTTTATGAGAAGCCGCTGGTGAAGTTCGAGCGGCTCCTGGAAACCTATACGGCGTCGGCGCCGAGGGGCCTGCGCTCGTACCTGATGGCCATGCCCTTGTGGCTGGGTGAAAAGCTCTGGATGTCGGATGACATCGCGGCAGAGCTCGAGGGCTACGAGGGCGAGATCCTGTTCGGCGAGCACCACGAGTCGCACGCGGCATCTGCGTTCTATCCGTCGCCCTTCGAGCAGGCCGCCGTCGTCACCATCGACGGCGTGGGCGAGTGGGCCACTTCCTCGATCGGCGTCGGCCGCGGCCATGACCTCGAGCTGCTGAAGGAACTGAAGTTCCCCCATTCGCTCGGCCTGTTGTATTCGGCCTTCACCTACCTCGCGGGATTCAAGGTGAACTCCGGCGAGTACAAGGTGATGGGCCTCGCACCCTACGGCGAACCCAAGTACGTGCCGGCGATCAAGGAGCACCTCGTCGAGATCAAGGACGACGGCAGCCTGTGGATGAACCAGGAGTATTTCACCTACACGCATGGCCTGACGATGACGGGGTCGAAGATGGAGCGCCTGCTCGGGCCGGCGCGCCAGCCCGAGAGCCGCCTGACCCAGCGCGAAATGGACCTGGCGCGCTCGATCCAGGAAATCACCGAAGAGGTGATGTTGAAGATGGCGGGGTTCGCGCATCGCGAGAGCGGCATGCGCGACCTGTGCCTGGCGGGCGGCGTCGCGCTCAACTGCGTCGGCAACGGGCGCGTGTTGCGCGAAGGGCCCTTCGAGCAGGTGTGGATCCAGCCGGCGGCCGGCGATGCGGGCGGCGCCCTCGGCGTGGCGTTGAGCCTGTGGCATCGCCACCTCAACAAGCCCCGCGTCAGCCCCGAGGCGGTGGGGACCTGGGAACGGCCTTCAAGGAAGGCAGAAGGCAGATGGCAGAAGGCAGAAGGCAGAAGGCAGAAGGCAGAAGTACCGAAGTACGCGGATGGCATGAGCGGGTCCTACCTTGGGCCGCGGTACAGCGAAGCTGAGATTGCCGCCGCCATCGAGCGGGGCGGTTGGGTG
>MELE01000053.1:8274-16518 GCA_001768615.1 Acidobacteria bacterium RIFCSPLOWO2_12_FULL_67_14b | reverse complement strand
CGCTGGCGGACGAGAAGGTGGTCGGCCTGCTGCAAGGGCGAATGGAGTTTGGCCCGCGCGCGCTCGGCGGACGCTCCATCATCGGGGACGCGCGGTCGCCGAAAATGCAGGCGGTGATGAACCTCAAGATCAAGTTCCGCGAATCGTTCCGGCCCTTCGCGCCGGCCGTGCTCCGGGAGCATGTCGGCGAGTGGTTCGAGCTCGACGGCGACAGCCCGTACATGCTGCTGGTGGCCGACGTGCAGCGAGAGCGTCGCCTGCCGGTGCCGCCCGAAGCGGAGCAGTTGTGGGGCATCGACAAGCTCAACGTGCCGCGCTCCACCGTGCCGGCGATCACGCACGTGGACTACTCGGCGCGGATCCAGACGGTACGGCGCGAGACCAGTCCGCTCTACTACGACATCATGGCCGCCTTCCACGCCCGCACCGGCTGCCCGATCATCGTCAACACCTCGTTCAACGTGCGCGGCGAGCCGATGGTGTGTTCGCCTGACGACGCCTACCGCTGCTTCATGCGCACCGACATGGACCTGCTGGTGCTCGAGAACTTCCTGCTGGAGAAGGCCGTCCAGCCGAAGCGGGTCGAGGACGAGTCGTGGAAGAAGGAGTTCGTGCTCGATTGATGCATGAGCTGTCGGACAAGCCCGAACGCATCTCGTTCGCCGCGTACCTCGAGCTGCTGATGAACCTGACGCGGCGGGAGGTCAAGGGGCGCTACAGCCAGTCGCTGTTCGGCGCCGGCTGGGCGGTCGCTCAGCCGCTGGCCATGATGGCCGTGTTCACGCTCGTCTTTTCGCGACTCGGGCAAATGCCGTCGGGCGGCGCGCCGTATCCGCTGTTTGCCTTCGCCGCGCTCGTGCCCTGGTTCTTCTTTTCGAACTCGGTCACGTCGGGAACGATGAGCCTGGTCACCTATCGAAACATCGTCACCAAGACCTACTTCCCGCGGGAGATCGTACCGCTGGCGCAAGTCGCCTCGCGGCTCGTCGATCTGGCCGCGACGTCGAGCTTGTTCGCCGTCCTCCTCGTGTATTACGGGGCGGGCGGCGGCCGCTGGATGCTGCTGACGCCGCTGTTCGTGCTGCTCCTGATTGTGTTCACGCTCGGCGTGACGCTCGCCACGTCGGCGATGAACGTCTTCTATCGTGACGTGAGCCCGGTGGTCCAGATCTCGCTCCAGCTCTGGCTGTTCCTCACGCCGGTGGCGTATCCGCTGTCGGCCGTGCCCGAGCGGTACCGCGCGTTCTTCCTGCTCAATCCGCTGACCGGGGTGGTGGAAGGCCTGCGTGCGGTGCTGGTCTTCGGCCGGGCGCCCGACTGGGGGGTGGTCGGCATCTCGGCCGCGCTGATCGCCGCGGTCTTTGCCGGCGCATTCGTGCTCTTCAAGAGCACTGACAAGTACTTCGCCGACGTCATTTGAGCCGTGAACTTTGAACTTTGAACTGGAACCTTGAACTGGAACCTTGAACTGGAACCTTGAACTGGAACTTTGAACTCTGAACTCTGAACTTTGAACTGGAACGTGTCAACTTCCATCCAACTCGATCACGTCAGCAAGCGGTACCGCACCGGCCGCTCGCGCACCGTCGTGGACCTGGTGGCGTCGAGCGTGGACGGCTGGCGCGGCCGGAGCCAGGACGTGCACAGCGCCACGCGGGGCCGGATCGGTTCGATCATTCACGCGCTGAACGACGTCTCGTTCTCGGTGCCGCAGGGCGCCGGGCTCGGCATCATCGGCCGCAACGGAGCGGGCAAGACCACGCTGCTGAAGCTGATTTCGCGGGTGACGTGGCCGACGAGCGGCAAGGTGCGCGTGGCCGGTCACGTGGTGTCGCTCATCGAACTGGGCGCCGGCTTCCATCCGGAGTTGACGGGCCGCGAGAACGTCTACCTCGGGGCGGGGCTGTTCGGGCTGACCCGCAAGGAGATCGACCGCCGGTTCGACGACATCGTCCAGTTCGCCGACGTCGAGCGGCTGATCGACACGCCGATGAAGCGCTACTCGTCGGGGTTGTATGCGCGGCTGGGCTTTGCGGTGGCCATCCACAGCCGGCCCGACATCGTGCTGGTGGACGAGGTGCTGTCGGTCGGCGACGCGGCGTTCCGGCGCCGGGCTCTCGAGGCGCTCCGCGGCCTGATCGCCGACGGCAAGACGGTGCTGTTCATTTCTCATGACATGTGGAACGTCCGCCGCCTGTGCAGCCAGATTCTCTGGATGGACGAAGGCGCCGTCCGCGCCCACGGGCCGGCGGGCGACATCGCCGAGCGCTACATGAACGAGGTCAACCTGCAGGCGCTGGCCAATCAGGAGACCGCGCTGCAGAGTCATCGCGGCGGCACCGGCGAAGTGCGCTTCGACACGGTGGAACTGGTCAACCAGACGGGAGCGCCGGCGACGACGTTCGCCATCGATGACAGCCTGATCGTGCGTGGGACCTACTCGGCGGCGAAGGCGGTGGAGCGGCCCGTGTTCCAGGTCGCCATTGTCGATGTCGACACCGGCGTGATTGTGACCACCGCCAGCTCGGTGCAGGGCAACGTGCCGGCCACGGTGCAGGGCTCCGGAACGATCGAGATCAGGTTCGGCCGCCTGCCGCTGCGCCCGCGCCAGTACGTGCTGCGACTGTCGATCACCGACGCTCATCAACTCGGGTCGTACGACCAGGTGGTGGCGGGACCCCGATTTGCCGTGACCGGACAGGGCGGCGGTGTCGACAGCCTCGCCGACGAACAGGACGGCCTGGTTTCCGTGCCATTCGACGTGTATCACTCGTGAAGCAGCGCGCCGTATTCGTGTCCGTGCCGCACGGCACCAGCGCCGGCAACATGCTGCGGGCGGGCGGGCTGCTCGACCGGCTGCAGGAGTTCGACCCGGCGCTCCGGATCGTCCTGCTGTCGCCGATGGCGCGCGATGCGGCGTTCGTGAAGGAGTTCGAGCGGCCCGGCGTGCAGCTCGTCGACCAGCCGCCGCATGTGCCGTCCGGGCTCGAGGCCCGCTTGCAGTCGCTCGCGCAGGCCGCCTTCCTGAGCCGTGGCCGCACCGAGTCGGTGCGCATCCGCATGATGGAGGCGCGGGCCAACGGCACCATCCGCTGGATCGGGCTGAAGTCGCTGCTCGGCCGACTGGTGTCGCGCCCCAACGCGCCCTACGCCTGGTCGGACCGCCTGGTCTCGCACCCCGCGATGGAGCGCCTGTTTGACGAGCATCGCCCGGCCCTGGTGGTCTGTGCCAACCCCGGGCTGGTCTTCTCCGAGGTCCCGCTGATGCGCACGGCGCGCCGCCGCGGCGTGCCCTGCATGGTCATCGACGCGAGTTGGGACAACTTCACCAACAAGCTCCTGCCGGTGCGGCAAGCCGATCGGCTGGTGGTGTGGAACGAGATCATCAAGGGGCAGGCCGTCACGCTGCACGGCTACCAGCCGGACGCGGTCCGCGTGGCGGGCGCGCCCCAGTTCGACGCGCACTTCAAGCCGCAGGCGCGGGCCACGCGCGACGAGTTCTTTCGCCGCATCGGCGCCGACCCGTCGCGGAAGCTGATCGCCGTGACCACGACGCCGCGGGCCCTCTATCGTCATCACGATCACGTGTTGCGTGTGCTGGCCGGCGCCATCGCGGGCGGCCCGCTCGCCGGCGCACAGGTGCTCGTGCGGTTGCACCCGCGCGACGAGATCGCGGCGTATGACGAGTTTGCCGGCACGCCTCACGTCATCATCGAGAAACCTTTCCGTCACACCGTGACCGTGGCTGACGGCCTCGCCATCGACGTGATGCCCGAGCACCAGCGCCACCTGGGCGACACGCTGTGCCACGCCGACGTCGTGGTCAACGTCGCCTCCACCATCACCATCGAGGCGTGCATCTTCGACACCCCGGTCGTGAACATCTGTTTCGATGGCCCGGAAGAGGAGCCGTACGTCCGGTCGGCACGGCGCTACTACCGCTTCACCCATTACGTGAACATCACCAACCGCCACGCGGTGCGCGTCGCCCAGTCCCCGGCCGAGATGGTCGAAGCCGTGGCCAGGTACCTGGGCGACCCGACGCTCGACGCCGAGGGACGCCGGCAGGTGGTGCTCGATCAGTGCCAGTACACCGACGGCCGGTCGGCCGCTCGCGTGGCCGCGGCGGTGGTCGACGAGCTCGGCACTCGCCGGAGCGCCGCGGCGTGAGGATTTGCCAGGTGGCCCCCGAGCTCCTGCCCGTGCCGCCGGCCAAGGGCGGCGCCATCGAACGCTGGATTCGCGACGCGGCCGTGCGCCTGGTCGGCCGCGGGCACGAGGTGCACGTGATCGCCCGCGATCACGGCGATGGTGTGGCTTCGAGCGTGATCGACGGCGTGCGCTATCACTTCGTCCGCATCCCCGCGGCCATCGACAGCGGAAGACTCGCCGGCCTGGTGCGGGGGCTGTGGTACTACCTGCACGTCCGCGGGATCCTGAAGCGCATCGCCCCGGACATCGTGCATCACCACAGCCGGCCCGCCGGATTGTGGCTGAGCGCGCCGCCGGGGCTGGCGGCCCGATACGTGATTTCCCTGCACAGCATGGATTACGGCTGGGGCTTCGGCTATCGCGCGTGGGACCGGCCCTTCTTCGCCCGCGGCCTCGCGCTGGCGTCGCGCGTGTTGTGCGTGTCGAACTTCATCGAGCGTCACACGGTCGAGCGCTATCCCGGCGCCCGCGGACGGATCGCGACCGTGTACAACGGCGTCGACGGCGAGTTGTTCTGCCCCAGTCCCCAAGCCCCAAGCCCCAAGCCCCAAGCCGCGACCGTCCTCTACGTCGGGCGCATCGAGGAGCGCAAGGGCGTCAAGCTCCTGGTCGATGCCTTCGAGCAGTCGATCAGCCGGCGGGCCCCGGAGGCGCGCCTGTTGATGGTCGGGCCGCACTCGTACTGGGACGCGCAACCGTCCGGCTACTACCGGACCCTGGCCGATCGATGCGCCTCGAACCCGCGAATCGAGATGCGCGAACCGACGTACCGGGACGCCGAGCTGTCCGAGGTCTACCGCCGGGCAACGGTGAGCGTCGTGCCCTCGGTGTTCCCGGAGGCGCTGGGCCTGACGTCGCTCGAGGCGCAGGCCTCTGGCGTGCCGGTGGTGGTGTCCGATTCGGGCGGCCTGCCGGAAACCGTCTCGCCTGGCGAGAGCGGCATCGTGTTCGAGAGCGGCAACGCCGAACAGCTGGCCGAGGCGGTCCTGGCGCTGCTGCATGACGAGCCGCGCCGCCGTTCGATGGCGGCCGCCGCTCGGGCCTGGGCCATGGCGCGATTCTCGTGGGATGTGATCGCGGCTCAACTCGAGCGCGTTTATCTGGATGTCGTGCAGGACAAACTAACAGGTTGCTGAAATAGCCCTCAACCTGAATAACGAATAACGAATAGCGAATTCAGAATACAGAAGTCGAAATCGCGCCTAAAGACGAATGGTTTCTGTATTCGTTCTTCTGAATTCTGACTTCAGGCTGCGTTTTTCAGCAGCCTGCTGAAGGTTGTCCCCACACCCACCAATGACGGGAGCGGCTTGATGAAGGTGGCGCTCCGGGACGACGACACGTCGTTCTTCACGGCGCCGGAACAGCTCGAGGCCGTGTACCACGACGTGTGGGATCGCCTGCCGGTGTCGCTCGCGGTCGTCCCCCGGGCGGCCGGCTTTCGCGACAAGGCCATCCCGGAAAAATACTGGCAGGCGGCGCGCGCGTTTCCGCTGGAAGAAAACGCCGCGCTCGTGGAGTACCTGCGAAGGCAGCTCGCGGCGGGGCGCGTCACCGTGGCGCAACACGGCTACACCCACGAGGATTTTCCCGGCGGCTACGAGTTCCAGGCCGCGCCCGACATCGAGCAGCGGCTCGCCGCGGGCCGCGCCTGCCTCGAAGGCCTGCTCGGCACACGCATCCAGATCTTCGTGCCGCCACACAACGCGTTGTCCAAGCGAGGGCTGTCGGCCGTCGCCGCCGCGGGCCTGAACCTGCTGGGCTCGTTCCTCTCGTTCCGGCCCTCGATGCGGCCGTGGGATGCCCGCACGCCGGCCAATTGGTGGCGTGTGCGGCGTTACCGTGCCGCAACCGGCCGCGGCAAGGCGGACCGCCTCATTTATCCGCACGTGTTGCGATACGGCCGGCACGCGGAGTTCGGCTGCCACAGCCTCATTCCAGGCACGACCCTGGAGGATCTGATGGCGGGGTTCGAAGAGGCGCGACGCGCCGGCGGCGATTTTTGCGTGGCCACCCATTACTGGGAAGTGGACGGCGCGCTCAAGCGGGTGCTGCTGCAATTCCTGGATCGCGCCGCGAAGGTGGACGGCGTGCGATTCGTGGCGGCCGAGCGGCTGTTCGACGCCGCATGATCCCAATGCCATTCTTCCAGGACCGGCCCGTACTCGTGATTGGCGGCCTGGGTTTCATCGGCGTGAACCTCACCGCCCGGCTGGTGGCGGAGCGCGCGCGCCTCACGGTGCTGACGCCCGTCCGCGAGCGCCACTCCGAACCGGCGGATGCCTTCGAACGCCAGGGCGTGCGCATCGTCGAAGGGGACCTGCGCGATCCCGGAGTGATGCCGGCCCTCGTGGCCGGCCAGGATGTCGTGATCAACCTGTCGGGCCAGTCCGGCGCCGTCCGCAGCATGGAGGACCCCTGGACCGACCTCGACGTGAACCTGCGTGGAACGTTGATGGTGCTGGAGGCGCTGCGCGATCGCAATCCCCGCGCCAAGTACGTGAGCGTGGGATCGCGGCTCGAGCCTGCCGGTGGCCGAAGACGACCTCGGCGCGCCGCTGTGCCTGCACGCCATCCACAAGCGCACGATCGAGGACTATCTCCGGTTGTACGGCCAGCTGTTCGGTTTGCGCTACTCGGTCGCGCGCGTGACCAATCCCTACGGCCCGGGGCAACCGAGCGGACGGACGGCGTACTGCGTCATCAACCACATGATTCACCTGGCCATCGGCGGCCAGCCCATCCCGATCTACGGCGACGGCACGCAGTTGCGCGACTACATCCACGTGGACGACGTCGTCGGCGCGCTCCTGGCGCTGGCGGCATCCCCGGGCGCCGACGGCCGGGTCTACAACGTCGGCACCGGCAAGGGCGTCGGGCTCGTGGACGTGGCCACGCAAGTGATCGCGATTGCCGGCGGCGGGCGCATCGCGCACGTGGACTGGCCCCCGCTGGCGGCGCAGATCGAGACGGGGGACTTCGTGGCCGACGTCTCGCGCATCCGGCGTGAAATCGGATGGACCCCCGCGATCGCCCTTGTCGAGGGGCTGTCGCAAACGGTGGCGTTCTATCGATCGCACGCCTCATGAGCAGGCCGCCCACGCGGGTTCTCTACCTGTCGCATGCATACGCTGTAGGCGGAGCCGAGGAAATGGTGCTGAACCTCGTGCGCCATCTGCCTCCCCAGTACGAGCCGGCCGTCGTTGCCATCCACAAGGCCGGGCCGATCGGCGAGGAGATTGAGCGCACGGGCGTGCCGTTCAAGGTGCTCGGCCTCACGCCGGGCATTCGGCATCCGTTCGATCTGCTCCGCCTGCGCGACTTCATCCTCGAATGCGAACCGCACATCGTCCACACGTTCCTGCTCACCGCGAGCCTCTACGGGCGGTTTGCCGCGATGATGGCGCGTGTCCCGATCGTGATCGGCACCGAGGTCAACATCTACGAGCGCAAGCGACCCCTGCATGCGCTGGCCGAGCGCTGGCTGATGCGCGGCACCGACGCCGTGGTGACCTCCGCGGAATCGGTGCGCGACTTCTACATCCGCCAGGTGGATGCGGATCCCTCGAAGGTCGAGGTGATCTACAACGCGGTGGACTGGTCGCAGCTGGAATGCACGGTCGCACGCGACCAGATGCGCGCCTCGCTCGATTTGCCGCCAGGCGCGCCGGTGATCGGGATCATCGCCAGGCTCACCGAGCAAAAGGGGCACCGGGTGCTCTTCGACGCCCTCGCCCAGCGCCCGGATCTGGCACACGCGCATCTGGTGGTGGTGGGTGACGGCCAGTTGCGGGACGAGTTGCCGCGCCGGGCGGCCGAACTCGGGCTGGCCGGTCGCCTGCGGTTCCTGGGCGCGCGCCGCGATCTCGGCAACATCCTCGCGGCCATCGACGTGTTCGTGATGCCGTCGTTCTGGGAGGGCCTGCCGCTGTCGCTGGTCCTGGCGATGGGCGCGGGGCTTCCGGTGGTGGCGACGCGGGTGGCCGGCATTCCGGAAGTGGTGCACGACGGCACCACCGGACTGCTCGTCCC
>MELE01000053.1:0-8083 GCA_001768615.1 Acidobacteria bacterium RIFCSPLOWO2_12_FULL_67_14b | reverse complement strand
CGATTCCCTGGCGCCCTACTTCGACGAGATCGTCCTGTCGGTGCCGGTGTTCGACGTGCCTCCGGCCACCGGGTCCCGCCTGCGCGCCACCAACGTGCGGCTGGCGCCCCTGCCGCACTTCGCGGGTCCGCGGCAGTTCTATCCCATGCTGCCGGCGATGCTCCAGCGGTTGCGCGCGTGGGTGCGGCAGTGCGACGTCGTGCACCTGCGCGTGCCGTCGCCGGCGGCGATTTTCGCGTTTCGCTTCGCCCGCGCGCAGCGGAAGCCGGTGTTCCTGCTGGTGGTCGGCGACTACGAGGCGCTCCTGCCGTACTTGCCGTACCGTGGAATCAAGCGGTCCCTCTTTGGCGCCTACGTGGCTTTCGAAGAATGGGCGCTGCGGCACATGGCCACCCGCGTGCTGACCTTCGCCAACGGCGCCGCCCTTCGCGAGAAGCACGAACGCCAGGGCGCCTCCGTCGTCGAAACCACGACGACGACGCTGAGCCTTCAGGACATCGGGACTCGCGCCGACACGTGCGCGGCGGCGCCGGTACGGCTGCTCACGGTGAGCCGCATCGATCCGCGCAAGGGCCTGCGCGCGCTGCCGGGAGCGGTGGCGGCGCTGGTCGCGCAGGGGCACGACGTCACCCTCGATCTGGTGGGCCCCACCATCGGGCAAATCGGCGAGGCCGAGCGGGACGCGATTGCGGCGGAAGCGAAGCGTCTCGGCGTGGAAGGACGATTCGCCCTGCGCGGCGCGATTCCCCTCGATGAGTTGATGCCGCTCTACCGGAAGTACGACGCATTCATCCTGCCGACGCAGCCCGGCGAGGGCATTCCGCGCGTGTTGATGGAGGCGATGGCCGCCGGGCTGCCGGTGATCACGACCGGTGTTTCCGGCATCGGCAGCCTGATCCGCCACGAGGACAACGGCCTGGTGATGGCGGATTCGTCGGCCGCGGCGGTGGCGGCGGCCGTTCACCGGTTGATCGGGGACGCCGCCCTGCGCCGGCGCGTGATCGAAGGCGGCTACCAGACGGCGCGGGCCCACACGCTCGAGCGCCAGGCCGCCGCCATGATGCGCGTCGTGTCGGACCGGCTGCACCTGCCCTTGAACGTAGTGGCCCAGGTCGCGTGAAGATTTGCTTCGTGATTCCCAGCCTGTCTAGCGGCGGCGCCGAGCGCGTGGCGGTGACCGTGTTGAGCGCGCTCGATGCTGAGCACGAACGCGTGCTCTATCTCTTCAGCGGTGAGCACGGCGTCTACTTCGATCGCATCGCGCCGGGCGTGCGCGTGGTGATTGCGCGCGAGCGATCGTGGCTGCGACGGCTGTTCGAGTTGGCGCGGTTCCTCCGATCGGCCCGGCCCGACGTGGTGATGCCGTTCCTGAGCTACTTCATCACCGCCGTGGCGGTCTGGATCTCCCGCGTGCCTGCACGCGTGGTGTTCAACCAGGGCACACCGACCACAGGATTTCTGGACGATCCGGATTTCGCGTGGCGTCGCCCCTGGCGGCGGCGCCTGTTTGCGATGGTCACCCGGCTGTTCTACAACCGCGCCGACGCCGTGGTGGTCACCTCCAAGGGCGTCGCCGACGACCTGGTGAGCCGATACGGCGTCGCGCCCGCGCGCATCCGCGTTCTGCACAACCCGGTGGACCTCGAGTCGATCGCGCGCGCCGCGACCGAACCCGTTGATGCCGATCCCGAGTCGTGCCGGCCGCTGATTGCGGCCGCCGGCCGCCTGGCCCAAGTGAAGAACTACCCCCTGCTGCTGGAATCGCTCGCGGGCCTGCGGCCGCGCCTGGGCGCGGCGCATGCGTGGATTCTTGGGGACGGTCCCGAGCGAGAGCGCCTCGAGAGCCTGGCGAACGCGATGGGGGTCGGCGACCGCGTTCGCTTCTGGGGCTTTCAGCAGAACCCGTGGCGGTTCATCGCCAGGGCGGACGTGTTCGTGCTGACCTCGTCGTACGAAGGATTCGGCAACGTCCTGATCGAGGCCATGGCCTGTGGCACGCCGGTGGTCGCCACGCGCTCACCCGGGACCGTGGAGATCATCAGGGACGGCGCCAACGGCCTGCTGGTCGAACCTCAAGCAGCCGCGGTGGCGGCTGCCATCATGCGTTTGCTCGATAACGGTGCGCTGCGGGAACGAATCGTGAGACAAGCACGAACGGACGTCGAGCACTACGCCCTCGGGCGCGTGGCCGAGCGCTACGACGGCATGTTTCGGGAACAGGTCGCATGAGCCTCGACACCAGAAACGCTGGCTCGCGCGTGGCCTTCCTCGCGATTGCTGCAGGCGGCCTCCTCGGTTTCGCCTACACCCTCTCGCCCCTCACGGTGCTGTGCCTTCCCGTCATCGGCCTGCTGGCCTTGCGGGTCGGCCGCGATCTGGGACAGCGCGAGCGGCAATGGTTCTTCGCGCTGGTGATCGTCGCGATCGTCTTGCGACTCTCTGCCATTGCCGGCCTCTTCTTGTGGGCCGACGATGCCCAGCCGTACGCGACGTTCTTTGGCGACGAGCAGCTCTTCAAGAACCGTTCGATGTGGATGCGGAACATCGGGATGGGCATGCCGATCTCGCCGGCGGACATCATCTATGCGGTCGACGACGTCGGGGAGTCGAGCTACCTCTACGTGCTCGCGATACTGCAGGCGCTCGTGGGCGCCGCACCCTACGGCGTTCACGTATTGAACACGACGTTTTACGCCGCTGCCGTGCTCGTCCTGTACCGGCTGGTGCGGCCCGCATTCGGCGGCGTCGCGTCGCTGGCCGGACTCGGCCTCCTGTTGTTTCTGCCCAGCCTGTTCGTCTGGTCGATCTCGGCGCTCAAGGAGCCGCTCTATACGCTGGTAGCGGTCGGTGAGTTGTGGTGCGCGCTCTACGTGATCCGAGGGAAGACCTGGGGCCGGCGCGTGGCGGCGGCCGCCGGGCTCGTTGTCGGCGCCCTCGCGCTCGATAGCGTGCGGCGGGGCGGCCTGTCCGTGGCGGTGCTTGGCGCCGCCGGCGGACTTGTCCTTGGCGTGGCGGTCGCGGGTCCCCGCCTCCTGCTCGCGATGGCTGTCACCACTCCGGTGATTGCGGCGCTGGCGCTGTCGACGCCGGCCGTGCAGGAACGCTTGCTGCATCTCGGCCGGATGTCGGCGAACTATCACATCGGCCACGTCGTGTCGCTGGGCTATTCCTACCGGCTGATCGAGCCGCGCTATTACCGGGAGATCGGGGGCGCGGTCAGGATGCCGCCGCGGGAAGTGGCGGCCTACGCGGTGAAGTCCGTCGCCAGTTACGTGGTGCAGCCACTGCCGTGGAAGGCGGAATCGCGCGCCATGCTGGCCTATCTGCCCGAGCAGATGCTGTGGCTGATCGTCGTGGCCCTCGTGCCGATCGGCATCCTCGCCGGCCTGCGCCGCGATCCGCTCCTGGCGAGCCTCCTGGCCGCCCATGCCGGCGCCGTGATGATGATGGTGGCGCTGACCAGCGGCAACATCGGCACGCTGATTCGTCATCGCGGCCTGGCCTTGCCCTACCTGGCCTGGCTGGCCGGCCTCGGCGTCTGCGAGTTCGTGCGCGTCATGACCGCCGCACCATCCCCGTTTTCCAGAAGCAGGAGCTCTCATGGCCATCGTTGACGAGCAAGGACGCCTCTTCGGGCGGTTCAACCTCCTGGATGCGCTGCTGATCCTGTTGATCGCCGGCCTGGTGCCCCTGGGCTACGTCTCGTACGTGATCTTCCGGACGCCGCTGCCGCGACTGACGCGGGTCGAGCCGGCGACGATCAACCTCGACAAGGTCATGCGTATCAAGATCCGCGGCGAGCACCTTCGGCCCTACATGCGCGTCTCGGTCGGCACCCATCAGGGGGTCAACTTCCTGTTCAAGGACAGCTCGGAAGCCGACGTCGAGCTGCAGGGGGTGCCGCCCGGCACCTACGACGTGGTGCTCTACGACCACACGCAGGAGCGGGACCGCCTTCCCAACGCGTTCACCGTCGCGCCATCGGCCCTGCCCGATGCGCAACTCATCGTGGTCGGCACGTTCGGCAACCTGACACCCGATCAGGCCAGGCAGGTCACCGCCGGCATGACCATTCCCGGGCTCGGCGTCGTCGAAGCTGTCGGCCGGCCGGTGCCGCAGGTGACGCGCGTCTTCGTCCGCCCCGGCACGGTGGAAGTGCCGATTGCCAATGCGCAGATGCTGCCCGTGACGCTGCGGCTCGGTTGCTACGTGCGCTCGTCGCAGGGCCAGCCGGAATGCGTGGGCGGCGCCGTGTCGATCCAGCCGACGACGTTGATGTTCCTGCCGACGCCGCTCGGGACGCTGCCGTTTCAGATCGATCAGGTCCGCGGTCTTCAGCCCCTGGAGCCCGTGCGGGTGACGGTTCGCTTCTCGGGGAATCCCGGTGTGCTCGCGCAGATCAAGAAGGGCGACGCCGACATCGGGGATGTGTGGAACGAGCTGGCGGCAGGCGCCACCGTGACGGACGTCGCTGCCGCGAATGCGGGCCAGCGCGACGTGCGCCTGCTCGTCCAGGCGCAGCGCGGCACGACGAGCTGGACCTACGGCATGTCGGCGCTGCGGCTGGGCAGCGCGTTCCAGTTGCGCACGGCGGCCTACGAAGTCAGCGGATCCGTGATCGAGCTCGACCCCTTGCCGCCCAGCCCCAACACGGCCTCCTCACCGAAATGACCACGCCACAGCAGAGCGCGTTCAAGCGGTTCATCGGCGCGGGCCTTCGCGATGCGGACCGCCGCTTGTCGTGGTTCGTGCGGCCGCTCAGCGTGGATACCCCGGACCTCGTCAGCGTTGCGGACTCCAGCATCGCCGTCCGGGGCGCGGAACGCGTGCTGGCGATCGCGCGTCGCGCGGCCACGTCTTCACGACTTGCGGGCTACGCGGCCACGTCGGCCGCCGAGTGGCGGCACTGGCCGTCAGGGGCGCAGCGGTTCGGCGCCGGAATCACGCTCTTGGCTGCCGTCGCGGTTCATGTCGGCCTCACGCTGTGGGTCCAGCCGCCGCCCGGATTCTTCTGGCTGATTGTTCCGGGACTGGCCGCGGCGGCAGGAATGCTGCTGGTGCTCGCATCGGCATTCTGGAAGGGATTCGCAGCGCCACGGTGACGAATCGGGCCCCCATCAAAGTGTTGGCGCTCTCGCCGATTCCCGAAGAAGGCGCGGGCTGCCGCTTCCGCATATCGCAGTACCTGCCGTACCTCGCGTCGCAGGGCATTGACGTGACCGTCCGCTCCTTTTACACGAGGGACTTCTTTCGACTGGTCTACCGCCGCGGTCACTTCCTGCGCAAGAGCCTGGTGTTCCTGGGCCTGCTGGCGCGCCGCCTGACCGTGCTGCGCGAGCTCGACCAGTACGATCTCGTCTGGTTGTACCGCGAAGCGGTACCGATCGGGCCGCTTGTGATCGAGCGCGCGATCGCGCGCCGCGGCCTCCCGATCGTGTATGACTTCGACGATGCGATCTTCCTGCCGAATGTGAGCGAAGCGAACAAGGCGATCTCGTTCCTGAAGGACACGGGCCGTCCCGCGCGCATCATCGCGTTTGCCCGGCACGTGGTTGTCGGCAACGAGTTCCTGGGCGCCTACGCGCGCAAGTACAACCCCACCGTCACGGTAGTGCCAACGGCGGTGGACACCACGCGGTTTGCGCCGCGCGCCGGGCGCGAACGCCTGCCAGAGACCGGTCCGGTGGTCGGGTGGATCGGCAGCCCGACCACCTATCACTACCTCGAGGACATGGCCGGTGTGTTGAAGGAGGTGGCCGGGCGCCACCGATTCACCCTGAAGGTGAGCGGCGCCGGCAAACCCGTGCACTTCGACGGCGTCTCGGTCGAGGAAGTGACGTGGGCGCTGGAGCGCGAAGTGGAACTCTTCAATACGTGTGACATCGGCGTCTACCCGCTCGAAGACGACGATTGGGCGCGGGGAAAGTGCGGCTTCAAGGCCATCCAGTTCATGGCGTGCGGCGTGCCGGTGGTGGCCGCTGCCGTGGGCGTCAATCGTGAGATCATCCGCGACGGAGAGAACGGCTTCCTGGCGTCGACACCGCGGGAGTGGGCCGAGAAGATCGAGCGCTTGCTGACCGACGCGTCTCTTCGCGAGAAGTTTCGGGCGGCGGGACGCCGGACCATCGAGGAGCGCTACTCGCTGCGGGTCACGGCTCCGCGGTTGGCGAAGATTCTGCAAGAGGCCGTGGCGGTACACACATGAGTCAGCCCAGGAATTTTGCCATCACAGGGGTTGCCGGCTACATCGCGCCGCGCCACCTCAAGGCCATCCAGGACACGGGGAACCGTCTGGTCGCGGCTACCGATCCGCACGACGCCGTCGGCATTCTCGACCGCTTCGCGTTCGACTGCCGGTTCTTCACCGAGTTCGAGCGCTTCGACCGGCACCTCGAGAAGCTGCGGCGCGGGCCGGAAGCCCAGCGCGTGCATTACGTGAGCGTGTGCTCGCCGAACTACCTGCACGACGCGCACATGCGGCTGGCGCTGCGGGTGGGCGCCAACGTCATTTGCGAGAAGCCGCTGGTGATCAACCCGTGGAACCTCGATGCGCTCGAGGAGCTCGAGCACGAAACGGGCTGCCGCGTGTCCACCGTCCTGCAGTTGCGCGTCCATCCGCAGCTGGTCGCGCTGCGGGATCGGTTGAAGGCCGAGTCGGGGAAGCGGCATAGCGTGCGGCTGACCTACATCACCGCCCGGGGCGGGTGGTACCAGGTGTCGTGGAAGGGCCACGACGACCGCTCGGGCGGCATCGTCACCAACATCGGCATTCACTTCTTCGATCTCGTCGTCTGGCTGTTCGGGCCCGTGCGGCGTTCCGTCGTGCACCTTCGCGAGGCGCAGCGGGCGGCGGGCGTGCTCGAGCTCGAGCGCGCGGACGTGCAGTGGTACCTGTCCACGGAGAGCGCGGACCTGCCGTTCGCGCCCCAGCCCGGAGTGAAGACCACCTTCCGCTCGATCGCGGTGGACGGCCAGGAGGTCGAGTTCAGCGAGGGGTTCACGGACCTCCACACCCGTGTGTATGAAGAGGTGCTGGCGGGCCGCGGCTTCGGGATTGCCGAGGCGCGGCCGTCGGTCGAGCTTACCGCGCAGATTCGCGCCGCCGCCCTCGAGGCGCCGACGGCGGATGCGCATCCGAAGGTGGTGGCCCGTGGATAACGTGTTCGTTCACGAGTCGTCTTATGCGGACGAGGGTTGCGAGATTGGTTCGGGCACCAAGATCTGGCATTTCTCCCACGTGATGGCGGGTGCGCGGATCGGCGAACGCTGCAACATCGGCCAGAACGTGGTCATCTCGCCGCAGGTGGTCGTCGGCAGCAACGTCAAGATCCAGAACAACGTCTCCGTCTACACGGGCGTGATCCTCGAAGACGACGTGTTCTGCGGGCCGTCGATGGTGTTCACCAACGTGGTGAACCCGCGCAGCCACGTGTCGCGCAAAGACGAGTATCGCCAGACGCTGGTCAGGCGGGGCGCCAGCCTCGGCGCCAACTGCACGGTGGTGTGCGGCCATACCATCGGCGCCTATGCGTTCATCGGCGCCGGCGCCGTCGTGACCAAGGACGTGCCGGACTACGCGCTCGTGGTCGGCAACCCGGGACGCATCGCCGGATGGGTGTGCGAGTGCGGCGTCAAGCTGGCATCGGGCGCCACGCCGCCGGCGACCGTGACGTGCAGCTCCTGCCAGTCGAAGTACACGACCGGCGCGAGTGGGCGGCTATCGAGGGACGAACGCTGAGCACGAGTCCCACGCGCTTTGGCCTGTCGTCCTTCGGCCCCACGGTCGTGTCCGTGGCCTTCATCTTCCCCTTGTTGATCTGGATGCTGATGTCGGGCCCGCGCTGGGCGGGCGACACGCCGACCTACTCGGCCTGGGCGGATGCGCTGATCGACGCCAGGTTCAACGCGGTCGAGTTCCTCCGATCGAACACATTCACCGCGCCCTTACTGCTGTATCTGGGTTGGATCGTGACGGTCGCCCTCGCGAAGGTGCTCGCGGGCGACACGTGGCCATGGTTATTGCTTGCGCTCAACGGCGTGGCCGTGTGGTGGGCCGTGCGCACGACGGTCGTCAGCGTGTCTT
>MELE01000052.1:384-8061 GCA_001768615.1 Acidobacteria bacterium RIFCSPLOWO2_12_FULL_67_14b | reverse complement strand
CATTCCCGTTTACACCCCGTACCCCGCCACCGGCTACGGCTTCGACGATGACAGCAAGAAGATGCTCGGCGAGCTGACCTGGGGCGACGCGCACCACCCCGCGCTCTCGGAGACCAAGGGCGATTACGACGGGCGCTGGCTGTTCATCAACGAGATGAACGGGCGCATCGCCCGCATCGACCTGCGCGACTTCAAGACCAAGCAGATCCTCGGGCCCGTCGTCAACCTGCACGGCAACCATGCCTCGTCGTTCGTCACGCCAAACACCGAATACGCAATGATGGCGACGCGCTTCTCCCGTCCGGTACCGAACCGGGCGGTGGGCGTCGACAAGTACGCCACCGAGTACAAGGGCATCATTGCCGGCATCAAGATTGATCCGCAGTCCGGCGAGATGTCGCTCGGGTGGCAGATCCTGATGCCGCCGTTCGACTACGACCTCGGCGATGCCGGCAAGCTGGCGTCGGATGGCTGGATGTTCTTCAGCTCGTACAACACCGAACGTGCCATCGGCAAGCTCGAAGTCACCGCGTCGCAGCGCGACCAGGACTACATCGCCGCCGTCGACTGGCGCGCCGCGGAAAAAGCCATCGCCGACGGCAAGTTCGACACCATCGCCGGCGTCAAGGTCATCGACCCCAAGAAGGTACCCGGCATCGTCTACCTGATGCCCTGCGGCAAGTCGCCGCACGGCGTCGACGTGTCGCCCGACGGCAAGTGGATCATCGGCTCGGGCAAGCTCCAGGGCGTGACCACGGCGTTCAACTTCGAGAAGGTCCAGACCGCAATCCGCAACAAGGACTTCACCGGCGAGGAAGACGGGATCCCCGTCCTCAAGTACGAGTCGATCAAGGACGCCGAGGTGGCGGTCGGCCTCGGGCCGCTGCACACGCAGTTCGGCACCGACGGCTGGGCCTACACCTCGCTGTTTGTCGACAGCGCCATCGCCAAGTGGAAGCTCGGGACCTGGGAGGTCGTCGACAAGGCGCCGATGTCGTACTCGATCGGCCACCTCGCGGCGGCCGAAGGCGACACGGTGAGCCCCGACGGCAACTACCTCGTCGGCCTCAACAAGCTGTCGCACGGCCGGCACCTCAACGTCGGGCCGTCGCAACCCGAGTCGTCGCAGCTGCTCGACATCACCGAGGAGAAGATGAAGCTCCTCTACGACGCGTTCACCGAGCCGGAGCCGCACTACGCCCAGATCATCAAGGCCGACAAGATCCACCCGATCGAGGTCTACCTGAAGGAAGAGAACAAGCACCCGATGGCGATCTGGGACCTGAAGGACGCCGGCGTGACCCGCAACGGCAAGAAGGTGCTGGTCAAGATGATCGCCGTCCGCTCGACGCTGACGCCGACCTCGTTCGAAATCAATGCCGGCGACGAGGTCACCATCGCCGTCACGAACATCGAGCAGACGACCGACGAGCTGCACGGGTTCGGCCTGCTCGACTACAACATCAACCTCGTGATCGACCCCGGCGAAACCAAAACGGTGACCTTCATTGCGAAGAAGAGCGGCGTGTTCGCCTACTACTGCACGAACTTCTGCTCGGCGCTCCACCAGGAGATGCAGGGCTACATGATCGTCAAGTGAGAAGTCAGAAGCTGAGAGCTGAAGGCTGAATTCTGTTTAGGTGGCCATGATGCAGGCGTTCCTCCAACCCGCGAATCGGTTTCTCGACGAACCGATCGGCCTCGCGGCGAGACTCATGCTACTCGCCGCGGCGGCTTTGCTAGTGGCCACCTATTTTTTCCCGCTCTGGAACCTGACGATGTTCGCGCCGCAGTACCCCGAGGGCCTGCGACTCGACATCTACTCCTATACCCTCGTCGGCGGCAACAACGGCCAGGACGTGAAGGAGATCAACGTCCTCAACCACTACATCGGCATGCAGGACCTGGTGAACGAGTCGTTCACCGAGTTCAAGTGGATGCCGTTTGTGATCGGCGCGCTCGGCCTGCTCGTGCTGCGGGCCACGGCGCACGGCACCGTCGTCGCGCTCGTCGACGTCACGATGCTCTTCGTCTACTTCGGCGGGTTCTCGCTGTGGTCGTTCGGCTACAAGTTGTACCGCTACGGCCACGACCTGTCGCCGGAAGCGGCCGTGCAGGTCCCGCCGTTCATGCCGCCGATGTTCGGCTACCGGCAGATTGCGAACTTCGAGGTCCACTCCTATCCGCGCGCCGCGTCCTATGCGATGGCCGGCGTGGCGGCGCTGTTGCTGACAGCCCTGGCGATGACCTGGTGGCAGGCCCGGAAGCGCGTGCCGCCCGTGGCGGCGGACCGGGGATAGCGTGGTCGGGCCCGCGCTCCTGCTCGTGCTGGGACTGCTGCAATCGCCGGACGCCGGCGCGCTGCCGCCCGGCGCCGGGGTGGAGGGCCGACCCGCAGCTGAACACACCTCGCCCATCCAGGCACTCGTCGATCGCGCGCACCCCGGCGACCGCGTCGTGGTGCCGGCCGGCACCTACGACGGCGACCTGTTGATCGACCGCCCGATGACGCTCGTCGGCGTGGGTCGTCCTACCCTGCGCGGATCCGGCACGGGCAGCGTGGTCCGCGTGCGCGCCGCCGGCGTCACCATCGAAGGCTTCGACATCGACGGCGGCGGCAAGGGCGACCTCGGACGCGACACCTCGGGCATCCACGTGGCGGCGCCGCGGGTCACGGTCAGGGATTGCCGCATCCGCCAGGCGCTGTTCGGCATCTACCTGCGCGAGGCCGACGATGCGCTGGTCGAGAACAGCACGGTGACGGGCATTCCGGGGCGTGACCCCGGCGAAAACGGCAGCGGCATCCACGTCTGGAACAGCCAGCGCTTCCGCCTGATCGGCAATTGGGTGGGGGGCACGCGCGACGGCTTCTACATCCAGTCCTCGTCCCACGGCCTCGTGCGCGGCAATCGCGCCGGCGACCTGCGCTACGGCCTGCACTACATGTTCTCCGACGACAACGTCTTCGAGGACAACGTCTTCGAGAACGGCGCCGCCGGCGCCGCCTTGATGTATTCCAACCGGATGACGTTCCGGCGCAACCGCTTCGTGCACAACCGTGGGTTCGCGTCGGTCGGCCTGCTGCTCAAGGCGTGCGACGACGTCGTGGCCGAAGACAACCTGATTGCCGACAACGCCCGCGGCATCTTCCTCGAGGGTTCCTATCGCAATCACTTCCGGCGCAACGTCGTGGCGATGTCCGACATGGCGCTGGTGATCTACGACTCGAGCGGCGCCAACGTGTTCGAGGGCAACGCCTTCACCGGCAACCTGGCGCCGTTGTCGTTGTCAGGGAAGCGCACCGATACGCGCTTCGACGGCAACTACTGGTCGGACCACGGCGATCCCGACCTCGATGGCGATGGGGTGAGCGATCGGCCGTACCGGCTGTCGAACGTTTTTGATCATCTGCGCGGCAACCTCACGGCCGCCGACCTGTTCTCGCGGAGCGCGGCCGCCGCGGCGATCGGCGCCGCGGAGCGCGCGTTTCCCGTGCTGGACCCCGTGCCCGTCGTCGATGCTCGTCCGCTGGCGCGCCCGCCGGTGCTCGACGCCGTGCCGGCGGGGTCGTCCCCTTCCCTCTCCCGCTCCGTCGCGAGCACCGGTCCGCCCCTCCTTCTCCTCCTCATCGGCGGCGGGCTGCTCGCGGCGGGCGGGCGTTCCTGGGTGAGCGCGTCATGATCCGGTATCGCGCGTTCACGAAGGCCTATGGAGGACGACGGGCGGTTGATGGCCTCACCCTCGAGGTGCCCGCGGGCTCCGTCGTGGCCCTGCTCGGCCCGAATGGCTCGGGCAAGACCACGTCGATCAAAGCGGCGGCGGGGCTCGTGCGGCCAGACTCCGGAGAAGTGGTGCTCGGCGCCGAACACCTGAACGCGCTCGACGCGCGCGCGCGACGAGCCTGTTCGTTCCTCCCGCAGCGGGTCTCGTTTCCAGAGACCTTGACCGGCCGCGAGGTGGTCGACTTCTACCGCCGCATTCGCCATGTCCCTGGGGATGCCACGGATCGCGTGTTGAAGTTCGCGTCGCTCAACGGTGCGGGCGAGCGCGCCGTCGGCACCTACTCGGGCGGAATGGTGCAGCGCCTCGGGCTGGCCGTCGCCACGCTCGGCACCACCGACGTGCTGCTGCTCGATGAACCCACCGCGGCGCTCGATCCCGAGGGCCTCGGCGCGTTCTACCGCCTCGTCGACGCGCGCCGCCAGGCCGGCGGCACCGTCTTCTTCAGCTCGCATCAACTTGGCGACATCGAACGGCTGGCGGATCGGGTGGCGGTGATTGTGGCCGGCCGCCTGGTGGCGGAGTTCACCGGGCGCCAGCTCGCCGCGCGCCTCGCCGATCGGGGCGTGATGCGCGTGCGCGTCGACGCGCCGACGGCGGGCCTGCTCGAGCGCGTGCGGGCGCTGTGCCCCGAGGCGGCCTGGCGCGGCGACGAGCTCATCGTCCCGGGCCCGGCCTCGATGCGTCCCGGGGTCCTCGATCTGGTCCGCGAGGCCGGCGGCGACATCCGCGGCCTCACCGCTGAGGAAGGACGCCTCGACGCGTTCTATCGCGAGCTGATTGGAGCGCCGTCATGACGCGCTGGATGGTGGTCGGCTCGATGTGCGCGGTGGCCTCGTGCGCCGCCGGTCCACCCGGGCCCGCGGAGCTCGCGCTGGGCCAGGACGCGTGCGGCTCCTGCCGCATGACGATTGTCTCCGGTCGAACGGCCGCGCAGATCGTCGCGCCCGGTGAAGAGCCGCAGTTCTTCGATGAGCTTGGCTGCCTGCGCGATCGCCTCCGGGCGGCGCCGCTGCCGGCGGGCGCCGTGATCTACGTCGCCGACCACCGCACGCAGGCGTGGGTGGATGCGCGAACCGCCCTCTTCACACAAACGCAGACGCCCACGCCGATGGCGTCGGGTCTGCTGGCGCACGCCGATGCGCCATCGCGTGACGCCGACCCGGCGGCTCGCGGTGGCAGCCCGGTGGCGGCCAGCGCCATGTTCGGCTCGCAGGAACGGAGCGCCGTCCCGTGATCTCCCTCCGCTCGGTGCTCTGGCTCTGCGCGAGATACGAACTGGTGCTGGCCGTCCGTTCGCGCTGGCTGCAGATGTTCGCGGTGGTCTTCGCCGGCCTCGCCCTGGCCGTCGCGAGCGCCGGCTACATCCTGTCCGGCGGCCACGGGGTGCAGGACTTCTCGCGCACGGCGGTGTCGCTCGTGCAGGTGGTGTTGCTGCTCGTGCCGCTGGCGTCGCTCGTGTTCGGCGGGCTGGCCTTGACGCCCGACCGCGGCGCCGCCGAGCTGCTCTACTCGCAGCCGGTGCCGCGCGGTGCGATTCTGATCGGGCGCATGCTCGGCGTGTGGCTCGCGCTGGCCGCGGCGGAACTGATCGGCTTCGGGATCGCGGGGCTCGTGGTGCAGTCGCAGGCCGGGCTCGACGGGCTCTCGCGGTATGGCGCGCTCGTGATCACGGCCGTCGTCATCACCGGCGTGTTCCTGGCCATCGCCGCCCTGCTTGCCAGTCTCAACCCCGGGCGCCGCACCCGTGTGCTCGCGGCCGCGCTCGTCGTCTGGTTCGTCACGGTGGTGCTGTTCGATGTGGCCGTCCTCGGGATCGCGTCGATGCTCCGATCCGGATCGGCGTCGCGCCTGCTGATTTCCGCGACGCTGATCAACCCGGTGGACGCGGCGCGCACCGGCGCGCTCCTCGCCATCGAGGGCACCGCCGCATTCGGCGCCGCGTCGCTCGCGTTGCTGCGCTTCACGGGAGGCGCCGCCATGGCGGCCGCGTATGTGGGGCTGTCGCTCGCCGCCTGGATGGTGCTGCCGTTGTGGCTGGCGGCCCGCACGCTCTCGCGTGCAGATATCTGACTATCCGGCGATCCATCCTCCCAATCCCAGCGGGCACCTCGCTTGCCGCTGGGCGCTTTCTGCTTTCAGCGTTCAGCGCTCGGCTCGTCTCAGCCGAAAGCTGTGAGCGGAAAGCTGGGGCGACCGGCCATTCACGTCCACTCAAGTGAATGGCGGGATTACGGTCAATCCTTGTCCCGCCTGAACACCACGCAGTAGGTGTTGCCGAACCAGCGCTCGTGGTCCTGCACCAGTGCGAAGCCGGCGCCGGTGAACTCCGCAATCGCCCCGCGCCGCGACAGCGTGTCCCGCGGCGGGGCTGTCGGCGCGTCGGGGTGGAAGTCGATCACGGCGACCAGTCCGCCTGGCTTCGTCACGCGGCGCACGTTCTGCAGGAACCCCGGCCGCTCGCGCCGAAGGTCGCTGTACACGAGGCGCAGGAGCACCGCGTCGCAGCAGCCGATCGGCAGCCGCGGGGTGTCGCCTGGCGTCCTCGTGATCACGGTGATGTTGTCCAGGCCAGAGTCGGCGACGGTCTCCATCAGCACGTGCGCGGGGTTGGGGCCCACCGTCGCAAACGCCTCGCCTTCGGGCCCGACGCGTCGCGCCATGTCGACGGTCCAGCGGCCCGTTCCCGCACGAATGTCGCCCACCGACTTTCCAGGTGACAGTTCCAGGACCGCCGCAATCCGATCGGCCTCGCGCGCGAAACCGATGCCCGCATCGAATCGCTGGAGCAGCCACCCCGCCCCGAGCCCGGTGGAAAACACCACCGTGAGCGCGGCGCCGATGATGAGCAGGGTGCGCCCGTCGGGCCTGGCCGACTGCGACGGCAAGGGCGTCATGAGGAGGCCGCCATGCGAGGGCCTTCGATCTGGAACACCGGCCGAATCGCGAGGTTGCAGAAGAACCCCACGACAAGAAGGCCGGCCATGATGAACAACGTCACGTCGTAGGCCTGGCCCGCGCTGACCCCACGAACGATCTGCGCCTGCCGCAGGTAGTTCACCGCCACCGGCCCGCAGACCCCCGCCAGCGACAACGCGGTGAGCACGCGGCCGTTGATCGCGCCCACGTGCGCGGGACCGAAGACCTCCGCGATGTACGGCGGCATCAACGCGAAGCCGGCGCCGTACATCGAGAGGATGACTCCGAAGCAGCCCACAAACAGCACGAGATTGCCCGCCGCGCCCGCGAAGGGGACCGCCGCATACAGCAACGGCCCGACCACGAAGAACACCGCGAAGGTCCGCTTGCGGCCGATCACGTCCGAGAGCCACGCCCAGAGCAGCCTGCCGCTCATGTTGAAGAAGCTGAGCATGGCCACGAATACAGCCGCGGCCGAACTGCTGAAGCCGCTGAACACCTCCTGGATCATCGGCGCCGCCTGGCCGAGGACGCCGAGACCGGCCGTCACGTTGAGGAGCAGCACGCCCCAGAGCAGGTAGAACTCACGCGTGCGCATGGCTCCTTCCACGGTGAGTCCGGCCGACGGCGCCGCGTGCAGCGTGCCAGGGTCGTGCGCCCAGCCCGGAGGCCGCCACCCGGGCGGGGGCAGGCGGAACAGGAACGCGCCCGTGAGCATCACCACGAGGTAGAGCGCGCCCATCACCACGAACGTCTCCGCCACGCCCACGGACGTGCCGCTCGCAAAGCGCGCCATCAGCGCCTGCGAGAGCGGCGCCGCGATAATGGCTCCGCCCCCGAACCCCATCACCGCGAAGCCGGTGGCAAGGCCCGGCCGGTCGGGAAACCACCGCAGCAGGATGGGAATGGGTGTGTTGAAGCCGATGCCGAGCCCGCACCCGCCGATCACGCCGTAGCCCAGGTAGAGAAGCCAGATCT
>MELE01000052.1:0-349 GCA_001768615.1 Acidobacteria bacterium RIFCSPLOWO2_12_FULL_67_14b | reverse complement strand
AGAGAAGCCAGATCTGGTGGGTCCAGACGCCGATCGCCGACAGGAAGAAGCCGCCGCCGAAGCACAGGGCCGCCACCACGCCGCTGGTCCGGGGCCCCACGCGGTCCTGCCACCGGCCCGCCACGCCCGCCGACAGTCCAAGAAAGACGTAGGAGAGTGTGAAGATCCAGCCGAGCGTGGTGAGCTTCCAGTCGTCTGGCGCCGACGACGAGATGCCCACCACTCGCGTCAGCGGCAGGTTGAAGACGCTGAAGGCATAGGCTTGCCCGATGCTCAGGTTGATGCAGAGGGCGGCGGGGATGCACCACCAACGGCTGAAACCTGGGCCCGCGACGATGCGGTCCCTGTG
>MELE01000051.1:6380-6522 GCA_001768615.1 Acidobacteria bacterium RIFCSPLOWO2_12_FULL_67_14b | reverse complement strand
TGCAGGTCGGCCAGGTGCGGTGCGCGGCGCAGAAAATAGTGGCGCACGAGCCCGTTGAAGTTGTAGGGCGCCGATGTGCCGACGTACTGCTGCACGTCGACGACGGCCTCATCTTCGAGGGTGGCCGAGGCCAACGCGGAGG
>MELE01000051.1:6231-6317 GCA_001768615.1 Acidobacteria bacterium RIFCSPLOWO2_12_FULL_67_14b | reverse complement strand
TCTTGTTGTCGAAGGGCAGCATCTTGACCGTGACTAGCTTGAGCGGCACGAGCGCCATCGCGGCCAGCAGCAGCATCGCCACGCCC
>MELE01000051.1:5308-6161 GCA_001768615.1 Acidobacteria bacterium RIFCSPLOWO2_12_FULL_67_14b | reverse complement strand
AGAGATCCTCTTCGCCATGGTCGTGATGGGCCGCCGGTTTCAAGAGCCGCACTGCCGCCCACGGCGTCACCACGAAGGCCACCACGAGCGAGAAGACCATTGCCGCCGACGCACCGACCGGAATCGGCCGCATGTAAGGGCCCATCAGGCCGCCGACGAAGGCCATCGGCAGAATGGCCGCCACCACGGCGAGCGTGGCCAGGATGGGGGGGTTGCCCACCTCGTCCACGGCGCGGAGCGCCACGGCGGCCAGCCCTCTCGACTCGCCGTCGCTGAGACGCGCATGCAGCACGATGTTCTCCACCACGACGATCGCGTCGTCAACGAGGATGCCGATGGAGAAGATCAGAGCGAAGAGCGTGATGCGGTTCAGCGTGTAGCCGTAGAGGAAAAACATGAACAACGTCAGCGCGAGCGTGACCGGAATTGCGATGAGCACCACCGCAGCCTCGCGCCGGCCGAGCACGAGCCAGATGAGCGCCGACACCGAGAGCACCGCGAGGAGCATGTGCCACAGCAATTCGTTGCTCTTCTCGGCGGCGGTCTCGCCGTAGTCGCGCGTGATGGCGAGGTGCACGTCGGAGGGCACGAGCGTCCCCTTCAGCGTGTCGAGCTTCTCAATCACGTGATGCGCCACGTCGATGGCGTTGGTGCCCTTGCGCTTGGCCACGGCGATCGTGACCGCGGCGTGGGCGCCTGCATCGCGTGACTGATACGTGACGTACGAAGTGGGCTCGGCGTCGCCGTCCACGACTTCGGCCAGATCGCTTACGAGCACGGGACGGCCGCTCCTGGCGCTGACCACGACGCGACGAACCTCGTCGGCCGTCCGCAGCCGGTTGCCGGCTTCGAG
>MELE01000051.1:5204-5281 GCA_001768615.1 Acidobacteria bacterium RIFCSPLOWO2_12_FULL_67_14b | reverse complement strand
CCCAGACGCGGCGCCTCGCGCGTTGGTCTCGCCGATCGCGCGCTGAATGGCCAGCGGGTCCAGCCCGTACGCGGCGA
>MELE01000051.1:3710-5138 GCA_001768615.1 Acidobacteria bacterium RIFCSPLOWO2_12_FULL_67_14b | reverse complement strand
GCCGATGAGCGTCACTTCGGACACGTCGGTGACTTCCGCAATGGCGTCGCGCAGTTGCGCGGCCAGCGCCCGCAGCTCGTCGTCGCCGTAGCGCGCCGACCACACGGTTACAGCCAGAATCGGCACGTCGTCGATCGAACGGGGCTTGACGATCGGGCCGATCACCCCTGGCGGGATGCGATCGGCGTTAGCCGCAAGTTTCTGATTGAGTCGGACGAGGGCCGCCTCTTCGGCTTCGCCCACTTTGAAGCGGACGACCACCATCGACTGCCCGGCGCTTGATGTTGAGTACACGTACTCGACGCCGGACACCTCCCAGAGGAGCTGCTCCATCGGCCGCGTCACGCGCTGTTCCACGTCGGCCGGCGTCGCGCCCGGCATCTCAACGAAAACGTCCACCATCGGGACGATGATCTGCGGCTCCTCTTCGCGTGGCAGCGCCACAACCGCCAGCGCGCCGAGCGCCATCGAGGCGGCGATGAAGAGCGGCGTCAGCTTCGAGTTGATGAAGGCCGCCGCGAGTCGTCCGGCCGCGCCGGGCATTATTGGCCTCCCGTCCGGGGCCGCCATTACCGGCCTCCTGCCGTGACCGGGCGCCCGTCGATTACTGTAGGAGGCGCTGCGACGATCACCACATCGCCCTCGGAAAGGCCGGCCAGAATCTCGCTCCCGCTCGCATTCACGAGCCTGAGGCGGGCGATGCCCTTCTCGACGACGAAGACCGACGTCATTTGTCCGCGGTGCACGAGCGCGCCCGCGGGCACCGTCAGGGCGCGCCGCGCTCGGGCGCTGAAGTGCGCCCGGCCGAATGTCCCCGAGCGCAAGCCGGCGGCATCGGGCAGCGTGATCTTGACCAGAAACGCGCGCGCGTCGGCATCGACGGCACGGCCGATCTCCGCCACGGTGCCGCTGACTGTGGTCGTTGCGCCACCCGTGCCTGAGTCGAGCGAGACGGACACGATGGCGCCTGGTGAGATCTGTCCGATGTGCGACTCGTCCACGCGGACGTCGAGCCGGAAGCCGCGCGTATCCTCCAGGCGCATCAGCGGCGTGCCGGGCGCCGCCATGTTGCCGGGCTCGACCATTTTCTCGGTGACCACTCCATCGAATGGCGCCGTGATCAGCGCGAAAGACTCCGTCGTGCCAGCCGCCTCGCTGGCGGCGCGTGCGCTTTCCGTACCGGACACCGCGGCTTGCGCCCGCGCGGCCGCACCGGCCGCGCGCGCCTCGGCCGCTCGCAGGGCGCCAGTGGCGTCGTCGAGTTCCTGCGCCGTGGCCGAGCGCTTTGCGTGCAGGCCTGCGATGCGGTCATGCGTCGCGCGCGCCAGCGCGAGAGCGGCGTCCGCCGCTTGTTGCTCAGAGGCCGCGGCGTTGGCGCCATGAACGGCAGACAGCGCGGCCGCGCGCGTGCTTCGCGCACGGGCGCTC
>MELE01000051.1:3275-3690 GCA_001768615.1 Acidobacteria bacterium RIFCSPLOWO2_12_FULL_67_14b | reverse complement strand
CCATGAGCGTGGCGGTCGTTCGCGCCTGCACGACGCCGCCAGCCTCGAACGTGTCGGCGATGTCGGCCATGGCCACAGTCGCGACCGAGACGGGAATCGGCACCTCCGCGCCGGCGGGTGTCGGCTCCGCGCGACTCGAACAGGCCGGCAGGACGAGGCCCGCGAAGCCAGCGAGCGAAACGACCACGACGACGCCGCCCGCTAGCAGTGAATGTCTTCTCGCCATCATGTCGCTCATCGCCTTCCCAACGTCCGTTCCAGCGCCGCGGTTTCGGTGAGCACCGCCACCTGCGCCGCTGTCTGTTGTGTCTCGGCCTGCACCACGGCTTCGGCCGCGCGCAGCAGCGACGCCACGTCGGTCAAGCCGGCCTCATAACGGTCGCGGATGATCCGCCGGCTCTCACGCGCCTGCTCC
>MELE01000051.1:2801-3190 GCA_001768615.1 Acidobacteria bacterium RIFCSPLOWO2_12_FULL_67_14b | reverse complement strand
CCGCTTTCTCGCGTTCCAGAGCGCGTCGCGTCGCCTGTTCGCGCGCTTCGGCGAGCCGCGCCTTATCGGCGAATCCATGGAACACGTTGATTCGCGCCACGGCCCCCACGACCCAGCTCGAGGCACGTGTGTTCCAGGCGCCGCCGTTCCATTCCCAGCCGCCCTGCGCCGCCACTTGCGGGAGAAATGCGGCGCGCGCTGCCGTCTGGGTCGCGCCGGCGAGTTGTTCCTGCAGCGCCGCGAGCTTCACGTCGGGCCGGTTCTTGAGCGCCTCAGTCTCGAGCGATGCAATACCGGTCGCATCGATCGCGGCCGCCATGGGGGAAAGATCGAGCGCGAAGGCCTCGCCAAGCGGCTCGCCCATCAACTGATTGAGCTGCACCCGGGCG
>MELE01000051.1:532-2668 GCA_001768615.1 Acidobacteria bacterium RIFCSPLOWO2_12_FULL_67_14b | reverse complement strand
CGGTCTCGGCGGCAGCGGCGGCAGACTGGTTTGCAGCCGCCGCGACAAGCACACGCCCGTAAGCGCTGGTCACGCTGGCGGCCAAATCGTGATCGACCATCACGCGACGGGCCGTCGCCATGTCGTGGCTGATGCCAGCCGCGGCGACGTTCGCTCGGGTTGCGCCGTCGAACAGTGACTGCTCGACCATCACTGCCGAGCGAAAGTTGTCGAGGGCATCCGGATGATTGAGCGCGCCGAGCGCAAAGTCTGCGGCGGTGAACTGACGCTGGGCCAGCAGCGAGCTGAAGACAAACACAGGCTGATTGCCACGCTGCCACGACTCGACGACGTCCACCCTGGGCAAGTAGCCGGCCCGCGCCTGCGTGATGCGCAGCGCGGCCTCGCGCTCCGCGGCCGCGGTGCTGCCAGCGTCGGGGTTCTGCGCGCGGGCACGGGCGATGGCCTCCGTCAGCGTCAGCGGGATTTGGGCCGCTGCCGGCGCGGCCATCCCCAGCACGGCCATGATGAGGTAGGTCGCAGGGCGTCGTAACATCTCTTTGATGATCTTTCTACGCGCCGAACCACGCCCGTAGCCATGCCGACATCATTTGGATCTCGGCGTGCTGCGTGTCCCGGATGTTCCCCGCGAACGGGATGACGTCGGCATGCTCGGCGAGATTCCGCATGACGAACTGCTGCGACATCATGACCGCCATCATGTGGTGCGGGATCATGTCGTTGAGGAACGCACGGTCGAGTGCGTTGCCGGTGAGCCCCACGAGATCCCGCATCATGGGTTGATAGACGACCCGAATGTCGCGGCCCGGATACCACGCGGCGAGCCAGGACTTCATCTGATCGACTTCGGTGCTCTGTGTCTCGATGATCGCAGCGGCGAAGGCGCGCATCTCCTGCCGTTCGGTGCCCCGCTGGAGGATCCGCGCGGTGGCGATTGCCTCTTCGTGGTGCGGGATCATCCCGGCGAGGTAGTCGAATTCGCTCGCGACCGCCGCGGCCATGCCAGCACCACCCATACCGCCAGGGCCCATCTGACTCATCGGGCTGGTCATGGAGCTCGGCCCATTTGGGTTCTGGCGCATCGACGATCCTTCGCCGCAGCCGGCAAGGGTGAAAGCGGAGAGAACGACTGCCGCAGAAACGAACACATGAATGCGAGACATGGGAATCCCCTTATGGATGAGCGCGCTGCGACGAGCAGGTATAGGTCGCAGGGTGGCTTATCATCTCTCTGACACAGATTCATGAAACAGAGGAAGGTGACAAAGACGGGCGGCGCCAGGCGTGTCACCAATAGCCGGCGGATGAATCCTGTTCACGAGGAGGGTTCGGCGGAACCGGAACAGGACGAGTACACGGAGCTCGTCCGCTCGGCTGCCACCGGCGATCCCGAGGCTCTGGATCGGCTACTGATGCGCGCACAGGAAGTCGCCTGGCGTTTCAGCACGTCGGTGTGCGGGCACGCGGACGATGCCGAGGATGCGATGCAAGAGGCGCTGATTAAGACGTATCGCTACGTCGGACGTATCCGCGAGCCTGGTGCGTTCCGGCCGTGGCTGTATCGCACGGTTCGCAACGCCTGTCTGATGGGGCGACGGAAGAGAGTCGGCGAGCCGGCGCGGCTGCAGTCGCTCGATGAGGTGCTGCCCGGCCCGCACGGCCCGACGCGTCGGGACGCGCCGCATCCAGGGAAGAATCCAGAACAACTGGCGGACAACGCCGGGCTTCGTCGTCGTCTGCGAAAGGCGCTCCGCAGGTTACCCGCCCCCTATCGGGCCATCGTGTTCCTTCGAGAGATGGAAGGCCTGTCGACGCGAGACGTCGCGAAGGTCATGGGTATTTCCGAGGATAACGTCAAGACGCGCCTGCATCGGGCTCGTGTCCAACTTCAGGCGGACTTGGGGAGAGATGCGAAATGACCACCCCGACACGCCCGTCCGCACGCTGCCGCCGACTGCTGCTCGAGTTGTCGCGCTATCTGGACGGCGACCTGACGCCCGCCCGTCGTCGGACAGTCGAACGGCACATCAAATCGTGCGCGTGCTGTGGGACGATGACCGCACGACTGCGAAGAACGGTGGCCGCCTGCCGCGCCGAAGGGAAGAGGCGGCCGCCCCGCGACGTGATGTCGCGGGC
>MELE01000051.1:0-441 GCA_001768615.1 Acidobacteria bacterium RIFCSPLOWO2_12_FULL_67_14b | reverse complement strand
GGTCGTAGAGTAACTGGGCATGACGTCAGGACCTTCGCAGACCGCGCTCCCCGCGCCGGAAGGTCTGGCCGGTCGCCTCCTGAGCCGCATGGTGTCGATCCAGCCGGGCGAGGGGCACCACGTCGCGTGGGCCTTCCTGTATCTGTTCTCCGTTTTCAGCGCGTACTACGTCATCCGGCCGATTCGAGACGAGGCCGGCGTGGCTGGCGGCGTCGCGAATCTGTCGTGGCTCTTCACGGGCACGCTCCTGGCCATGATGGCGGTGAATCCGCCCTTCGCCGCGCTCGTCGCGCGTCTGCCGCGGATGCGCTTTATCGGCCTCACCTACCGGTTTTTCATGTTGAACCTCCTCGTATTCCTGGTGCTGTTCCGCACCAGCACCGGCGATGTCAACGTGTGGGTGGGACGTGCCTTCTTTGTCTGGACGTCGGTCTTCAACCT
>MELE01000050.1 GCA_001768615.1 Acidobacteria bacterium RIFCSPLOWO2_12_FULL_67_14b | reverse complement strand
CTTCGGCGTAGGCACGAAGCACGTAGACACCCGGCTTGTCTAAAACGGCCGTCGACGTGGCCTTGCCGTCGACAACACGGACCGATTTCGGATCGAACCTGACGATCCCGGGCCCCCGCCACTGCAACCAGCTCACCCGCAGCGACTGGTTCAGCGGCTGTTCCGCGGGGCCCTTGATGCCGGCCACGCGCGCGCCCCGATCGGTCCGCGGCTTCGGATTGCCATCGTCAGCCACCGACACCGACAAGGTCAGCGGCTTGCCGACTTCGGCGCTCTGCGCGTTCGGCGCGTTCACGAACGCCGGCGGCTCGTTCGGCGGCTCGTCGAAGTCCACCGCCGTGCGGGCGCCCCGGTTCGCCGAAATCGTGTGCTGATCGATCTCCCACACCGGCCACAGGCAGCCGTACGCTTTCAGCGTCACGCCGTTGGCCTTGAGCGTCCACACCAGGTCGCGATCCTTGGGGAAGTCCGCGGGCACGTCGATCTTGAACGCAAACTGCTGCCGCCGCGTTTCGAAGAACTCCGGCTGCCCCATGTCTTCGCCGTTGAAGCCGTTGTCGGCGCCCACCGCCACGTGCAGCTTCTCTTCGTGGTTGCGGTTCAAGTAGCCGAACCACATCGCGAACGACCCGTCCGGGTTGCGCGACCACCCCTCGAACACGGGCTGCACGCTCTGCCCTTTCGAGTAGCGGACGCTGTTGTTGTAGATGTCTTGCGCGCCGGCCGCGGTGGCCAGCAGCAGGACGGCCACGGCCATGCCACTCGAGATCACCGTGCGCATGCGTTACCGCTCCGAGGCGCGGCGCCGGTCGCGCTCCGCCACCATCGTCTTGTAATCCGCCTCTTCGAGATATGTCCAGGTGACCCACGCAAACGCCATCTCGTCGATCGTGCGCTGGCCGTAGCCCACCCAGTTGCGCGGATCGGGATTGCTGCGATTGGACGCGGTGTTGTCGTGCCACAGGATGGTGTGCAGCATCGTGCCCGCCGGCACGAGCGGCGTCGCCTCGTCCGCGTAGTTGTAGACCTTGTGCCAGTTGAACTCGAAGCCCATGCAGTTCAGCATTTCCGCGCGGCCGGAGGGCAGGATCGCCTCGACGCACATGCGCTTGCCGCGGTTGTGCATGTGGGGCTGGAGCGCGGTGATGCGCGCCGGCTTGGCGAAGCGGAAGTAGCCGTCGTGACGCGACACCGTGTTCGGCGGAATGTCGAGGTCGGGATGGGCGTTGGCGATCTGCAGCGAGATCTGGTGGTACTTCGGCACGTAGCCCTTGGGATAGAACTTGAGCGCGACTCGCGTGCGATCCACGGTCTCCCTGCCCGACGCGTGATAGTGGAGGTTGAACCGGATCTTGGCGCCGGCTTTCACCAGCTTGGCGGTGCCGTCCGGGAGGAAGTCGCCATTCTTGCCGACCGCGAACTCGTTGAGGAAACTCTCACGGTTGGTCGCACGGTCATCGAGCCGGCCCGAGAGCACTTCGTCCTCGTCGACCTCCTGGATCAAATAGGTCAGCAGGTGATGCACGACGGCGCGCGCGCCGGGGCCGGGCTTGGCCTCGACCGCCTGGAGGTACCGATCCTCGGTGAGTCCGGAATCGGCGATGTAATCGATCCACAGGTCGGCGGCGTTGGCGGGCACGACGTGGTTCTTCGGAATCTGGACGATCAGGTCCGGCGTGCCGATGTGCCACGCTTCGTCGTCGGGAAACACCGGCGGCGCGGGCGCATCCGCGGCCTCGCCGCGTGGCGCGCCGGCGTCGGACCACGCCGCGATAGTGGCGATCTCGTCGTCGGTCAGCGACGGGTCGTCCTTGAACTGCTGGATGCCGACGTTCCGCTCGATGTGCCACGGCGGCATGATGCGCGCCGTCACGCGCGCCTTGATGGCGCGCGCCCACGGCCGGACATCCTCGTAGGTCAGCAACGACATCGGCGCGTTGGTGCCGGGACGATGACAGGTCTGGCACGAGCGCTGCAGGATGGGCGCGACGTGCTTGGTGTAGGTGACGGCGTTGGCCGCCGGACTTCCCGGCCGCGCCTGGCCGCCATCGCCGCTGACCGTGGAGCCGGTCGCCAGCAGCACGCACACGAAACCGCCGAGCACGCCGACGCCGATTGACTTTGCGGTCATCGTCTTTTTCTCCTTGGACAAACCTGAAGGTCTGTCCCCACCTGCCAAACGGAGCCCGGAGCTCGGAGCCCGTTACTGCGCCTTCTTTGTCGCCTTGATGGTCTGCAGATCGAACGAACGCACGTCGTAGTTGTTGGACAAGATCACCTCGGTGCCCGTGATCACCACCGTCTGGCCGATGTACGGCTGCACCTTCAGGAACTTGTCGCGGGCCGCGGGCCCCCAGATTCGGAACAGCCCGTCGCCGTCGCTGAGTATGCCGAGCGCCGCGCCCTTCTCGAGCACGCACATCCTGGCGCAGTCGACGTGCGCGGCGCCGGTGCCGGCCGCCACACCCTTCTGCTTGTAGCAGGAGATGTCGACGATCTCGCCCGTCAGCGTCATCGGCGCGCTCCGGTTGATCACCGGCTCCTGCCCAATCACGGCCCCGATACCGGCCAGCGCGAGAGCCACGGTCACAAGTGCGAGTCGCATCGCCATATCCTCCGGTCCGGGCCGCCGCCTGTCAATACCTCTGGTACGTGCCCTTGATCGGCACCTGACCCACGCCGGGCTTGGTGAAATCGCACACACCGGTTGAGAACACGGCCTTCATCCGCGCCTTCTGCGCATCGGTAAAGCTCACCTTGTAGTCGGCAAAGTTGACCGGCTTCAGCTGGCACTTCATCACGTCGTTGGTGAGCGGCGCGCCGGCCACCAGCCGCGGCTCGCTGTGCACCGGGTAGAGCGCGTTGCACTTGTTGGCGCCGTCGAACGACGCCGGCTCGACGATCTTCGCGCCCGAAGCGTCCCAGCAGGTGTCGGCGGCCTCGGCCGGCTTGTGCTTCACGACCTTGTCGGGCGAGGGCGGCATCGGGTCGGCGACGATGGCGTCGAGCCAGGCGTTCATGGTGTCGAGGCTTGCGGCAATCGGGGACACGGTATTGGCAATCCAGATCACCGTGTTGTCGGAGCGGCCGTTGGCTTTCTGCAGCCGCGCGCGGACGACGAAATCGCGCTGCCGATCGTGAATGTCGCCGCGGCTGTCGTTGTAGGAGCGTGACATCAGAATCGGCACGTTGGCGAGCGCCGCGTTGTAGGAGGCCTGCATGCCGCTCTCGTAAGCAGCGCGCAGCGCGATCGGATCGCCTTCGGTCCGTTCCGGCACGACCTTGCCGTCGATGTCGGTGCCGCCGACCTTCTCGTTCACGTCGAGGAATTCGTCGACGCTGATCGCGCCGCTGTTGAGCGCCGCCAGGCCGTACTGCAGGCCGATGTTGTCGGTGGGCCGCCGCGCCCATCCCGTCTTCGGATCGCGGCCGTAGATGTTGGCGCGGATGTCCTGCGTCGTGCAGCGCGCGCCCTTCGGGTTCGTCACCGGATCGTAGATCAGGGTCTTGTCTGCCAGCGCGCAACCGGCGGCGTTGGTCGGCACGCCCAGCCGCCCGTACGCGGCGTTCCACATCCGCGCCGTGCCCGGCGTGAACCCCTCGACCGCGGTGATCTTCTCCTGCGTCCACACCGTCTTGTCGAGTTTCGGCCAGAGGGTCGTGAGCAGGATGCTGTCGATGGTGTGGAGCGTCGAGTCCGGGAACGTAAGGCTCGGCATCAGGCCGTCCATCAATCCCGGGTACATCTGCGTGATCACGAGCTGCTGGATGGCGCCGCCCGATCCGCCGCTGCCGGCCATCCATTTCAGCACGCCGTAGCGCTCGATGATGTACTCCTTGATCATCATCAACGCCTCGCCCTGCAGCACGCCGTTGCCGCGGCGGCCGTTCACCAGCTCCGACGAGATCAGGTAGCCGAAGCCCCTCGACAGGGCGGCATGGTTCAGGACGCCGCCGCCCGCGCCGCCGCCCGTGGGCGGGGCGATCACGCCCTGGATGTACTGCGTGCCGGAGCTGCCGCCGAACGAGACGACGAACTTGCGGTTCCAGCCCGCGCCCGGCTTCCACGCGGCGGGATCGATCGTCGCCGCCGCCGGGTCGTCCAGGATGGCGATCTGATAGATGGCGCGATTGATCGTGCCCGAGTCGACGCGCACGATGTACGGCACCGTCTTGCCGTCGTTGGTCGTCGTGGTCGCCAGGTCCGCGGGACGCGGTCCCGCGGGATCGGCAAGCGGCTTGAACGCGTTGTCGGTCGATCGATAGAGGTACCAGATCTTGCGCGGCGCGGAGCAATTGGCGTCGAGCGCCGGCCCGAGCCCCGACTGCCCGGTGTTGCACTCGTACGGCGTGAGGTGCGGTCCCGACAGGATGGGCCCGGTAATCGGATGGTTGATGACCGTAAGCTTGGCCTCGGCCTTCGGCGTCTTCGCGGCGGCCAGCAGCGTGTTCGCGCCGATGGTCATGCCCTCGATCACGCCGCGATAGCTGCCCGTTGCCGGGTCGCTTTTCAGGTAGCTCGTCACGTTCTTGCCGTTGAGCGCGAGCGTGAGCTGCGTGATGGGTGTGCCGGCGGCGGCCCTGACCTCGACGAGCGCGTCGCCGCCGCTCACGAGATCCGGGCGCGACGAGAGGGTGCGGATCTCCAGCAGCGATCGCGATTGCGACAGGCCCGCGTCACTTCCGGCCAGGGCGATCACGGCCGCGAGTGCGATGGCGGATGCTTGCAGGACGTCCGGCCGGGTGTGTGTGGTCACGCTCATCGGGTTCTCCTTCGGACGGCTGGTGCGCGTTGCAGTCTACGCCGGTTCCTCATTCCCAGCGAAACACCCGGGCCGACAGCGCCGTGCACACCACGCACACCACCGCCAGCGCGGCCAGGTCGCCGACGTGCGCGGACCACGAGCCTCCCGTCCAGATCCCCTGCAACAGCGACACCACATAGGTGAACGGCAGCAGCCGCGCGAGCATCCGCAGCCATTGGGGCATGATGTCGAGCGGCACGAACAGGCCCGACAGCACGACCATCGGATAGAAAATCACGGCGCCGATCGGCTGGGCAAAACGCGCCGTCGGCACGACGCTCGCGATCACGAAACCCATCGACAGGATCGCCAGGGTGCTCGCCAGCAGCGCGATGCCGAACGCGATCACGGGCACGTCGGGGCCGGCCGCGAAGTACCGCCGGCCCGCCAGCATCATCAGGGTCAGCGTGACGGCCGTGAACAGCAGTTTGACGAGCACGTGGGCCGTCAGGATCGTCTGCGGCCGCAGCGGCGTGGCCCGAAGGCGCTTCAGAATGCCGCCCTCACGGTAGATCGAGATGATCGTGACGAGCGACAGGACCGCGTTGATCGCGATGAAGAGCGATGCCAGCACGGGCAGGCCGTCCCGCAGGAAGGCGGTGGCCCCCGGCGACGCCGGCGCGCTGCGGCCAATCGCACGGCCCACCAGGAGGAACACGACGACGGGAATCACGACCGTCCCGATCGCCCCGAGCGGCTCGCGCAGGAAGATCTTGGTCTCCAGCCACGTCAGTTCCCACAACCCGCGCAGCATGAGATGTTGCCTCGTGGGCACCCCTTTACTAGTAGGGCACCCCTTGATGCGGTGCCTAGTCCCGAATCGAGTGGCCGGTCAGCTTGAGGAAGACATCCTCGAGACTGGGAAGCACGGTGCGAAAATCGCTGACGCGAATCTGGTGTTCGGCGAGGCACTGAATCACCGCGGTCACGAAGCCGTCCCCCCGGCCGCGAATCGTGAACTGGGCGTCGGCGCGCAGGACCTCGTCGACGTGCGGCAGCGCGCGAAAGCGCTCCTCGGCCAGCGGGTCGCCCGTCACGAGGACCACCGAGCGCTCCGGACAATGCCGGTCCACCAGGCCCTGCGGCGTGTCGGCGTCGATGATGCGTCCGTGCTCGATGATCGCCACGCGGTCGCACAGGCGCTCGGCCTCCTCCATCAGGTGCGTCGTCATGAACACCGTCTTGCCGCGGGCCCGGATGCCGCGCACCAGTTCCCAGATCGCGCGCCGCGACTGGGGATCCAGGCCGGTCGTCAGCTCGTCGAGAAACACCACGTGCGGATCGTTGATGAGCGCCAGCGCGATGAAGAGCCGCTGCTGCTGGCCGCCCGACAGGGTCATGAACCACGCATTGCGCTTGTCGGCCAGGCCGAGCTGCTCCAGCAGCACATCGCCGTCGCCGATCGGCTTCCTGTACAGCGAGGCCCAGAGGTGCACCGCCTCCCACACCTTGATGCGCTTCTGCAGGTGCGCCTGCTGGAGCTGCACGCCGATGCGGTCCTGCAGTTGGTAGACGTCGCGGAACGGATCGAGCCCCAGCACCGAGATCGTGCCGCGGTCGGGCTTCCGCAAGCCCTCGACGCATTCCATCGTCGTGGTCTTGCCGGCGCCGTTGGGCCCGATCAGCCCGAAGATCTCCCCCTCCTGGACATCGAAGGAGACCTCGTCGACGGCCACGGTGCGGCCGTAGGTCTTCCGGACCCCGGCGACGTGGACTACGGCCATGTCATTTCCGCGCGAGTGTATTGCAGATCAGTAACGCTCGACATCGAGTCCGGGCACGCGCTGGAAGTGTTCGACGTTTCGGGTCACCACCGACATCTGATAGGCCAGCGCCGTCGCCGCGACCCAGAGATCGTTGGCGCCGATTAACCGGCCGGCGTCGTGGAGGTGCCGGTAGGTGCGCCCATAGTGCCAGCTGACGTCGGCGGTGGAAGGCAGGACATACAACGGCGCCAGGAACGCTTCCCATCGCGCCCGGTCGCGCATGGCAATGCCGGCCGCCAGCTCGCCGGCGACGATGAAAGGCAGGTAGAGCCTCGCCTCCGGATTCGCCTCGAGAAACGCCACCGCGGGCCCCGTCCGCCCGCGGTGGTGCTCACGCTCGAGGTCGATCAGGAAGGTGGTTTCGAGAATCAGCTGCCGGCCCACTTGTCCTCCGGCGGCAGGTCGCGTTGCTTCATCGCGCTCAGGCGATCGAGCTCCTCGGGCCGCAGGTGCAGCCGCCGCGAACCGAACAACGCGAGCAGGGCCTTTCCGGTAATGGTGTCTTCCGGCCAGGTGGCGCGCAAGACAACCTCGCTGAACGATTCGTCCGCATAGCGGCGCGCCGCCTTCAGGCGGTTGTAGGCCTCGTCTTTCAACGAAATCGTCTTGGTGCCCATGATGCAATATGCACATTACACAGATAGATTGTCAACAATATTGTTTCCAATACTTTATGGGTGTGGTGCACAAGCGTCAAACCGCGTCGGCCGGGCCTGCGATAAGATGGCGCGCCGATGGACAAGCGCGAGATTGCGGGTGAAACCACGGCCGTTCGCGAAGGGCACCGGCTCGACGAAACGGCGCTGGCCCGCTATCTGGCCGACCACCTGCCAGGCTTTGGCGAGCCGCTCAGCGTCCGCCAGTTCGAGGGTGGGCAGTCCAATCCCACCTACCTTCTGCAAACCGGTGGCGGCGATTACGTGCTGCGCAAGAAGCCGCCCGGCCAGCTGCTGCCCTCGGCACATCAGGTCGATCGTGAATACCGCGTGATGACGGCGTTACGCGACAGCGGCGTGCCCGTGCCGGCGACCTACCTGATGTGCGCCGACGCGGGCGTGATCGGCACGCCCTTCTTCGTCATGGCTTGCGTCGGCGGCCGGGTCTTCCGGCAGCCGCACCTGCCTGGCGTGTCGTCCGCCGATCGCCGCGCGATGTACGACGACATGGTGGACGTGCTGGCGCGGCTGCACGGCGTCGATGCGGCCGCGGTCGGGCTCGGTGACTACGGCAAGCCCGGCAACTACTACGCGCGCCAAATCGCGCGCTGGGGTACGCAGTACGTCGCGGCGAAGACCGGCGAGATCCCGGCGATGGATCGGTTGATGGCGTGGCTGCCCGA
>MELE01000049.1:13403-31053 GCA_001768615.1 Acidobacteria bacterium RIFCSPLOWO2_12_FULL_67_14b | reverse complement strand
CCGCGGCGTGGTCGGTGCCCAGTAGCTCGCGCTCCGCCTCCAGGAACGTAAGCGCTTTGGCACGCGCGTGCTCCGCCAGATCGCGGACGTCCGCCTTCAGACATCGCGAAATGAGCAGCTTGCCCACGTCGTGCAGCAGCGCCGCCGTCTCCGCGATCGAGGGGATCTTCGCCCGGGGGCACTCGGCCGCAAGCGTGCGCGCCGCGAGTTTAGAGGCGGCGCCATGCAGCCAAAGGTCCCGCTCGCTGAGCTGGTAGATCGGTGTGGAGACGCTTAGCTTCTTGAGGTAACCCTCTAGAACCAGATCCAGCAGCGCAAACGTGCCCAGGCGGAACACGGCCTCGCGCACGGTTGGCATGCACGGGGTCGCCAAGCGGATGGAGGAGGCATGGCGCAGCACAGCGGCAGTCACGACCGGATCGAGTTCGATCAGTTCGGCAACCGTGGCGAGAGCTACCTCTTCGCCACGAAGCATGTCGAGCAGGCGCTGCGCCGTGATTGGCAGCGGCTCCAGTTGCTTGATCCCCTTCACAATCTCCGCCGGTCCGTCGGCGATTGCCTGCTGAGGCATCCTCAATCACCTCGCCTCGGCGGACGATTCGAAACGCTGACCCACGAGGGAGGACAGCAGCAACAACGATGCCACGTGAACAGATCCACTCCTGCAGAGGCACTCCTGCCACTGGATCGACAACCGTTCACTTCCCCAACCAAACTGCCGATTGAGATCGGGGAACTCGTTGGACTCGAGTCAGCACCAAATGCACGACGCGGACGTCATTAGCCGCCCCTGAATGTCGGTGCGGCGACACGGCCGTCCAGCCAGGCGACAGCTACCGTTCACGTGTTCCGGGGACTCCTGCGGAAAAACTGCCTGATTCCGGTACTGACGGCAGGCCGGGCAATGTGGCAAGGGCTTGCATTAAGGCGGCCGGACATCCCGACTCATCCTGGCCGCGCGCAGCGGTCGAAGACGCGGCGTGCGGGTCGGATTATCTGATGGACCTTGACAGGTCCTGGAGCACACAGGCATGCAACCTCTCGACGACGTGGTCAAGGAGTTTCTGGTTGAGAGCCTCGAGAACCTCGACAGGCTCGATCGATCGCTGGTCGATCTGGAGCAGGACCCTCACGACCGCGAGAATCTGGCGAGCATCTTCCGCACGATCCACACGATCAAGGGCACCTGCGGATTCCTTGGGTTCGGCAAGCTCGAGTCGGTTTCGCATGTCGGCGAGAGTCTGCTGAGCCGCATGCGCGACGGCGAGCTGGTGCTCGACGCCAGCATCACGACGGGGCTGCTGGCCATGGTCGACGCCATTCGTCGCATCCTGGCGGCGATCGAAACCACGGGAAGCGAGCCTGGCGAGAGCTACGGCGAACTGATTGCGACCTTGAACCGCCTGAATGCGCCCGGTCCGCAAGCGGCCGCGCCGCCGGCGGCCGCAGGTGTCCTCGCGGAGGCCAAGGTGGACCCGGGCCCGGAGTCATCCCCGGATGCAGCGGCCACGCGCAGGACAGCGGTGCACGTGGCGGACGCCCCGGCACGCACCAGCGAGGACACGGTAATGGAGACTGAGATTCCGGATGTCCGCGGTGCGGACGAGCGATCCGGCGCCGGGGATCGGCGGCCCGCCATCGCCGATACATCGCTGCGGGTGGACGTTGGCCTGCTCGACAAGTTGATGAACCTCGTCGGGGAGCTCGTCCTGGCGCGCAACCAGATTCTCCAGTTCACCACGACGCAAAGCGACTCGGCGTTCGTCGGGGCCACACAGCGGCTCAATCTGGTGGCCTCCGAGCTGCAGGAAGGCGTGATGAAGACACGCATGCAGCCCATCGACAACGTGTGGAGCAAGTTCCCGCGAGTCGTGCGTGACCTCGCCGTCGCCTGCGGGAAACAGGTCCGCATCGAAATGGTGGGCAAGGAGACCGAGCTCGACAAGACCATCATCGAGGCCATCAAGGACCCGCTCACACACGTCGTGCGTAATTCGGCCGACCACGGCATCGAAGCGCCCGAAGTCCGCATCGCTCGCGGCAAGCATCCAGAGGGGGTCGTCAAGCTCCGGGCCTTCCACGAAGGCGGCCAGATCAACATCGAAATCAGCGACGACGGCGCGGGGATCGACCCAGAGAGGGTCCGGCGCAAGGCGGTCGAACGGTCGATGGTCTCGGCCGAACAGGCCGGCCGGATGAGCGACCACGAAGCGCTTCGCCTGATCTTCCTGCCTGGGTTTTCCACGGCGGAGAAAGTCACGAACGTGTCCGGCCGCGGCGTGGGCATGGACGTGGTCAAGACCAACATCGAGAAGATCGGCGGCACGGTCGACATTCAGAGCGCGGCCGGCCAGGGGACGACGCTCAAGATCCGGATTCCGCTGACGCTGGCCATCATCCCGGCGGTCATGGTGTCGACCGGCGGTGAAGTCTTCGCCATCCCGCAGGTGAGCCTGCTCGAGCTCGTCCGTCTCGAAGGCGATCAGGCGCGGGCGGGCATCGAGCGCATCGGCGCCGCGACATTCCATCGCCTCCGCGGCAACCTGCTACCGCTCGTCCATCTGCATTCCGAACTTAATCTGGTGTCGCAGGGCGATCCCGGCGTGGTCAACATCGTCGTCCTGAAAGCGGACGACCGGCAGTTCGGCCTGGTCGTCGATGCGGTGAACGACACCGAGGAAATCGTCGTCAAGCCGCTCGGCCGGCAGCTCAAGAGCGTCCAGGTGTTCGCCGGCGCCACGATCATGGGCGACGGCCACGTGGCCCTCATCCTCGACGCGACCCGCCTGGCGCAACAGGCCCACGTGCTGAGCGCGGATCGCGACCGGAAGCTGAACGACCGGCAGGGCCGGCCGCTCGCGCACGAGACCACCGACGTGCAGACGTGGATGCTCTTCCAGGTGAACGGCGCCGAGCGCATGGCCATGCCGCTCCACCTCGTGGCGCGCCTCGAGGAATTCGCGACCGGCGACCTCGAGCGATCGGGCGGGCAGGAGGTGGTGCAGTACCGCGGCGAGATTCTGCCGCTGGTGAGCCTGACCCGTTTCTTCGGCGGCACGGCCGGTGCGGACTCCGATCCACGACAGGTCATTGTGTTCTCCGATCGCGGCCGCAGTGTCGGCCTCGTGGTCGATCGGATTCTCGACATTGTCACGGAAACCATTACGCCCACCAGGTCTCAGGCTCGACCTGGCATTCTCGGGGCGGCCGTCATCCAGCAGCGGGTCACCGACCTGCTTGACGTGGCCGCCATTGTCCGGCACGCGGTGCCGGAGTCCGTGCCCAAGTCAGTGGCCGCGTAGCCAGCGAGCGACAACCCATGAGCACACTCACAGCCACACCTGCATCCCCTCTCGATGGCGCCACAAAGCCCACGGGAACCGCGCGACAGTTCTGCACCTTCGTGCTCGACGATCTGTACTTCGGCGTCGAGGTGCTCAAGGTTCAGGAAGTAATCCGGTATCAGGACATGACCCGCGTGCCGCTGGCGCCGGGGGTGGTCCAGGGCTTGATCAACCTGCGGGGGCAAATCGTCACGGCGATCGACTTGCGGCGCCGCCTCGAACTGTCCGAACGGAGCGGCGACGCGCGGCCCATGAACGTCGTGGTGCGCACCTCCGACGGCGTGGTCAGCCTGCTCGTCGACGAGATCGGTGACGTGGTGGAGGTCGACGACGCCAGCTTCGAGCGCCCCCCGGACACGATTAGCGGTGCGGCGCGCGCGCTGGTGACTGGCGTCTACAAACTGAAGGATCGCCTGTTACTTGCGCTCGACGTCGAGCAGACAACGGCGCTCGAGGCGGAGTCGGGCGTGGATCGGAGGAACTGACAGCCATGCTGCACGTACTCTCGACGCTTGTTGTGGTGATCGTGGCCGCCGGGGTGATGGCGCGCCGCCGGCCCGCCATCCACCTGCGCCTGATGACCACGGCGTTCCTGATCGATCTGGGCATCGTGATCTACATCGAAAGCACGCGTCACGCTGTCGAGCGGGTCGTCGGACCGGCGGGACCGCTGATCTGGTTTCACGCGACGGTGTCCACGCTGGTGCTCCTCGCGTACCTGGGGCAGATCACACTCGGCCGCCGGATGCTGGCCGGTCGCGCCACGTCGCGCCGGGCGCACATCGCGCTCGGCCTGGCGTTCTGCGTGCTGCGCGGCACCAACTACATCACGGCGTTCATGGTGTCGAGCACCAGCCAGACTCCGATGACTCAACAGGCGGCTGCGGAGATGCGTCCGGCGGATGCGCGTCCGGCAGCCGCGATGCCCACTCGTCTTTCCGAAAGAGAGTAAACGCCGATGGCAACTGCCGCAGCAACACCCCAGACCACGTCCACTCTGTTCGAGCGACTCGGCGGCGTGCCGGCCATAAAGGCGGCCGTCGACGCGTTCTACGAGCGGGTGCTCACCGATCCCCAGTTGAAACCGTTTTTCGCGGGCGTGAACATGCGCTGGCTCAAGGGACGCCAGAACGCCTTCTTCATTCAAGCGCTCGGCGGGCCTCAGGTCTACAAGGGCCAGGATATGGCGACCGCGCACGCGCACCTGCCGATCACGCAGGAACACTTCGGGCAGGTTGCGGGGCATCTGGTGGCGGCGCTGGCGGCGGTCGGCGTACCGAAGGCCCTCATCGACGAAGTGGTCGCGGCCGTCGCGCCGCTGGCCCCCCAGATTGTCAACTCGCCGTCGCAGCCGAAGGGCGGCGCAGCTTCACCGGCCGGCGCGGGTGCGCGCAGGTCCCCACTGGCGCTCGCGCGCCCCGCACAGAAAGAGAGATTCGGTATGGCTAACGGACGAACGAAGGGCGCCAATGCCCTGGCCTCGCGCGACGAGGCGACGGCGGACACCACGGCATTGCTGGAATCGACCGAAGGATTGCGGGCAATCCTCGACGCACTGCGAGCCAACGTCCTCGTGGCGAACACCGACCTCGAGATCGTGTACGCGAACGAACGAAGCGTCGAGACGCTGAAGGGGATCGCGGCCGACATCAAGACGGCGTTTGGGGTCTCGCTCGACGAGATTATCGGCGGCTCGATCCATCGCTTCCACAAGGACCCCCGCCGCATCGAAGCCATCCTGCGCAACCCCTCCGCCCTGCCGCACGAGACCCAGTTCAGCTTCGGCGGCATCACGCTGAAGGTCTCCGTCAACGCGGCATACAGTCCATCCGGCGAAGTTGTCGGCTACGTCGTCAACTGGGACGATGTCAGCGAGCGCATGCGGCTCGACGCCGAGATGGGGCGCGTGATGTCGATGATGGAGAACATGCCGATGAACGTCATGTTCGCCGATCGCGAGCTCAAGATTCAGTACCTGAACCCGGCGTCGGCCAGGACCCTCAAGACGCTCGAGCAGTTCCTGCCCGTCCGGGTGGACCAGATGGCGGGCCAGGTCATCGACATCTTCCACAAGAACCCGGCCCATCAGCGCAGCATGCTCGGCGACCCGAAGAACCTGCCGCGACAGGCCCACATCCAGGTCGGGCCCGAGACGCTCGACCTGCTGGTCAGCCCCATCTTCGACAACCACAAGAACCACGTGGGCGCGATGGTCACCTGGGCGGTGGTCACCGAGAAGCTCGCCACCGAACGCAAGGCCAAGGAGCTGCAACAGGAGATCGCACAGACGGCCCAGACCCTCGCCACCTCGTCCGAGGAGCTGACGGCGCTCAGCCAGCAGATGGGTAGCGGGGCCACCGAAACGGCGGCGCAGGCCAACATCGTGTCGGCCGCCTCAGAGCAGGTCAGCAAGAACGTGCAGACCGTGTCCACCGGCACCGAGGAGATGAGCGCCAGCATCCGTGAAATCGCCAAGAACGCGAACGAAGCCGCCAAGGTGGCGACCAACGCGGTGAAGGTGGCCGAAACGACCAATGCGACGATCAACCTGCTCGGTGAGAGCAGCGCCGAGATCGGCAAGGTCATCAAGGTCATTACGTCGATCGCCCAGCAGACCAACCTGCTCGCGCTGAACGCCACCATCGAGGCCGCCCGCGCCGGAGAGGCGGGCAAGGGCTTCGCCGTCGTCGCTAACGAGGTGAAGGAGCTGGCCAAGGAAACGGCCAAGGCGACCGAGGACATCGGCCAGAAGATCGAGGCGATCCAGATCAACACCAAGGGCGCGGTCGAGGCCATCGCTCAGATCGGCTCGGTGATCAATCAGATCAACGACATCTCGAACACGATTGCGAGCGCCGTTGAAGAACAGACGGCGACGACCAACGAGATCACGCGCAACGTGGCCGAAGCCGCCAAGGGCACGGCCGAGATCGCGCAGAACATCACCGCCGTCGCGCACGCCGCCAAGAGCACCAGTGACGGCGCGCAGGAAACCCAGAAAGCGTCGAATCAGCTCTCGCAGCTGGCCGCCGGCCTGCAGGACCTGGTCAACCGGACCAAGTAGTCACTTCCCGTCGCGACCGCGTAAGCACCGGTCGCGACGGATCTCGTTCTGGAGACTCCATGAAGGCTCTCGTTGTCGACGACTCCCGGGCCATTCGCGTCATTCTGGGCCAGATGTTGGGCGACCTCGGTTACGAGGTCGCCGAAGCCCGGCACGGTCGCGAGGCGCTCATCCACCTGCAGTCCCACACTGACACGGCGCTGGCGTTGATCGACTGGAACATGCCGGAGATGAACGGCCTGGAGCTGGTGCAGGCCGTGCACGCCGACCCGCGTCTGGTGGACGTGCGCCTGATGATGGTCACGACCGAAACCGAAATGGCGCAGATGGCTCGAGCGATCGAAGCGGGCGCCCACGAGTATGTGATGAAGCCGTTCACCAGGTCCGTGATCGAGGGCAAGCTCCATCTCCTCGGTCTGCCCAGCACGCACGGGGCCGCGGCGTGAGCCGCATTCGTGTGCTGATCGTCGATGACGCCGTCGTGATCCGCAGGCTGGTCGGCGATGTGCTGGCGGCCGACCCGGAGATCGAGGTCGTGGGCACCGCCGCCAACGGCCGGATCGGCCTGCAGAAGATCACGCAGTGCAACCCCGACGTCGTGACCATGGACGTCGAGATGCCCGACATGGACGGCATCGCGACGCTGAAGGAAATCCGCAAGACGTGGGCGAAACTCCCCGTCATCATGTTCAGCACGCTCACTGAGCGGGGAGCCACGGCGACGTTGGACGCGCTGGAGGCGGGCGCCTCCGACTATGTGACCAAGCCCGCCAACGTCGGGAGCGTGACGGCGGGCCTCGAGGCCGTGCGCCGGGACCTCATCCCCAAGATCAAGGCGCTCGCCGGACGCGCGGCCTTGCCCGCGCAGGCGCCGCAGGTGGCGCGGCCATTGGCGCCGGCCAGTATCCCACCGCCCGCCCGCCTGACCGGACCCACCGACGTCATTGCCATTGGTGTGTCGACCGGAGGTCCCAACGCGCTCGCGGCTCTTCTGCCGGCGCTGCCGGCCACGTTGCCGGTGCCGATTGTCATCGTGCAGCACATGCCGCCCATGTTCACGCGCCTGCTCGCCGAACGTCTGGATACCCAATCGGCCATCAAGGTCGCCGAAGCGCGGGCCGGGATGACCCTCGCGGCCGGCCATGCCTACATCGCGCCGGGAGATTTCCACATGACCCTCTACCGTCGAGGCGTCGACGTGGTCATCGCCCTCAACCAGGACCCGCCCGAGAACTCCTGTCGGCCGGCCGTCGACGTGCTGTTCAGGTCCGTCGTCGCGCAGTTCGGCGGCGGCACCCTGGGCGCTGTCCTCACCGGCATGGGCCAGGACGGCCTTCGCGGATGCGAGTTGATTCGCGAAGCCGGCGGCCAGGTGATCGTCCAGGACGAGGCCTCCAGCGTCGTCTGGGGCATGCCGGGCTTTGTCGCGCGGGCCGGTCTGGCCCACCGGGTGCTTCCCCTGAGCACGATCGCAGGCGAGCTCGTCCATCGGGCCGCCTCGATCGCGCGACCCGGCCTTCCGGCAAGAGCCCCCGGCGGCATGGCGCTCGCGAGGACCTCATGAGCATCTCGCCTCAGGATTTCGACTACGTTCGCTCGCTCGTCTGCGATCAGGCCGGGATCGTGCTCGAAAACGGGAAGGAGTACCTTGTCGAGTCGCGGCTGGTCCCTCTCGCGAAGCGGCACGGCTACGACTCGATCGACACGCTGCTCGTGGCACTCCGCCGTGCCGATGCCACCCTGCGCCGGACCGTTGTCGAAGCGATGACCACCAACGAAACGACGTTCTTCCGCGATATCGAGCCGTTTGAAGCGCTTCGTAAGCATGTCGTGCCCGAGTTGCTGGCGGCGCGGAGCGCCTCGCGAGAGTTGCGGATCTGGTACGGCGCCTCGTCGACCGGCCAGGAGCCGTATTCGGTCGTGATGATGCTGCTCCAACACTTTCCGCAGCTGGCGAACTGGAACGTCACGCACCATGCCACCGACATCAGCCTCGAGGTGCTCGAACGGGCCCGCCAGGGCAAGTACAACCAGATCGAGATGAACCGGGGCCTGCCGGTGGCGTATCTCGTGAAGTACTTCGAGAAGTGCGGGCTTGAGTGGCAGCTCAAGCCCGTTGTGCGCGACAAGGTCCGATTCGAGCAGATGAATCTCGTGAAGCCGTGGCCCGCGCTGCCGGTCTTCGACATTGTCATGCTGCGCAACGTGATGATCTACTTCGATATCGAGGCCAAGAAGCAGATTCTCGGCAAGATCCGCCGCCAGCTCAGGCCCGACGGGTATCTGTTCCTGGGCGGAGCGGAAACCACGATGGGACTGGATGATTCGTTCCGGCGCATGCAGTTCGATCGGGCGGGATGTTACCGAACCAGTGAGGCCGCGGCGGGCCTCTCGATGGCCACACGAGGAGCCGCGTGATGCAGATTGACGCACAACAGATTGCCGTCCTGATTGACGACATCTGGATGTCCACGCTGGGCCTGCCCACGCGGCCGACCGAGCCACGTGCGGCCGCCTCCTCGTCGGACCCAACGCTCGACGGCCTCGTCAATATCGCGGGAGACTGGCAGGGCACAGTGGCTGTGCAGGTACCCAAAGCGCTCGCCGCCCGGATCGCCGCCAGGATGTTCCGTCTGGGCGACACACCGCCCACGCTCGAGGACATGCAAGATGCCCTCGGCGAAATCACCAACATGACCGGCGGCAACATCAAAGCGCTGCTTCCCGGCCACTGCGTCCTGTCCCTGCCGGCTGTAGTGGAGGGGCAGGCGTACACGATTCGCGTACCTAGTTCCCAGGTCGTCACGCGGGTTGCCTTCGAATGCGACGGCTTCCCCGCCGTGGTGAGCCTGATGACGGCCGGCCAGCCCCGAACCTGAGACTCACCCAGTGCCCGCGGCCTCACTTGGCGCCAAAGTCAGACGAACGCTGGAGCTCGGACGCCTTGGTGTCGACGTCGTGCGCGCCCAAAGCCAGGAGGCCGGGCCGGGGCGCGAAGCCGCGCGCCGGCTCGTCGCCTTACGGATGGGCCGCATGCGGGGCCTCCCGCAGAAGATCGGTCAGATCCTCAGTCTCGGCGAGCTCGATGTGGACACGCCGCTCTTTTCGGGCCTGACCGACGCGGCCGAGCCCGTTCCGGCGTCGGAGAGCTTCTCCTGGATCGCGCGCGAGATCGGCGCGCCAATCTCGCGGATCTTCCGCCGCCTGGACGAGCGGGGCGCCGCAGCGTCGCTTGGACAGGTTCATCTGGGCGAACTGCATGACGGCCAGACTGTGGCCGTCAAGGTGCAGTTTCCGCGCGTTCGTGAATCGCTGGACGCCGATCTATCGGCTCTCGGCTGGCTGGCCGCACCACTCTCGGCCAAGCGCTCGGGTTTCGACCTGGGCGAGTACCGAGACGAGATGCGCCGGAGCCTCCTGCGCGAGCTCGACTACGAACACGAGGCCGCCACTCTACGCCGTTTTTCCGCGCGGGCGGGTCAGGTGCCCGGGCTCGTCACGCCGATTCCCGTCGACCAACTCTGCACGCCGCGCTTGATCACCATGTCATGGGTGAGCGGGGACCGCGTACAGGCCACGAAACACTGGCCCAGTTCGGCCAGGTGCGAGGCCGCGCTCGTGCTCCTGCGCTTCTTCCTTCGCGGGTGCTTTGTGTGGCGCGAGCTGCACGCCGACCCTCACGCGGGGAACCTCCGGTTCGAACGCGCGGGGCAGCACGTGCGTGTCGGCGTCATCGACTTCGGCTGCGTCAAGATCCTGAGCGCCCCTGAAAGCGACGGCCTTCGCCTGCTCGCGCAGGATGCAGTGGACATGAGCGACGGGGAGCTGTTCGACACGTACGTCAGCCTGGGGTTCGACCACCGCCTGCTCGAATCGATGGCCGGCCGCCTGCGCGGCGTAACCGCCGTGCTGTTCGAGCCGTTCCAAACGCAAGGACCGTACGACCCTCGGCTCTGGCGCCTGGCCGAACGTCTCACCGAGGTGCTGGGTGACGACCGGTGGAACTTCCGCTTCGCCGGTCCGGCATCCCTGCTGTTTCTCATTCGAGCGTTTCAGGGATTGGTGCAATACCTACGCGTGTTCGACGCGGTGATCGACTGGCGGCACGAACTGCTCGCGATTCCACGGGGGGTAGACCCGGTCCGGCAACACCGGTCCGCCGGGCGCGCGCTTTCGGCGGATTCCTCTGGAGGCTCAAGGCACATGCAGGCGTCCACGCTTCGACTGCGGGTGGTGCGAAACGGCGAACCGGTTGCCCAACTATCTTTTTCGGCCGTCGCGGTCGGTCACCTACCCGATCTCGTGCCCGAGGATCTCCGCGAGCGACTCGGCCGCCAGGGGATCGATCTCGCGCTACTGGCTGCGAAGGCGGTGGCCGGCGGGTATCCGCCGGGCGATATCTTCACGTTGGCCGAAGACGACAAGACCGTCAGGGTCTGGCTCGAATAGAGCGGGTTCAAGAAGTCTGCCAAGCGCCCGATTACCTCTGAGACAGGGATGGCGGTTAGCGCCGTCCCAACGCCGGCAGGGACGCCGGCCCCACTTCACGGAGGAGACTTCAGATGGCATCGTTTTCAGTAGTCAGCAACATCTCGGCGTCGAACGCACAGGCCAACTTGCAGGCCACCGGCATCGGACTGCAGAAGGCCCTTACCCGCCTGTCGAGCGGCTTCCGCATCAATCAGGCGGGCGACGACGCGGCGGGCCTCGCGGTGGCGAACAAGTACCGCAATACCCAGGCCGTGCTCAACCAGGGCATCCGCAACGCCAACGACGGCATGTCGACCTTGCAGATCAAGGACGGCGCGCTCAACAACATCGGCACGCTGCTCGACCGGCTCTCGACGCTGGCGACCCAGTCTGCTTCGGCTGCGAGCACCGTCGACCGGACCGCGCTGGACTCCGAGTATTCGGACGTCCTGACCGAAATCACCCGTGAAGCCACGGTCGCCGGCCTCGCGGCCTCTGCAGGGTTCTCGGTGTTTGTCAGCAGCGAGGCAACCGCCGCGAACGGCAAGGTGGCTGGCACCATTGGTGCCGCCGACCTGGCCACCCTCACCATCAACGGCACGACCATCACGTCGGCGGCCAACGCAGAGACGGCGCTGGCGGCCATCGCGGTGGCGGTCACCAAACTCGGCACCGCGCAGAGCACCATCGGCACGTTGCAGAACCGACTGGAATTCGCCACCAGTTTGGCGCAGAACCAGGCCGTGAGCAACAAGGCGGCCGAAAGCCGTATTCGCGACGCCAACGTGGCGGAAGAATCGGCGAACCTGACCCGCTACCAGATCCTGACGCAGAGCGGCATCGCCGCCCTGTCGCAGGCCAACCAGTCCAGTTCATCGGTCCTGGCGCTTCTCCGGTAAGGGGCGCTCGTAACGGGCGGGACCGGTATACGGTTCCCGCCCGTTACTTCTTCCGGCCAGCGCCCAACGCCACGGCGACTTGGTGAGACATTTGCAAGGGGAGTGGGTGTGGGTTCAGGGATTACCTTCAGCGGTTTCAACAGCATCGACTTCAACGTCGTCCTCAACGCCATCATGCAGCAGGAGAGCCGCCCGCTCACCTCGCTGCAAAGCCGGCAAAGCGCGCTCCAGTCGCGGGTCTCTGGCTTCGGAACGCTGCAGACGCGGGTGTCGACGCTTGAAAGCGCCGCCAAGGCCCTCTCGACGGCCGGGACCGCCACCGCCTACAAGGCCACCAGCAGCGACGCCTTAGCCGTCGGCGTGTCGGCCGGATCCTCGGCCATGGCCGGCCGGTACGACATCGTCGTCAACGAACTGGCACGAGCACAGGTCACGGCGTCCGCAAGCACGGCGCCAGACGCCGACACCACCGTGATCGCCACCGGCGGGACCCTCACGCTCGGCACCCAGACGATCACCATCAGCAGTTCCGTCACCCTCAAACAACTGAGCGACGCAATCAATGCGAACGCAGATGCACCAGCCAGAGCGTCGGTCGTGCAATCGGGCACCAGTAGTTTCCAGCTGGTCCTGACGTCCAAGAGCACTGGTGCGGCCAACGCCTTCACGATCGCCAATGCCCTCACGGGCGGCACGGGCCTCACGTTCACCGACACCGACGCCGACAACATCTCGGGTGATTCGGCCCTTGACAACGCCGTGCAGGCCACCAACGCGCAGGCGCTCATCAACAACATTCTTGTCACGAGCGCCAGCAACACCTTGGACGCCGCCGTCCCAGGGTCGACCGTCACCCTGTACAAGAAGGATCCGGCGACCACCATCGTGGTGGATGTCGCCGAGGATCCGTCGACGCTCAAAGCCAAGCTGCAGACCTTCATCTCGGCCTTCAACGACTTGACGAAATTCACGTCCGACCAAGGACTCGCCGCTGGCCGGGGCGACCAGGGCAGCATCGGCCGCGACCCGCTGCTCCGCCAGCTGCGTGCCTCGCTCCGCGGCGCGCTCGGTGCCTCCTACGCCGCCACCGGAGGGCCGTACGCGTATCTGGCGCAAATCGGCGTGCAGGCCACGCGGGCGGGTACACTGGAACTGAACACCGCCGCCTTCACCGAGGCCACCAAGAACGGCGCCGCCGACGTCGGCAAGCTGCTGGCGGGTTCCATCGCGACGCCCGGAGTGCTGGCGTCGATCGAGACCCTGCTGACCGAATACACAGAGACGTCGGGCATCCTCAAGGGCGTGCAAGAGCAGCTCACCACACAGATCTCCCGCCTGAGCGGTCAAATCATCAACATGCAGGACCGCCTAGCCATCCGGCGGACGGCGCTGCAACAGGAATTCACGGCCGCTGACGCGGCGATGTCGCGCCTCAAGAACCAGAGCGGCGCGCTCTCGTCGTTTGGCACAGCCTTCTAACGCCCCCGGACAGGAACTGCCATGATGCAGCACACAGGCCTGAGCGCCTACCGGCAGACCGAAGCTCAATCGCGCACACCGCTCGAACTGGTGGTGATGCTCTACGACGGCGCCCTGCGGTTTCTGGCCGTGGCGCGCGACGCCGTGGAACGCAAGGACATTCACGCCAGGCGCGATGCCATCTCCCGGGTGCTCGCCATCATCTCGGAACTGCAGAGCACGCTCGACATGGACCGCGGAGGCACGCTGGCGGCCGACCTCGACGGCCTCTACGGCTACATCACGCGGCGCGTGATGGACGCGGCCCTCCACAACGACACGGTGCCGCTCGACGACGCCCGCCGGCTGATCGAGACGCTTCGCGATGGCTGGCAGACCATTGCGGTGCCTACCGGCGCCGCGACCGGGTCTGTCGTTCGGTCCGGACCTTCCGAAGGCGCGATGTGAACTCGCAGGAGCTGGCCGATGCCATCGAGCAGTACCGCGTGGGCCTCGAGACCGGCGTGACGTTGTTGCGGCAGCTCCACGCCGTGGCCGGCCGTCAACGCGAAGGCACCGAGCGTCGGGACTACGAACGGCTGGCCTCAGAAAGTGATGCCCGCGATCGGCTCACCTGCGCCCTGGTGGTGATCGAGCCGGGTCTGCGTGCCGTGCGCGCCAGCTTGGCCGCGGCCCAGGCCGATTTGAGCGCGTTCCCCGGCTTCGCGGGCGTGCTCGCCCTCCGCCACACCGCCGCCGAGCTGGTGACCAGCATTCTGGACACCGATCGCGACTCCATGCAGGCGCTGGCCGACGCTGAACTCGCGCGCCGCGCCGCCGTGGCCAGCCTCGAATGCGGCGAGGCGACGCTTGCCGCCTACCGGCGAGTGCTCACGCCGCCGGTGGCCAGCGCATCGCTGCTCGACCAGCGCGGCTGACAGAGTCAAGGATTGATCCGATCGAAGAGCACGAGCCGGACCGCTTCGCGCAGGCCGATCGATGAGAACGGTTTCTCCAGAAACGCCTCGCCCTCAGCAAGTTCGACGCGCTCCTCGAACAACTGGTCGCTGAACCCGGTCTGGTACAGCACCCGGAGATCGGGGAGCCGCTGCCGGATCCGGTCGGCAAGTTCCGCACCCGTCATCGCCGGCATATGGAAATCGGTGATCAGTAGATCCAGGGCTTGGCCGGCTGACCGCTCAATCGCTTCGGGCCCGCTGCCCGCCACCAGCACGTCGAGGTTCTCGCGCTTCAGGATCCGGAGCAGCACTTCAACCATGAAGGGATCGTCATCGACGACCAGCACGCGTTTGCGCGGCAGCGGGTTGAAGCGGCCATCCGCCTCCCCACGTCCATCGGCCGTGGGCACCTCTGCCAGCAGCCGGTCCAGCCGGGCGAGGTCTGGCATGGGGAGCGAGGCGGTCGCCGGCGTGCGGATTGACCCGGGCCGTTCCCGTTCGGGAGCCGGCTCCAGGCAGAACGCGGCTGGCAGATTACCCTCGGCACCAACGCTCCACAGCCGGTCGAGGAGCGCCTGCGGGAGCCCGAGTACGATGCCGGCCACGTAAACTTCGGCACACAAAGTTTCGAGTTCGTGGACGCGTTGGTGAAGGCTCGTGATCGGATCGGTCTGCATCTCCCACCTCGTTGGCATCACATCAGTGCTTGCGAAAGGATCCGGACAAGAACGCCACGGTCTCCACGAACCCGCACCGTTCGTACAATCGGCAGGCGCGTGTGTTGGTTGCTCCCACGAGCAGTGTCAGCGAGCGGCACCCGGCCGCAGTGGCGCGGGCCATCGCCTCGCCCAGCAGACTCGCGCCCATCGCGCGGCCTTGCATGTTGGGGCGCACAGCAATCTGCGCCAGATGTGCGGTCTCCGGGGCCAGCCGCGTGACGAGCGCCGCGCCGTCGAGCCCCTCCGATCGGGCAGGCGCCACCACGCTGAGGCCGGAATCGAATTCGCCACACCCACACGTGCCCATGAGTTGGCCGAGGTACTCTTCCCACTCGTCGGCGCGGCCGCCCGGCGCGAACGGGCGCGACGGGTCCGGGCCGTACGCTGACGAGAGCAGCGCGCTCACGTGCGCCACGTCTCCAGTACGCCACGTGCGCGGACGCCAGTCCGGCGCGCCCTCCGCCCCGCCGTCGGCGGGCAGCGCGCGAATGAGATATCGATACCGCGCCACAGCCACCCCTTTGCCGGCCAGGAGATCGGTCAGTCCAGGTGCGGCGAAGTGTCCGAAGAGCAGGCCGCCCTCGGCCGAAGTGGCCTCAGGCGACGTCCACATGGCCTCCAGCAGGCTCTCGGTAACCGCGGGCGACGAGGCGACGAGACCACCCACTTGGAACGTGTCCCGGTGCCGCACGTGAAACGACCAGCCGCATACGCGCCCGTCCGCCGTGCGCGCGACAAAGCCCGGCAACACGCCGGCGGCGCGGGCCGCTTCGACCTGACGCCAGACGGCGGACGTGTCCCATCGCAGATCGCATTGCCATCTCACCGCCTCGGCCGCATAGAGCGGCGCGATCAGCCCGGCATCCGAGGCACGCCAGTCGTGCACCACCATGACCGCGCTACCGATCCGCGGTGCGCGACAGCTTGCGCCGCAGCCGCTCCGCCACCTGCGCAACACCCGTCCGGTCCGTCGAGGCCGCCGAGGCGTTGGCCGCACCGATCACTTCGTAGATCTCCTGGCGGTGCACGGCCACCTCGCGAGGTGCGGTCACGCCCAGCCGTACGCCATCCTTGCCCACGCGCAGCACGCACACCTGAATCCCGTCGCCGATGATGATGGCCTCGTTGCGCTTGCGGGTGAAGACGAGCACGGCGTCAGTCCAGAGGCAGGCGGTGATCGACCGGATAGGGGCTGTCGGTCTGGATCACCTGAATCCCGATCATCCGGCGCGGGTTCACGACGACCGGGGCGCGCAGGTTGACGAGTGCGGCGTCGCTGTCGAGGCGCACGAGGGCCAGCCACAAGAGCGGCTCGCCTTCGGACGCCTCCACACGATGGCGGTCGGCCGGCGGGAGGGCCACGTGATAGCCGGGCATCACACGCCGCGGATCCACCGCCAGGAATTACGGCCGTCGGTCGTCCAGGCCTTGCAGGCACGTCAAGGGGTCGAGGGTGGGCGCGGTGACGATCACAAAACGCCGGCAGCCCTCGAAACCCGGCAGGCCGTCGGGCACCGTGACCACCGCGGCAGAATCTACGGCAAACGACCCGAAGCGGGTTTCAATGGTCGCGATCTCTGGCACGTCGTTACCTCAGGTAATCGAGCAAGGAGACCTTCGACGCGGTCCCCACGGCACCGAGCGCGGCCTGGTAGGCGGTCTGCGCCTGTGCCATCTGGCTGATCGCCCTCGCCATGTCGGCGTCTTCGTCCTTCGACACACGCTTTTCGGCGGCCAGGCGGAATCGGACGAGCGTCTCCTGCTCTTCCTCGATGCCGTACTCATCGGCGCCGACCTGACTCTGCGCCCGTACTGCCCGATCAAACGTGCGGGCGAGCGCGCTCATACCGGCATCCAGGCCGGCCTCGTCGCGGGCCTGAACGGCCACCATCAGCGCGTCGAATGCAGAGAGCACGTCGGTCGCGTCGGCACCCTGGGCGATCGCGCGACCGTCCATCGCAATCGTGGCGCTGCGGCTGCGGCCCACGTCCACGGTCACCGGCACGTTGTCCCCCTGATACGCCCACGCCCCGGCGGTGAAGACGTAGGGCTGTGTCTGCGCCCTGCTCCCGCTGAAGAGATACGTGCCGCGGAAAGTCGAGTTGAGGAAGCTCGCCACGCGGTCGCGCTGCCCCTGCATCTGGGCGACGACCGCGTCCCGAGTGGACTGATCCGCTGTGGTGGTACGCGCTTTGGCCGCGGTGGCCTGGGCCTCGGTGAGCGTGTCGACCAGAGCGGTGAGCACTCCGTCGATCACGGTCAGGCGTGCGCGCGCGGTGTCGGATGAACGCGAGTAGGCGTCGATCACGCCCATCTCGGTCCGCCCGTCGATCGCTCGCAAGGCGGACGCAGGGTCGTCACTCGCGGCTCGGAGCCGGCGGCCCGTGGCCACCTGCTCCTGCGCCCGCGCGAACTGCTCGGCCGCCGTATTGATGGCGGCGAGGCTCTCGTCTATCGCCCGGAAGGTGACGCGCATCAGGCGGTTCCCACGGTCCGCATCAACGTCGCCAGCATCTGATCGACGGCGGAAAAATATCTCGCATTGGCTTCGTAGGCACGCTGAAACCGCATCATCATGGCGGCCTCTTCGTCGAGCGACACCCCCGACACCTGATCGCGCAACTTCGCCACCTGGTCCACAATCTCGCGGCGGCTTCTCTGCTGCGCCTGCGCCGTCTGCGCGTCGCTGCCCACCTCGTAGACCAGCTGTCCCCAGCTCTCGGCCAGGGTGGCGTTG
>MELE01000049.1:2133-13395 GCA_001768615.1 Acidobacteria bacterium RIFCSPLOWO2_12_FULL_67_14b | reverse complement strand
GCCAGGGTGGCGTTGGCGTTCACAACCCGGGCGTCACGCAGACCGGCGATGGTCTTGGCCACCTCGTTATCCCCCGTCGCGCCGGTTTGCGACGCCGACACCAGTCTGGAGTCCGACGCCACGCCGGCGTCCACGGCCATCGCCGCCGCGGCTCCCGCGGCGACCGCCAGAGGCGCGAAGAAGTTGTGACCCGTTCCGCCGAGGATGTCCGTGCCAGCCAGGTGCAACGTGTTCACCTGCTGCACGACCGTGAACGCAATCGTATCGAGGCGATCACGGTAGCCTGGAATGTTCTTGTCCCGCACGTCCAGCCAACCCGACAGCCGCCCCTTGGCGATTTCGGCGGTGATGGCGGTGCCGCCAAGCGTGACCGAGGCAAATCCCGACGGGGCGACGCTGGTCGCGGTCAGGGGATAGGCTGTGGCGCCCATGACAATCGCGCGGCCCTGCCCGAGCGAGACGTCTGCGCCACCGTCGGCGCGCGGAACCACCGAGACGCCGGCCAGCTCCGCCAGCTCCTTGAGGACCAGACCCAGCTGATCCTTCACCCCTTCGGTGTCGGCGCCGTTGGCTCCGGCAATCGTGGCATTCAACCCTGCCGCCTGCGAGGCCAGCGCGTTGATCCGATCGATGCCGCCCCGCACTTCTGCATCGGCCGCGCGCTGGGCGTCGCTCAGGCGGGATGACAGGTCGCTGAACGCGCGTCCGAGCAACCGCCCCTGCAACACCACGCTGTCGCGCAGCACGGTCGACGTGGGGTCGTGGGCCAGGTCCGAGAAGCCGTCGAAGAACGCGGTCAGCTGCGCATCGAGCGAGGCTCCGGGCGCGCCCAGTGAGGCCTCCACCACGGCGAGCCCGTCAGCGATCGCCCCCTCGCGCGCTTCCGCCGGCGCCTCTTGGCGCACGCGAGCCTCGAGCATCGCATCGCGACGAGCGCGGGTACCGAGCACTTCCACGCCACCTTGTCCCGGCCCGCCTTGAGCCAGCTCGATGGTGCGGCGTACGTATCCGTCGGTGTTGAGATTGGCGATGTTCTCGCCGGCCACGGCCAGGCCGGCGCGCTGCGCATCGAGCGCGCGGGCGGCCATGGACAGGCTGGTCATGAGACCTGACATCAAAGCCTCGCCTTCACAACGGCACCACGAACTCCGACTCGAGCGGGCATGGCCGACCGGTCGTAGTCGCCCGATCGTCCCTGCACCACGAGCGTGGCCTGCACGGCGTCTACGGCCGCCGCGCCCAGGATGCGGCAACGCGCGAGGGCGGCGCGAGCACGCGCCAGCTCGACGAACAACGCCGTCCGCTCGCCAAGCTCGACGGCGTTCGCCCCGCCCATGTTGGCCACAGCGCCGGCCAACCCTTCCTCGGCCTTGACGAGGGCCGTCACGTCGGCCGAGGCCAACGCGGCCGCTACTGCGTCAAGCGCCGAGCCGAGGCGACAGGCAACGTCGAGGGTAGGGGATCGGAACATCGCGCGACCCCTGGTGCTATTCGTCCTTGGCGAGCGCGCGGTCGATCAGCGCGTCGGCCAGCCGATAGGGATCGTTGCCAAGCTCGCCGCTGGCGAGCAGGGCCTTCGCTCGTTCCACCGCGTCGGGGCGCACGTCGGGAGCCTCGCCAGCCGCCGCCGCCGCGGAACTGGCCAGCCGCACACCAGTGGACAAGCTGACCTGATCGGCCGTGCCAGACGGCTTGGACCGGTCGGCGCTCGTGGCCTCCGTCTCTGCGGCCTGCACCTGCAGGGTGGCCATGGCATCAAGTTTGGCGCGGTTGTTGTCGATTCTCATACTGTGTCGCTCCCATCTCGCTCTGAGCCCATGCTTAACGAGATCTCTATGGTTCCTCAATCGGCAATCGCCAGAGATCCTTTAATGACTATCCAGGCCGGCCACGCCGACAACGCCAATGAGTCCCGTCACTGAATCCGGGCTCACCGGTTGCCCAGCCCGCCGCACCTCGAAATGCAGGTGTGGCCCCGTGGTGCGGCCACTGCGGCCCGAACGGGCGATCGTTTGTCCGGCCTCAACGGCCGTCCCCACCCGCACGTCGGCGGACGACAGGTGGGCATAGCGCGTCTCGATCCCGTCGCCATGATCGACCACGACCATGAGGCCGTAGCCGCCCTGCTCACCCGCGAACCGGACGACGCCGCCCGCGGCGGCGCGGACGTCCTCCCCGTAGGCCATCCTCAAGTCCTGACCGGCGTGAAATCTCGGCTGACCGTGGACAGGATCGCTACGCCAGCCGAACTCGGAGCTGACAAGATCGTCCGCTACTCGCGGCGACCCGTCCGCAACGACGGGTGCGTCCGCGTTCTCTCGGATGGCCCACTCTGCGGCGGCCGCTTTCAAGCGCGCGGGCAACTCGGTGGCGTCCGCCTTCAGGCGGACGGGCCCGGCTTCGGCACCGGCTTCCGTCGCGCGCCGCGTCAGGGCCTGGATCAGGAAGTCCGACAGCCCCACGCCCCCCGAGCGGCTGAGTGAGAGCCCCAATTCGCTCGTGAACGTGTCGGCCATTATCGATCCGCCCAAGCCTTCACCGTCGGTGTCCGAGTCCATCGACTCCCGCATCTCCCGCAACATCTGCGAGAGCAGTAGCGACTCGAACTGCTGCGCCAGCGCGCGGACCGCCGTCACGTCCGGCGCGCCGGGTGTCTCGCCGCCCGAGTCAAGGGGGCGTTCAGTGTGGACGATTCTGTTGATGGTCGTGGCCATGGCGGTTACAGGATGATGATCTCGGCGCGAAGGGCGCCGGCCGCCTTGAGCGCCTGCATGATGGCGATGATGTCGCGCGGCGTGGCACCGAGCGCGTTGAGGGCGCGCACCACCGCGTCAAGCGTCGTGCCCTCTTCGAGCGCCACGAGCCGCGCCTGCTGCTCACGCACGTCGACGTCGGTTTGCGGCACGACCACCGTGTCGCCGCGGTTGGAAAATGCCGCCGCTGGCTGCGAGACCTCGTACCGGGTGCGGATGGTCACCGACAGGTTGCCATGGGCCACGGCGGCCGCGCCGAGACGGACCGACCCGCCCACGACGACGGTTCCGGAACGCTCGTTGATGACCACGCGCGCGGGTGTGTCGGACTCAACCGGTAACACCTCGAGACGGGCCATGAGGTCGGCGATCGACGTGCGGTAGTTCTGGGGCACGCGGATCGTGACCGTGCCCGGGTCGACGACCTGCGCCGTGTCGGGCCCGAACTCGCCGTTCACGGCCTGCGCCAAACGCGAGGCGCTCACGAAGTCCGGATCGCGGAGGACGAGCGAAACCGTCTCGGACGTCGGTAGTGTCGCGCCGGTGCCCAGTTGCACCATCGCCCCGCTGGGCACGCGGCCCACGGTGAGGTGGTTGACCGCCACCGAGTTATCCCCGCCGCCCCCGCCAAAGCCTCCAATCGACAGCGGCCCCTGCGCCAGCGCATGGATTTGCCCGTTCGGTCCCCGGAGCGGCGTCGCCAGGAGTGTGCCGCCTTGCAGGCTTCGCGCGTCACCGACCGATGAGGCCGTGATGTCCAGGCGCGCGCCTGGCCGCGCGTAGGTCGGCAGTTCGGCGGTGACGAGCACCGCCGCCACGTTCTCGACTTTCACCTCTCCGGGCGGCACCGACAGGCCGAACTTCTCCAACATGTTCGTGAGCGTCTGCGTGGAAAAGATCGTCTGGCGCCGGTCGCCGGTCTTGTTGAGGCCCACCACGAGCCCGTAGCCGATGAGGGGCGTGGACGTCGCGCCCTGTAACGAGGCCATGTCTTTCACGCGGGTCGCAGGGTCGGCCCTTGTCGGCGCCGCGCCCACAACCGCCAGACACAAGCCCCAACACACAATACGCAGTCCGTGATGCATGACCAACCCTCAGAAAACCTTGTTGAGCAACCGCACGAGCCAGCCTGGCGACAGGCTGTCTTTGATCAGGCCGCGGCCGAAATAACGGATACGCAATTGACCAAGGGCGGCGGACGACACGACGTTGCCCGGCCCCACATCGGCCACGCGCGCCACGCCCGTGAGCACGACAATCTGCCGGTCGCCATTGATCTCGATCTCGCGCACGCCCTCGAGCAGCAGGTCCCCATTCGGCAGGACCTCCGACACGCGGGCGGTTATGATGGCCGACAACGTGCCCGCGCGGGTGGTGGCGCCCGCCCCCGTGAAACCCGTCTCCGCCTTGACCGCCGCCAGGCTCTCCGGCGTCACGAAACTGGGCAGCTTCTTCTCGATGCCGAACAGGGACGGCACGCCGATTTCGGCGCCGCTTGATTTCGACAAAGACGAATCGGCGGTACCCGACGCGGCCATGCTCTCCGCGACGTTGATGGTGACGAGATCGTTGACGTGCCTCGCGCGAAGGTCGGCCATCAGGCCGTTCATCCACCCCGCCGGGTCCGCCGGGGGACCGGCGGCCTGGCTCCGGGCGGTATCGAGGTAGCGGGCGATCAGCGCGTCGTAGTTGTCGCTCGGCGCCGCCTTGGCTTTCTGGGTCGATACCAGAGCGGGCGCGGCCGCGATCAGGAGGCACACGAGGAGCATGGTTCTAGTCATGAATGATCTCCACGATCCCGGTGGCCACGACGCGCGCCTTCAGGGCGCGCCGGCTGTCTTGATTGACCACGCGAATCACCGATCCGGTGTTGCCGCTCTGGATCGCCACCATCGTCGCCGACACCTGTGCACCCGCCGCCCGGGCGATCGCGATCACGCCTTCACCGGAGCGCACGGTGGGCGCGACAGCCAGCGCGGCGCGCCCGAGACAGGCGTCTTCCGCCAGGTGTTGAAGGGCCCGGCTGCGGCCGGCATCGGCCAGCGTGGGAAGCGGACGGAGCGGGCCGGCCTCGATCTCGTGGCGGCCAGCCACGACATCCTTGGCGGTGAGATCGGCGCCGCGAACAACCGCGTGCCGTGCATGGGCATGATCGACGGTGACCCGAACGGTGGCGTGAACCCTCCCGGTGCGGGCCTGGCGCGCCGCACCGGCGGCCACCAGCGGTTCGATCGTGAAGCGCATGGAGCGGCCGAGCCGCGCCGCCGGCTCGGGGACGGCCCGAATCCGCCGCGCCTCGACCGGTTGCAGCACCTGCAGGTCCTCGACAATCACGCTCGCACCCGCACCCATGCGCAGCCGCACGGCCTCGACGATCGCGTCGCGAACACGGTCGCCAGCGGCCGCGTCAGGGGGCGGCGCTTGAGTGCTCAACAGCAGGAAGATCAGCAGCTCGAACATCACCGCACCAGGTTGTTGACCTGCGCCAGCATCTCATCCGCCGTCTTGATCACCTTCGAGTTGGCTTCGTAGGCGCGCTGCCCGAGAATCATGTTGATCATCTCCTCCACGACGCTGACGTTGGAGTCTTCGAGGAAGCCCTGCTGCAACGTGCCTCGTCCATCGGTACCTGGCGTGCCCACCTGCGGCTCGCCCGAAGCGGTCGTGGCGGTGTAGATGTTGCCCCCCATCGGCTTCAACCCGGCCGGGTTCTGAAAGGTGGCCATCTCGAGCGTGCCCAACTGCTGCGCGGCGGTCTGTCCGGCCACCATCGCCGACACGACGCCATCCTTCGAGATCGTCACCGACGTCGTGGAGGTTGGGATGGTAATGGCGGGTTCGAGCGCGTAACCCTCCGACGTGACGATCTGCCCTTGCGCGTTGCGCTGCAGCGAGCCCGCCCGTGTGTATCCGGTACTCCCGTCGGGCAGCGTCACCTGCAGGAAGCCGTCGCCCTGGATCGCCACGTCCAGCGGCGAGTTGGTGGCCCGCAGGTTGCCGGAACTGAAGTCGCGGGAGGTCGCCACGGGACGGGTGCCAAGACCCGTCTGCATGCCGGTGGGCGATTCGCCCGCGCCCGGCGTCGGCGAACCGGGTGCCGTCGTTTCCTGGTAGACCAGGTCCTCGAACTGGACGTGGCTTTTCTTGAACCCGGGCGTGTTGACGTTGGCCAGGTTGTGCGCAACGTTGTCGATATTGGCTTGCTGAGCGTTCATGCCGCTGGCGGCTGTATATAGCGCGCGAATCATTGTGGGCCCCTATCTGCTACCGGCGTCCAAGCGAATCGATCGCCCGCCCGTCGACGTCATTCATCATCACGGAGACGGCCTTCTGCAGCGCCTGAAAGCTGCGCGCGACGCCCGTCAGCTCACCCATCCGCTCGACCACCGACACGTTCGACTGCTCGAGCACGCCGGCCTTCACGACCGGACCGTCGAGGGGCTCCGGCGCCATGGGCGCGTCGGCGCGAAGCAGGGCGCCGCCCTCGCGCACGAGCAGGCGGGGATCGGCAAACCCGACCACCTGAATTCTGCCCGCCACCTTGCCCCCGCTCGTCACGGTGCCGTCGTCGTCGATCTTCACCGTGCCGGGCCCGAGCTTGATCGGACCGCCTTCACCCAGCACGATACCGCCCTCGGACGTGGCCAGCGATCCGTCGGCGGCCCGCAACAGATTCCCGTTGCGCGTGAAGCGGGGGCCGGACGGTGTTTGCACCGACAGAAAGCCGTTCCCTTGTACGGCGACGTCGAGCCCCCGGCCCGTGGGCATCACCGTACCCTGCCGCATGTCGAGACGGCGCTGTCCCAACGAGACGTCGATGGCAGTTTCAAGCGCGGCGCCAAACACCGGGCGCGGCGCATTCGCGCTGCCCACGCGTTCGCCCTTGAATCCGGCCGTGCCGGCATTGGCCAGATCCTCGGACAGCCGATCGAGCTGGTCGAGCAGCGCGCGCATGCCGCTCAGTGCGATGTAGTAGCCGCCTGACATGGCACCTCCTCGTTTGAACCGGTGTCGGTGGCGCGCGCCAGCAGCACGTCCTCCACCATGCCGCCACCCTGCACGCGAACCCAGGTGTACGGTTCCCACCGGGCTTCGGTGACCGTCGTGTCACGGCCGCGAGTGGCGGCCGCGGCGATGCGTGCGGCGGCGTCCGACAGGCTCGCGGTCTGCACGAACTCGGCCGGGGAACGTCCGGGGGCGTCTTCGTCGACGTCGGCCCCGTAGTTGCGGACCAGGGCGTGCCAGTCGTCATCCGACACCAGGTACGGCTCTGGCACCCAGCCGGTGAGCCGGCGCAGGGCACTGAGCGCACGGCGTGGAACCGGCGCGGGACAGGCCACGCGAATGCGGCCTTCCTCGACCCCGCTGATCGGCACCAGCCCCAGCGCGCGGACCGCGTGTGGCGACAGGCCCCCGGGGCCCTCGCGCACACCGGCCACGTCCACCGAGGCCAGGTAGCCGACACCAGCCTGGGCGGCGAGGACACGGAGCACGCCCTGACGCTCGGCCGCGCCCATCGCACACAGTTGCTCGCCGAGCTTCAACTGGCTGCCCCGCTGTGCTTGCAGCGCCTGCTCGATGGCCTCGGCCCCGCACAGGCCGTGATGGCGCAGAAGGGCCCCGAGTCGCATGGGTGGCACGGTCGGGATGCCCGCGGCCACGGGCCGCGCTTCGATCAGTCGCCGGCGCGCCATGTGCTCGACGCAGGCCTTCGAACAGAACCAGAAGCCGTCGACACTGGTGCCGACGCCGCGGCGCACGAGCAGTTCAGGACACCAGCGACCGCACGCTTCAGCCGCGCAACGCGCCATGATCGCCTCCAGTGGATGGGTCGGGTGACGCGAGTTCGAGATGCAGGCGGATTTCGCCGTGCGACAGCGCCTCGAAGGCGGCGATGTCCTCAATGGATTGGCCCCGCCGCGCGGCGTGGGTGATCCGCCGGGCCGTGGCGCCCCGGGAAGAGCGGGACGCCCGCTGCGGTGCGGTGCGGTCCAGCTCCGCCGACACGTTGGCCAGGCCCACCTCGGTGGTGTCGGTCAGCAGCTCGAGCGCCGCCGCCAGATGCGCGAGCCGATCGCCGAAGCGGCCCACCGCGTGGAGCGTCTTCGACACTCGGACAATCACGAGCGCCTCGATCGCGGCGACCACCCCGAGCGTCACAATTACGTAGATCTCCACCCTATGCCTCCAAGACCCGAACACGCTCGGTCGGGCTCACCAAGTCCGTTACTCTGACACCGTAGTTGCCCCCAACCACGACGATCTCGCCACGGGCGATCACCCGTTCACCCACGAGCATCTGCACGGGATCGTCGGGGGAACGCTCCATGTCGACGATCGAGCCGGGGCCCAGCGCCAACAGCGTCTTGAGGGGCATGACCGTGCGGGCGAACCGCACGACGAGCGGCAGCTCGATGTCGAGCACGGCATCGAGCTTGTCGCTGGCGGCCTTGTCCAGGGCGCCCTTCTCCTGCGCCTTCGCGTCGACGGCGCCTGGCTCCCGCTCGACCGGCGCGGGCGCCGCCGTACCGCCCACCGCGATGCGTGCCACGCCGTCGCCCGCACGCAGGTTGACCCACACGGCCTCGGCCGGTACCTCGCCGGCCTCAGCAGAGCCGAGGGCGAGTTTCACGCCCGTGAAGGGCGCCTTCAAGGACAGCGCACCCGCCGCTTGCGACCACATCTCGCCCAGCATGTCGGTCACGGTCGCCTGGTCGGGTGCCTCGTCCATGCCCAGCACGCGCCGCGCCATGGTCTCGGCGCCAGCCTGGTCCACCCAGACCTGAATCGGCCCACGAAGATCGCCCGAGGCCGTCGCGGTGATTCGCCATCCGAGCCCTTGCGCCTCCTGGACCGCCGGCGCCGCCGTCACGCCGCCGACGACAGCGTCGATGGCCATCACGAGCTCGGCGATCAGCGATTCGGCGAAGGATCTTGTGGTCAAGGGAGCGCTCATCTCACGCCTCCGCCGCCGTCGAGCCACCGCACCGCTGCTCGATGCGCACGCCAATTCTTTCCGACTCGACCGCCAAGCGTCCTTTGAACTTCAAGGTGCTCCCGACAAGGAGGTCGATGGGCTTGTGCGCCCCGACACCGAGCGACACCACATCGCCGGCCACCATCGCCAGCAACTCCCGCGCGGGCAGCTGCGACTCGATCAGGGCGCTCAGCACCACCGGGACCCGTGAGAGGTTCTCGTGGACCCACTCGCGCTCGCTCGCCGTGGGCTCCCGCCGCTGACGGTGCCAGGCTTGCGCGAAGTGGCTGCCGGTGCTCTCGACCAGGCTGACCGGCAGACAGAGGTTGGCCATGGCTCGGGAGTTGCCCACTTTCATGTCGAACACGATCATGATGACCGTCTCGTTGGGCGCGGCCACCTGCAGCATCAGCGGCCGCGTCTCGCGGCCGCGGATCCCGAACGCCAAGTCGACCAGGGGACGCCACGTTTCGGTCAGCGCGTCGAGGAATAGCTTGACAATCGCGTCGATGACATTCTGCTCGATGTCGGTCAGCGCGCGCGTGAGCGTCGCCGTTTGTCCCACACCGCCGAGCATCCGGTCGATGATGGCGAACGCCACGCCGGGGTTGATCTCGAGCGCGCCCAGCTCGTCGAAGGGCGGGATGGCCAGAGCGTAGAACGCCGTCGGATCGGCCAGCGACATAAGGAACTCGGAATACGAGAACTGTTCGACCGACACCACTGACACGTCGGAGATCGTCCGCAGGTACGCCGACATCGACGTCGACACATTGCGGGCGAAGCGATCGTGCAGGAAGCGCAGCGAGTGCAGCTGCTCCTTCGAGACGCGGTCGGGCCGCCGGAAGTTGTAGCGGATGACCGCGGCCGCCTCTTGTTCGTCCCGGCGCTCCGGAGACGTCTCAACGGACGCCGAGAGGAGCGCGTCGATCTCGTCCTGTGTGAGGATCTTTCCCATACGCTTAGTGCGTGCCCTTCTTCTGGATCACGTCGCTCAGGATCGACCTTAGGCGCGCCACGGCCTGCGTTCGCAACTGGGACACCCGCGACTCGCCCAAGCCAATCACTTCGCCGATCTCGGCCAGCGTCAGCTCTTCCTCGTAGTACAGCGCGAGGATGTGGCGCTCCCGCTCGGGCAGCTTCACGAGCGCGCGCACCAGATGTTCGCGCAGCTCCTCGCGTTCGAGACGGGCATGAGGCCCCTCGGCCGGCTCGATCGCGATCTCGAGCGCCGCCGGGCCGTCGCCGTTCGACGAGGCCTGGCGGATGGTGGCCAGGTCGGCGCTCCGCAGCTGGTCCAGCATGCGGTCGTACTCCGGCTCTGGCACGTTGAGCGCGGCGGCGATTTCCGTCGATTCCGGTTCGCGACCGAGTTCGCTGCGCAGGCGCGCCAGGGCGCCGTCCACGTCACGACGCATCTTGCGGAGCGCGCGCGGCGCCCAGTCGAGGCCCCGCAGCGAATCGAGCATGGCGCCCTGGATGCGGCGGCGCGCGAAGGCGTCGAACGGCACGCCCATCGACGGCTTGAAGCGGCCGGCCGCATCGATAAGACCGAGCACGCCCACGCTGATGAGCTCGGAGACCTCCACCTGGGAGGGCAGACGGTGTGCCAGCCGGCTGGCCAGCGCTTTCACCAGCCCCACGTGCTCCATCACCAGCTTGTCGCGGGTTTCCAGATCGTCAGGCAGTCCCACAGTCACGCGCATGTCAGCGTCTCCGTCTTCAGTCCTCGTCCGTCGCTCCCGTTCGCCCGCCTCAACACGCGGCGGCCGCCCACTCGCATTGCCCGTCCCTCAACACGGCGCTGGCAAGCGCCGTGGGGGTCGCGCGGTCCAGGTCTTCGGGCACGCGCTGGCCCGCCGTGATGTACGACACGGGAATCCGCCGCTCGGTGAGCACGCCCATGAGCGGCGACACCGACTCGGCTTCATCGATCTTGGTGATGACGAGCCGGTCGGGCCGCGCGTCGTGGTAGGCATCGAGAATGCGGCGGGCCGTGGCGGGGCTGGTATCAGCCGCCATCACCAGGTGCGTCCGCACGCTCCGGCGACTGCTCAGCAGCCGACGCAGGTCGCGGAGCCCGCCGTCGTGAGGCGACCGGCCCGCCGTGTCCACCAGGAGCGGTGTCCGGCCGCTCGACATCGCTTGGTCGAGTTCCTCGATGGTGCGGGCGATCCGAAACGGCGCACCGATGATGTGCGCATAGGCACGCAGTTGCTCGACTGCGCCGGCCCGGAAAGCGTCGGCCCCCACCAGCCCGAGAGGACGACCCCGCCGCGCGCGCTCCTGCGCCGCAATTTTCGCGATCGTGGTGGTCTTGCCGACGCCCGGAGGCCCGATGAAGACCTCCACGCGCGCGTAGGCCTCCTCGCCGGCCGTGATCGCTTCCATTTGCGTGGCCAGCGCCCGTCGCAACTCGCGGAGTGAGGCGCCGCGCCGTTCCGATGGCGACATCACCTCGGTCACGGCTTCGGCCAACGAGCGGGTGAGGCCGCTCGCCATGAGTCGCGCGACGATGCCGTCTCGGGGTGC
>MELE01000049.1:0-2124 GCA_001768615.1 Acidobacteria bacterium RIFCSPLOWO2_12_FULL_67_14b | reverse complement strand
GCGCCAGCCGCGGGCCGCCACCATTTCAGTGGACAGCACGAGGGCATCGGGCCCCAGATCCTCGCGAATCGCCCGAAGTGCCTCTCGAACCGTGGGTTGGCGAAACTGTTTAACCTGCATGTCAGTCCAGCGTTGCAATTGAGGCCACGCGAATCTGTGGCGGAATCTCGTTGTGTGACAACACACCCAAGTGCGGAAGCACCCTGGCGAAGAGCCGCCACACATGCGGCCGTAGCGTTGGTGTGCAGAGAAGCACAGGCTGTGCCACCGCGGCGCCGATGATCTCGGCAACGCGGCTGGCCAGCCGCTGGGCGTGCGCCGGGTCGAGCGCCAGCATGGATCCCTGCTCGGTGCGGACGATGGACGAGACCAGCCGCTCCTCGAGCGCCGGTGACATCGAGATGGTGGGCAGGTCGCCCTTCTCCGTTTGGTACGGACGACAGATCGCGCGGCCGATCGACGCGCGCACGGCTTCCGACACGGCGTCGGGATCCTTCGTCGCCGGCAAGGCGTCGGAAATCGCCTCGAGGATGCTGGTCAGGTCGCGAATCGGCACCCGCTCGCGCAGCAGCTGCCGGAGCACCTTCTGGATCTCGCCAATCGACGCCAGCTTCGGCACCAGCTCTTCAACGAGCTTCGGCGAGGTCTGCGCCACACGGTCCACCAGCTCCTTGGTCTGCTGCCGCGTCAGCAAATCCGGGAGGAAGGTACGGATGGTTTCGGACAGATGCGTCGACAGCGCGGTGGTCGGGTCGACCACGGTGAAGCCCGCGGCCGACGCGCGCTCGCGCTGGTCCTGGCTGATCCACACCGCCGGCAGTCCGAACGCCGGCTCACGTGTGGCGGTTCCATCGAGGGCGATGTCCGCCGTCCCCGGATTGATGGCCAGCAGCCGGTCCGCAAAGAGCTCGCCGCGCGCCACCTCGACGCCCTTCACCTGGATGGCGTAGCTGCGCGGGGGCAACTGGAGGTTGTCCGCGACATGCACGGGCGGCACGATCACACCGGTCTCGCCGGCGATCTGCCGGCGGATCGCACGGACGCGGTTGAGCAGCGTGCCGCCCTGTTTCTCGTCGACCAAGGCGACCAGTGCGTATCCCACCTCGACGCCGAGTGGATCGACGGTGACCGCCGTTTCGAGCGGGTCCGGCGCGGACATCGGCGCGTCGGCCGACATCGTGGCGCCCGCCGCCACCGCACGATTGGCGTAGGCCGCCGCCCCGAGACACGCCGCCACGGTGATGAACGCCACCTTGGGCAGGCCGGGGATCAAGGCCAGCAACACGAGGGTGGCGGCCGCGATCGCCAGCGGACGGGATCGCGCGAGCAACTGGTCCGCGACTTCCTCGCCCAGGTGCGAATCGGAGGCCGCGCGGGTCGTGATGAGGCCGCCCGACATCGACACAAGGAGTGCGGGAATGGCCGTCACCAGGCCCTCCCCAATCGTCAAGATGGTGTAGGTGCGGGCCGCCGTCGCCACATCCAGCCCGTGCTGAAATACGCCGATGATGAGCCCCGCCACGATGTTCACGCCGGTGATCAGCACGGCCGCCAGGGCATCGCGCTGCGTGAAGCGGATGGCGCCGTCCATCGATCCGTAGAAGTCCGCCTCGCGCCGCACGCGCTCGCGCCGCGCGCGCGCTTCCGCGTCGTCGATGATCCCGGCATTCAAGTCCGCGTCGATCGCCATCTGCCGCCCGGGCATCGCGTCGAGGGTGAACCGCGCGGTCACTTCGGAGATGCGGACCGCGCCATGGTTGATCACGAGGAACTGAATGGCGATCAGCACGAGAAAGACCACGATGCCGACCACGAAATTGCCGCCGACCACAAACTGGCCGAACGCCATGATCACGTTTCCGGCCGCATCGATTCCGTCCTGGCCGTGCATGAGGATGAGCCGCGTGGACGCCACGTTCAGCGACAGCCGGAGCAACGTCAGCAGGAGCAGCAGCGTCGGGAACACCGAGAACTCCACCGTCTGCTTGATGTAGACCACCGTCAGCAGCAGGACCACCGACAAGCCGATGTCGATCGACAACAGCAGGTCCAGCACAATCGGCGGCAGCGGCACGATCATGAGCAGCACGACCGCCAGGAGGGCGCCCGGCACGAGCATTTGGG
>MELE01000048.1:17601-19784 GCA_001768615.1 Acidobacteria bacterium RIFCSPLOWO2_12_FULL_67_14b | reverse complement strand
GGCCAACCTCGCCCGCGCCCGGCTGCAGAACACGCAGGCCGAAAAGCAGCTCGCCAGCCTCGAGTTGCAGGTCGCCTCGCAGGTGCGCGAGTACGCGCGCCAGGTGCAGACCAACGCCAAGCGCGTGGACGCGACGCGGTCGTCGCGCGTGCTGGCCGAGCGCCGGCTCGAAGCGGAGGAAAAGAAGTACCAGGCGGGCATGACGAGCAGCTTCTTCGTGCTGCAGGCCCAGCGCGACCTCAACATCGCCCGCAACAGCGAGCTGCTGGCGCTGGTGGAGTATGCGAAGTCGGTCGTGAACTACTCCGCGGTTCAGCAGTCACCATTGTTCTGATTCTTGCGGCCTTCCGTCTTCAGCCTTCGGCCTTCAATGTTGGCCCGAGGGCTGATGGCTGAAGGCTGAAGGCTGAAGGCTGAAGGCTGAAGGCCGAAGGCCGAAGGCTGTAAGATCCCCCCGTGCCCCTGACGGCCACCGTCATCACCTTCAACGAAGCCGCCAACATCCAGGCCGCCCTCGAGTCCGTGTCGTGGGCGGACGAGATCGTCGTCGTCGACAGCGAGAGCACCGACGACACCGCGGCGATCGCGCGGCGGTTCACCGACAAGGTGATCGTGCGGCCGTGGCCGGGCTACGTCGCGCAGAAGAACTTCGCCGCCGAGCAGGCCTCGCACGACTGGATTCTGTCGCTCGATGCCGACGAGCGCATCTCGGCGCCGCTGGCGGACGAGATCCGCGCGCTGCTGACGGCCGGGCCGGCCGCGGCGGGCTATCGGCTGCCGCGGGTCACGTTTCATCTCGGCCGGTGGATCCGATCGACCGACTGGTATCCCGACCATCAGCTGCGCCTCTACGATCGCCGCCGGGCGCGGTGGGCGGGCCGCTACGTGCACGAATCGGTGAAGGCCGACGGGCCGGTGGTGGACCTGCGCGGCGAGATCGAGCATTACGCCTACCGTGACCTCGCGCATCACTTCCAGACGATGGACCGGTATACGACGCTGGCGGCCAGGCAGATGTTCGAAGAGGGCCGGCGGGCCGGTTTGCTGGACCTGGCCGTGCACCCGCCGGCAGCCTTCCTGCGCAATTACCTGCTGCGGGGGGGCTTTCGCGACGGCATCCCCGGCTTGATCGTGTCGGCGATGAATGCCCGCTACGTAGGCCTGAAGTTTGCGAAACTCTGGGAGCTGTGTTCGCCCTCCACATCGACACCGCGCGGACCTGGCGCGGGGGACAGCAACAAGTCCTCCTGACCGTGCTCGGGCTGCGGGCCCGGGGCCACCGGGCGGTGCTCGTCGCCCACCCGGAGGGCGAGCTCTATCGCCGCGCCTCCGAGGGCACGGACCTGCTGCCGCTCGCGCCGATGAACGAAATCGATCTGGCGACGGCGTGGCGGTTCTCCCGCATCGTGCGGCAGTGGGCGCCGGCGATCGTGCACGCGCACGATCCGCACGCGGTGGCGATGGCGTCGCTGGCGCTGTCGTTTGCCGCGCCGACGCCGCGACCGAAGGTCGTGGCCTCGCGGCGCGTGGATTTCCATCTGCAGTCGCACGCGTTCTCACAATGGAAGTACCGGCAGGTGGACGGCTTTATCGCAGCGTCCCACGCAATCCGCGACATCCTCGTGCAGGACGGGATTCCCTCCGGACGCATCCAGGTCGTGCATGACGGCATCGACAGCGAACGGATCGAGCGTCGCCCGGCGATCGACATCCATGCGGAGTACTGGCTGCCGCACGGCGTGCCGGTGATCGTCAACGTCGGCGCGCTGGTCGGGCACAAGGGGCAGCGGTTCCTGATCGACGCGATGCCGATGGTGTTGCGCGAGGTGCCGGATGCGCACCTGGTGATCTTCGGCGAGGGCGACCTGCGCGCGCCGCTGGAGCGGCAGGTCAAGCACCTGGCGCTCGAAAAGCGGGTGCTGCTGCCGGGCTTTCGCGAGGATGTGCTGTCGCTGATGAAGTCGGCGGACCTGTTCGTGATGAGTTCGGTGACCGAGGGGCTGGGGTCGGCGGTGCTGGATGCGATGGCGATGGGCCTGGCGGTGGTCGGCACGCGGGCCGGCGGCATCCCCGAGGCGGTGGTGCCGGGGGAGACGGGGGTGTTAGTGGAGCCGGGGGAGGCGAAGCCGCTGGCGGCGGCGATCGTGGCGCTGCTGAAGGATCGCGCGCAGCGGCAGGCCTAC
>MELE01000048.1:0-17552 GCA_001768615.1 Acidobacteria bacterium RIFCSPLOWO2_12_FULL_67_14b | reverse complement strand
TGGTCGAGGGCACCCTCGCCGCCTATCAGCGATTCGTCGAGGGATGATTGGGGACAGGCCCCCGAAATCACACTTTTCTGACGGCGCGAGTCTCTGATCAGTTCTTGCAGCGCGTATTGCGCCGATCGATTCAAAAAACTGCCACGCCGTGGGCCGTCACCCGCCGAATCGCTCGGGATTTTACCGTTTTGATCAGGGCCTGGACTTTGAAGGTCCCCGTCTCATGCCACGAGCTCCAAGAGTCCAATTCCAAGGGGCGATCTACCACGTGATGTCCCGAGGCAACAGGAAGGCGACCATCTTCGAGGACGACGATGACCGGCGGCGCTTTCTGGACATCTTCGCCGAAGCGGCGGAGCGGTACACCGTCACGGCTTACTCGTATTGCCTGATGGGGAACCACTATCACGCCGTGATCGAGACCCCCTGCGGAAACGTGTCCGCGGCCATGGGTTTCATCAACGGTGGGTTTACGCAGGCTTCGAATCGTCGACACGATTGGACTGGCCACCTGCTGGGCGGCCGCTTCAAATCGCTGACCATCGATGACCACGTCTACCTGCGCAACGCCAATGCATACGTCGTGCTGAACCCCGTGGCAGCGGGCCTGGTCTCGGCCCCCGTAGACTGGGTGTGGAGCAGCTATCGCGCAACTGCCGGCCTGGCGACGCCTCCCGAATTCCTGAGCCTGGACTGGCTCGAGTCTGTCTTCGGCGGGCCGACTCATCAGGACGCGCAGCGCCGGTATCGCGAATTCGTCTCGGCGCCTCCGGACACGCTCGACGCCGACATCGAGGGCGGCGTCCTATACGGATCGGCATCGTTTGAAGAACGGGTCCGCTCGGCGATCGGCGTGAACCTCTATCGTGCCCGAGTGCCGCGCGAATACCGCGCGTTGGCGCGGCCGCCTCTGCCAGAGTTGTTCGAAGGCAGGTTATCCAAGAGCGAACGCAATTCGAGGATTCTGCGGGCCCACGTCGTCCACGGATATCGTCTCTCGGAAATTGCCGCGTCCCTCGGATTGCATCCGAATACCCTGAGCAAGATCGTTCAAGGGTTGAAGAAGCGCCGTGCGCGGCTAGAAGTGTGATTTCGGGGGCCTGGCCCCAATCATCCATTCGGCAAGTTCAGTGTGCCCTTTCTCCTTGGCCAGGTCGATGCTCGACTGCCCGGCGTCGTTCCTTTGGTGCGGGTCGGCCCCGTGCTTGATCAGCAACTCCGCCAGTTCCCGGTTGCCGTTCGAGCCGGCTTCATGCAGCGGCACAAACCCCTGCTGCTGCGGCACGTTCGGGTTCGCCCCCGCCTCCAGAACCGCGCCGACGATGGCAAGGTTCCGGCTGGCGGCCGCCGCATGGATCGGCTGCACCTTGAACGCGTTGCGCGCGACGGCGTGCACATCCGCGCCCGCCGCGATCAGCGCGCGCACCGCCTCGAACTGGCCGAAAAACGCCGCCAGCCCCAGCGGAGTGAAGCCGTCCAACGAATAGGCCGACACGCGCGAGGCATCCTCCTGCAACAGCGCGGAAATGCGTTCGACCCGGCCCAGCGCGCTCGCCTCGAAGATGTCGAGCGGCGCGCCCTGCTCGACGAAGACCTGCGCCACCTCCACTTTGCCGTGATAGACGGCCAGCAGGATCCCCGAGACACCGTTGGCATCCCTGGCCGCGAGCTGTGACGGATCCTCCTGCAGGATCGCACGCACCTCGCCGGCCTTCCCGCCCTTGATCGCCTCGAACAGCTGATGCATGAGACCTCACGGACAAACCCGAGGACAAACCTGAAGGTTTGTCCCCACATTCACTGAATGACCCGTCACTGAACCGGCAGGCTCCGGTCCAACTGCAACACCGCGTCGAGCACGGTTTCAGCCACGTCCACGAAGAAGCCGCGGTTGATCTTATCCGCCGTGTCGGTCGGCTTGTGATAGTCCGGATGGTCCTCGACCCCGAAGTAGACGAACGGGATCTTCGCGCTGTGGAACGGCCCGTGATCCGACTGGTTGGTCCAGTCCTCCACCCCGCCCGCCACCGGTATCGGCTTGTCGTGGCCAAACAGGACCGTGATCGGCGCCCGCCGGGCGACCTCGTCCATCGGCGCCTTGAGTTGCGGCCAGTGGTAGGTTCCCGCGACGAAGATCTCGCGCTTGTCGTTTCGGCTCACCATGTCGAGGTTGACGTTCAGGGCGATGCGATCCCTGGGCACCGGCGGCGCGATCAGGAACGCCTTCGCGCCCTGCAGCCCCGCCTCTTCGGCGTCGAACGCCGCGAACACCACCGTGCGGCGGAGCGGCGTCTTCCGGCAGTACTCCGCCACCGCCAGCATCACCGCCACGCCGGAGGCGTTGTCGTCGGCGCCCGGATACACCGCCCCCTCGCGAATGCCCAGATGATCGTAATGCGCCGACACCACGAACATCGGCGCCTTCGGATCGGCGCCGACGCACATCCCGATCACGTTGGCGCCCTCGCCGTCGGCGCGCCCGCTGACCCGCATGCGCGTGTACTTGAAGGGAAACTCGTAGCTGCCCGACACGGGCTCGAGGCCGATGGCCCTGACGCGCTCGAGCACCCACGCGCGCGCCGCGACCCCCCCGGGCGATCCGGCCGCCCGCCCCTCGAAACGCGGATCCGCCAGCGCCTTCATGTTCGCCATCAGGGCGTCGCTGTCGACGCGAAGCATCGCCGGCCGTGCCGACACCTGTCCGCGCGATTCGCGCTGCGCGTCGATGCGCGAGGCTTCGAACCGCCCGGCGACCTGGAACCAGATCAACCCGGTGGCGACGATGCTCAGCCCGACGACGCGGCGTGGTTTCATAACGTCATCACCATCACGCGATCCGTTTGCGGATCGGTCCCGAACAAGAATACGTGTTCACCGACGTCGACGAAACCACATTTACGGTAGAACGCCTGCGCGCGCGGGTTCCGATCCCACACGCCCAGCCACATCGTCCGCGCGCCGCCGGCGCGCGCCTCGACCATCACCCGGGCCATCAGGGACTGCGCGACGCCGCGGCCATGCCAGGCGCGATCGACGTAGAACCGCCAGAGCTCGATCGGATCGGGACCGGTCACGCAGTCCGGAACGTGACCCGCCCGGACCTGCGCGTAGGCGACGGCCGCGCCTCCGGCCTCGGCCAGCAGCGTGAGGATGCCGGGACTCGCGAGCTCGGCAGACTGCTGCGCCACGCCGTAGGCCCGCTCGAGGTGCAGGGCCATGTCGGCGGCGTCGTTGGTGGCGGCGAAGGTGTCGAAGAAGGTCTCGCGAGCGAGGGCCGTGAGCACCGGCGCATCCGCGGCCGTCCCGCGGCGAATCGTCATAGCGAAATCGTAACCGAACGGAACCGCGCAGGGCATTTCTCCGTAATCGGTGTCTAACGCCCTCAAGGTCTCTGAAGGGGAACCACCATGGGTTTGTGGGAAGACCTGCGCTTTGCCGCCCGGCTGCTCGTCAAGGACAAATGGTTCACGCTCGTCGCGGGGATTGCCCTCGCGCTCGGCATCGGCGTGAACACCACGGTGTTTACGTTCGTAAACGCCGTGCTGATCCGCGGCCTGCCGATCGACGAACCGGATGCGGTGATGGCGCTCAATTCGCTCGATCCGGTACGCAACCGCAACATGGGTGTCTCTTACCTGGACTTCAAGGACTGGCGCGAGGCGAGCAAGACGTTCGAATCGCTGTCGGCCTACACGGGCACCGTGGCCAACGTCAGCGACGAAGGCAAACTGCCTGAGCGCTACAGCGGCGTGTTCCTCTCGGCCAACTCATTCCAGATCATGCGTCAGCGGCCGAGTCTCGGCCGCGACTTCCTGCCCGAAGAGGATCGGCCCGGGGCCCAGGCGGTGGTTCTGATCGGGCACGGCATGTGGCAGAACCGCTATGGCAGCGACCCGTCGATCATCGGCAAGACAGTGCGCATCAACGACGTGCCCTCGGTCGTGATCGGCGTGATGCCTGAAGGGTTCAAGTTTCCGCAGAACGCCGATCTGTGGCAGCCGCTGAGCGTCGTCGCCGGCCTCGAGGAGCAGAAGCGCAACGCGCGCAACTTCCAGGTGTTCGGCCGGCTCGCCGCGGGCGTGACCCGCGATCAGGCGCAAAGCGAACTGATCAACGTCGGCCGCCAGCTCACCACCGACTATCCCGACACCAACAAGGACGTCCAGCCGCGAATCCAGACCTTCAACGAGAGCCAGAACGGCGGACCGATCCGGACGGTGTTCCTGTCGCTGCTGGGCGCGGTCGGCTTCGTGCTGTTGATCGCGTGCGCGAACGTGGCCAACCTGCTGCTGGCGCGATCGACGCAACGCGGCCGCGAGATCGCAGTGCGCATCTCGCTTGGCGCCACGCGGGGGCGGGTGGTCCGGCAGCTCCTGATCGAGAGCGTGCTCCTGGCCCTGATCAGCGGCGCGATCGGCCTCGCTATTTCGTTCGTCGGCATCCGGCTCTTCGACCAGGCGACGCAGGACGTGGGCCGTCCCTACTGGATCCAGTTCACCATGGACCGCAGCGTGTTCGCCTACCTGGCGGCGATCTGCCTGGGCACAGGCGTGATCTTCGGGCTGGCCCCGGCGCTGCACATCTCGAAGACCGACGTGAACGAAATCCTGAAGGAAGGCGGACGATCCGGGACCGCCGGCGTCCGCGCGCGGCGGTGGACCGGCGCCCTCATGATCGGCGAGCTCGCCCTCACCGTCGTCCTGCTCGCGGGCGCGGGCTTCATGATGCGCAACTTCCTCACCCTCTATCGCCAGGACATCGGCGTCGACACGTCACGCTTGCTGGTGATGCAACTGGCGCTGCCCGAGCGCAAGTACCCGGCCGTGGAACAGCGCCTCGCCTTCTACCAGCGAATCGAGGATCGGCTGAAGGCCAACGCGCGGATCGAAGGGGTGACCATCACCAGCAACCCGCCGATGCAGGGCGGCTTCCTGCGGCGCCTGACGCTCGACGGCAAGCCGCTCGAGCAGGGCCAGCAGGCGCCGAACGTGACGATGGTGACGGTGGACCCGCGCTACTTCGAGACCATCGGGCTGCCGCTCATCCGCGGCCGTGCGCTCACGGACGAAGACGGGATGAGCGGCCGCGAGAGCGCCGTCATCAACCAGCGATTTGCGCAACTGCACTTCCCCAACGAGGATCCCATCGGCCGCCGCATCGTCCTCAACATGGACTTGCAGGGCGGCGCGGCGCCCACCGGCGGCATTCCCGTCTCGCTCACGGCCACCGTCGTCGGCATCGCGCCGAACGTGCGGCAGCGGGCCATCGCCGAGCCGGATCCTGATGCGGTGGCCTACATGCCGTTCCGCACGGACCCGCGCGCCTTCATGACGCTGCTCGTCCGCAGCCAGGGCGATCCCAACGCGATGTCACCCCTCCTGCGCGAAGAGGTCCGCGCCATCGACGCCGACCTGCCGCTGTTCGGCATCCGGACGATGGACGCGAGCCTGGCGCGGCAACGATGGCCGTTCCGCGTCTTCGGGACGATGTTCGCGATTTTCGCGTTCATCGCCCTGGCGCTCTCGGCGGTCGGCCTCTATGCGGTCACGGCCTACTCGGTGACACAGCGGACGCAGGAGATCGGCGTCCGGATGGCGCTCGGCGCGCAGGGCAACCAGGTGGCGTGGCTGTTCCTGCGGAGGTCGTTCATGCAGCTGGCGATCGGACTGACGCTCGGCATCGGCGGCGCGTTCGGGGTGGGCAAGTTGTTCGCGAGCACGCAGCTGCTGATTCAAACCTCCGAACGCGACCCGGTGACGATCGGCGGCATCGCGGCCCTGCTGGCCGTGGTGGCGGTCGCCGCGTGCCTGTGGCCCGCACGAAGGGCGACGCAGCTCGACCCGCTCATCGCCCTTCGACGCGACTAATCGCGCGCATCAGCCGTTCGGCGGGGGTGCCGTCACCGGGCTCCCGCGCGAGCAGGGCGGCCAGGACGCCCGTGGTGTTCGCCACGGCGAAGCTCAGGCCCTTCAGGTTCCGTTCCGGCGGCACGCCGGGAATCGGCCGCGGAAAGCCCGAGGCGCGGAACGCCACGCGTCCTCCCTCTCCGACGGTCGCGTGCGCCTCTTCGCGCGGCATCGACCAGTCGAGCGTCACGCTCCACACGCCCGGCAGCGCGCCGGGCAGCCAGCGCGACCCTTGCTGCGGTCCAGCCGCCACCACGACCGCACCCACGGCGCGCAACCTGCCCACCACGCCGTCGAGCGCGGCCTCGTGATCGGCGTTGACCGTCCCGAGGCTCATGTTGACGATGTGGACGTGATGGCGGAGCGCCCATTCGCACGCCGCCACGAGGGCGGCGCCGGTGGCGGCGAGCTCGCGATCGAACACCTTGATCGCGACGATCTCGGCCGCCGGCGCCTTCTCGCGAATCACCGCCGCAACCGCGGTGCCGTGGCCGAGCCGATCGACGTAATCCGCGTGCTCGTGCCCGTCGGCGTCGATGCCGATGCCGCCGGACGCGCCGTCCACATGGGGATGCCCGGCATGCACGCCGCTGTCGATCACCGCGACGCGGACCGGACCCGCCGTCACGCTTCAACGCCCGACGCGCGATCGATTTCGAAGAGCGTCGCAAACGCGCCGGGCCGCGCCGCCAGGTCGCGCGGGCGGCCCTCGTCCACCACCCGGGCGCCGTCGAGCACGACCACGTAATCGGCGGCCATGGCCAGCTCCCGCCGGTGCGTGATCAGGATGGTCGTGCGGCCCCGCATCACCGCCTGGTAGCCGTCGATCACCTGGCGCTGCGCGACCGCGTCGAGCGCCGCGGTGGGCTCGTCGAGCACCAGCACGGCCGGGTCGGCGAGAAACGCGCGGGCGAGGGCGATGCGCTGGCGCTCGCCCGCCGACATCGCAAGGCCACGCTCGCCCACGAGCGTCTCGTAACCGAGCGGCAGCGCTTCCACGAACCGCGCGATGCCGGCGGCCGCCGCCGCCCGGCGCACGTCGGCGTCGGTCGCGTCCGGCCTGACGTAACGGATGTTCTCGGCCACGGTCGCGTGCAGGAGCGTGGGCTCCTGCTCGACCAGCACGACCTGGCGCCTGACGTCGGCGAGCTTCAGCATCCGGAGATCGCGGCCGTCGAGACGGATCACGCCGCTATCGGGGTCGAGCATGCGCGTCACGAGGTAGGCGATCGTCGACTTGCCGACGCCGCTCCCGCCCACCAGGGCCACCGTGCCGCCCTGCCGCGCGCGGAACGACACGGCGTCGAGTACCCGCGCCCCGCGGTCAGTGGTCAGCGTCACGGCGTCGCATTCGAGATCGCCGAGGGCCACGGGCAACGGCATGGCGTCCGCCCGCTCCGTCACGTCGATCGGGAAGTCGAGGATCTCGCACACGCGGGCCCACGACACGCGCGCGGTGGCGAGGCTGGCGTAGAGGCCCATCAGCGCCTGCGCGGGCGCGAACACGCGCATCTGGTAGGCGAGAAACGCGCCCATCGTGCCGAGCGTGAGCGTGCCGTCGATCACGCGCAGGCCGCCGTAGAAGAAGGCGATCGCCGACCCGATCGACAGCAGCGTGCCGGGGAGCCCGCCCGCGAAGTAGGTGACGCGCTGCATCGTCATCAGCGCCTCGATGAACGCGCCGTTCAAGCCACGGAACCGCGCGCTCTCCCGCCCCTGCGCGTTCGAGGCCACGACCAGCGACATGGCCTGCAGCGTTTCGATCAGGAAGCTGCCGATGTCGGCGCTCCGCTGCCGCAGCGCCGCGACATGGCGCTCGAGACGGCGCCGGTAGACGACCAGCGCCACGAGGCTCAGCGGCATCGGCGCCAGCGCCACCAGCGACAGGCGCCAGTCGAGCCACACCATCATCACGAGGCTGCCCGCGAGAAACAGCACGTTGCCGACCCAAGCCAGCGCCGCCTCGGCGGCGACGCGCTGGATCTCGCTGATGTCGTTGTTGATGCGCGACACGATGTCGCCCAGCCGGGTGCGCGCGAAGAACCGCGGCGACAGCCGCTGCAGGTGCTGGTAGAGCGACAGCCGCATGTCGAACAGGATCTCGGCCGAGACGCGCGTGTAGCGGAGCCCGCTCGCCACGTTGAGGACGAAGCCGAACACGCCCAGCGCGATGAACCAGGAGACGATGCGGCGGAGGGCGGCGAGGTCGCGGCCGACGAGCGCCGTGTCGATCAGGTCCTTCGACAGGTACGGGATCGCCAGCGTCGTCGCCGTGCTGACGAGGCTGATGATCAGGACGAGGACGAGGCGTCGCCAGTACGGCAGGAGGTAGGCGAACGCTCGTCGATCCACGTCAGCGCGCGGCCGGGCGCGGGAGAATGAACAAGTTGGTCGTCTGATCCGCGTTCATCTGGATGGTGCGAAGCAGCTTGTAGGTGGCGGCTTCATACACATCGATGGTCGCGCCCGCCTGGAACACGTACAGCAGGCGGCCGTTCGACGACACGCGAAGCGCCATGCGCGGGCGGCCCTCGAACGGGGTGCGGCCGACCAGCTTCCGCTGCTCGACGTCGAAGGCCCAGAATTCGTAGCGGCCGATCTGCTGCATCAGCCCGTAGCCCCGCTTGCGGTCCGGCGCCATCGCGAAGCCGACGCCTTCGGCCGGGCCGATCGGCGTGAAGTCGACGCTCTTGCCCACGAGGTTGACGCGTCCGATGCCCATGATGCGGCGGTTCATCACCGGGTCCTGGACGGTGAAGAGGCCCGTGAAGAATCCCGGGTCCTCATTGAAGTCGTCGACGGAGCCGAAGCTGATCCGGCCGAGTCCCGACTCGAGCGGCCGGCTGAGCGCCCAGGTGTCGACCTCGGTGAAGTTCTCGGTCTCGAGAATCAGCACGTCGTCGCCGAAGAAATACAGGAGCTTGCCGTCCGGCGAGAAGCGGATGTTGACGCCCTCGCGCTCTTCGCCGCGCGGCCACGGAATGGTCCGCGTGATCTTCTTCTGGGCGAGGTCGTAGAGCTGCAGGCTGATGTCGCCGATCTCCCAGCGGTCGATCTGCTTGGTCGCGGTGCGGGTGAGCAGGATCAGGAACCGCTCGAGTGGATCGACCTGCAGGCCGCGGATGCGCGTCTTCTTGTTCCCCTCGCTCAGCGTGAACGTTGTCAGCGTGGATCGCGTCGGAATGTCCACGACCTCGATCTTCTCGAGCGTCGAGTCGAGCACGTAGAACTTGCTGCGCGACTGCGACAGCGTCAGCGAGCGGGGAATGCCGGTCTTGAGCGGAATCTCGCCGACCTTCGTTTCCGTGGCTTCATCGAAGATCTGGATGTTGCCGGCGTAGGTGCCCATGTAGAGCAGGTGGTCGCCGCCGGTGATCCCCGGGCGGGCCGGCCGCTGATCCGCAGCATCCGCGGAACTAAAGTTCCGCGCTACACCGACGGTCACGGCCGTACAGACAAGCGCGACGGTCAATAGCGCCTTCATCACTTCTTCTCGTCGGGGAAGATTAGATCGATCTTGCGCCAGTCCTTCTGGGCGGCGGCGCACTTGGCGGTCCAGTCGGGCGCGTGGTTCAACTGGTCGGGCACCTGCGCCGGCCAGAAGCAACCCATGTGGCAGTCGAACAGATCGCGCTCCACGGGCTGGCACAGCCCCGCGGTGCCGCCGTTGCGATCCGCCTCCCATCCGGGAGAGAACACCAGCGAGCACCCGTTGGGAATGTGCGGCGGCTCGGGCTGCTGCGGCGGGCCCTGTTGCAGGGCGACGACGTCTTTCGCGCCCTCCGGGCGCGAGGCTTCCGTCCTGGTCACCTCTTCCATGCGGGCGGCCTTGCGATTGATGGCGGTGAGATGCTTCATGACACCCTCTCGGTCGGTTGATCGTCGAACTGCCGGAGGAACCCCGGGTTCCGTGCGGCCAGCTCGCCGTAGATCTCCAGGCAGGTGTGCGTCCACCCGCGGATCCACTCGCAGTAATGCAGGTTGGGACGCTCGGTCGATCCGTAGCGCGTGTTGGCTTCGTGATAGCAGCCACCGGCGCAAATCGGCCGCGCCCAGCAGGTCGCGCAGTCGGTCTTGTTCGAGACGTGGTGCGCATCGAGAAACGCCTGCTGCTTCGGCCACGACACGCCGTCTCTCACGGTGCCGAGGCCGTGGTCGTCGGAGCCGGCAAAGCGGTGGCACAGCGCGACGCGGCCGTCGGTCGACACGCCCATCAGCCCGATGCCGGCGCCGCACGGATACGCCTTGGCGTGACCCTGGTGGATCTCCTGCAGCGTCTCGCGGACGTTCGAGAAGCCGTGGTGGCGATTCTGCAGCGACGCCTCGAGATACTCGGTGGCCAGCGCGCGGAACTGCTCGAGCAGGTGGTCGAAGCCGCCGTCCGAAATCGCGTAGTCGCGTCCGGGCGCCGTGGTCACCGGCGCGAAGCCGACTTCCCAGAAGCCGAGATCCTCCGACAGGTGTTTGTAGATCCGGCGCACATCGAGGGTCTGCTTCGTCAGGGTCACGCGCGCCCCGACCGGACGCGAACGGTGGCGCGCGAGCAGCGCCTTGATCTTCGGCGCCGCCATCGCGTAACTGCCCTGCCCGTTGTTGAAGACGCGGAACTTGTCCTGCATGTCCTCGGGGCCGTCGATCGAGATGGTCACGCCGACGCGCTCGGACGCGAGGAACTCGATGACATCGGGCTGCAGCAGCGTGGCGTTGGTGGTGAGGCTGAAGTCGATGTCCTTGCCGACTTCGGCCGCGCGCCGGCGCGCGTAGGCGATGGTCGACTTTAGCACCGGGAAGTTCATCAGCGTTTCGCCGCCGAAAAACGTGATGTGGGCGTGCCTGTTCTCGCGCGACTCGCGCAAGGCGAACTCGACGCTTTCACGCGCGGTCTCTTCGCTCATGAACTTCGGCTGCTGCCCGTTCTCGGTGTCGACGATCTTGTCCTCGCCGTACTCGTAGCAGTAGGTGCAGGCGAGATTGCACTGGTTGGTCACGTTGACGACGAGCGTCTGCAGCGGCACGGGCCGAAGCGGCACGATCTTCGGCGTCGCCGGTGGCGACAAGCCTTTCTTGTCCGCCGAAGCGCCCGGCGCGAAGGCGGAAGGTTTGTCGACCTCCCCGAGAAGACGAACACGCTGAAGTTCGGCGATGGTGTCCGACACCTCCGCGCGATCGAAGCGCGCCCCCAGGTCCTGGGCCAGATCGGCCGCGGCCCGCGGACCGGCATCCAGCTCCTTCAGCACGGCTTCCGAGCAATCGTCGAGCGCGAACACCGCCGCGCTCGGGACCAGATACACATAGCGCCGGCCGGCCGCTTCGAACGGGTGGAACTCGCGAAGGCCGAGGATGCTCACTGGCCGCCCACCGTGGGATCGAAACGCATGTAGAGCGGCACCGTCACCAGCAGGTGGGCTCGGGCGCGGATCGTCGGGGCCGGCTTACCACCGGTGCCATCCACCGTGTATTTCGCCACCACCCAGACGTCGCCGATGTTGTTGCGCTCGCCCCGGCGTTGCGGGTTCGGGCCGTCCACGTTTGGTGTAAAGCGGCCCGTCGCCTCGTTCAGCGTCCCCACGAACTTGATGTCGTCATCGCCGTAGGTGGCGGCGTACTCTTCCATGCTCCATGCCGCATCGACGAGCCCGAGGTTGATGTCATCCGCCGTATCGGGCCGGCCGTCCACGCCGTTGTGGAACGCCCAGGCCTCGAACTGCGCCAGCATCTTCGGGAACGTGCCGCCACCGACGCGGGCCATCGCCCAGTCGGGCTTGACCTTGATCGAGTCGATGCGATCGAACACCGCCAGCGCCTTCGGCTTCGAGGCGCCGGCGACAAACAGATCGCGCACGCCGACGGCGGCGTTGCCGGCCACATCCACGACGACGGTGGCCAGGTCCGGAGCGACGGAGGCAATCCGGGAAACGGTCAGGCCGGGACCCAGATCGACGTCGGCGGGGCGCAGCGACGCGGGAAGGTTTGCGCCGTAGATCTTCAGCTCCTGGGCCGTGCTGCCGGCGCGCAGCGCGGTACGGTCGGTGCCAAGCAGCCGCGGTTCCGCGCCGACGCGGTCGAGCCGGATGTCGAGGCCGATCTCGTCGTAGCCGCCGCTGAACCAGCGGCCTTCGATCTGCCGCCAGTCGCGATCGACGAACATGACCTCGCGCAAGGCGGTGTCCTGGCTCCCGCCGGCGACCGATCGGCCGCGCCACTGGTAACCGGTGTAGACGATGGAGCGGCCCGTGCGCGAGATCGTCTCGCCGGTGCGCGCCACGCGATACGTGATGGTGGTCGTGAACTCATCGGTCGATCCGGATACGGCGGCGATGCCGACGCTGCCGTAGATCGCGCCCTTGCCGAGGTCCCATCCGCTCAGCGCCCAGGTGCCCTCGAGCCGCGCCGGCCGCATGGTGGCGGACCACGCGGTCCACTCCGGCGTCTTCAGGGGGAACGTCCGCGCCAGATGATCGACGGCCTTCTCGACCGGGTGCCGCGTATCGGGCGGGCGTCCATCGGGCGATGGGTCGCGAGGCGGCGGGCCGTTGCGGCGGAACGCCTGGTTGTCGACGAGCGGATACCAGCCGCGATGCATGGCGATCAGGAGATCCCACTCCGCCTTCGTGCGGCGCTGTGAGATCACGCGGCCCATCGAGTGGCACTTGATGCACACGGCTTCGGTATCGGTGCTCGCGGTGTACTTGAAGTCGGTCCCCCGGCGTTCGACCTCCCAGGACGCGGGCTTGGCCTCCTCCGGCGCGAGGCCAAGGTGGTTCGACAGGTACTTCACCACCTGGCGCGCGGTGGCCGGATCGATCTGCAGGCCATTCAGGCCCGCCATCCGCTGGATCGTCGACTGCCAGCCTTCCGGTGTGTGGCGTTGAAACGAGATCCGCGACAGCTGGCCCTTCTCGTCGGCGCGGTGACACGACCCGCAGGCCTTTTGCACGGTTTGATCGGTAATCGGGATGCCCTCGTCGGGCTTCGCCGTGGGAGCGGCGGGCTGTTCGGTCGAGACGGCGCGAGCGAGCAGGGCCACCAGGACGAGGGTTGTGCCGGCAAGGGCGCGGGTTGCAGTTCTCACATTGGGCCTCGAATCAACAGATGCGGTGGGCGTCATTCTGCCACAAGCCAGCGCCGCGCAACCGCCGTCGCCAGCGCGTACAAGAAATCCGGCAGCGCCACTGGTCCCGCACGACGGCAATAGGCCTCGAACAAATCCGGCACCTGGGCGAACGACGGCGCCAGTTCGAGCACGGCCAACAGGTCGACATCCCGCACGTAACGGACGCCCGCGGGCCGGTCCGCCTAGACAATCCGGGGCTCCAGGACGACTTCCCGGCCGCTGACCGCGGCCCTCGGCTCGACGCGAAGCGCGGGGTCTGCACGGAAGTTCACCGACGGCGCCTGGCGCAACTGCTCGAATGCCGCCCGCAGCGGTGTCGTCTCGTCGTCATCGAGCGCGCCTTCCTCCGCCCGCTCACTCCAGAACGGGTGCGCGTGGCTCGGCGCCGCCGCCGCCAGAAAGCGGCGGCTGGCCTTCGCATGCGCGGCCTCGATTTCGGTTTCGCGGGCCGTGAAGAAGTCGAGCGCGTGACGGCGCATCTCCGGCCGCACGAGGCAGGTGTGGGTCACGATGGCGGCGAGCCACCCGGAGGCCAGCGCCTTCTTCACCCCCGCGGACGAGAGCGGATCGATGAACGAGCCCGCGTCACCCACCAGCAGCCAGTCGTCTCCGGCGTATCGATCCGCCCTATAGGTCGAGGCGTCCCATCCCCATGGCCCATCGGCGAATGCGGCGTCCCTGATAAGACCTGCAAAGACGGAGGTCTTTGCGATCTCCGCGAGGTAGACCTCCCGGGCCGACGATCCGCGCGCGAGGCCGGAACGTTGCGGATCGACCATGACGGCGACATGACGTGTGCCGCCTGCGACCGGAACGGACCACGCCCATCCGGATTGGTAGGACTCGATGAGCGTGTGCGTGTCGTCCGGCACCGGCCATGGCGAATCGCGCCGCCACGATGCCACCAGCGCGATGGTGCGCGGCCCATCGTCGTACGTGCGCAGAGCCTTCGCGCGCGCCAGCAGGCCCGATCGGCCGGTGCAATCGAGCGTGAACGACACGGGCGGGTCTGAAGAAGGCGGGTCCAAAGAAGGCGGGTCTAAAGACCCGCCTCTACTTTCGATGGTGACGCCGGCGGCAGCGGCCTGTTCGAGCATCACCGCTTCGAGCACGTGCGTGTCGGCCTGCCAGCCGCGCGCGCCGCCAGCGAACATCTCCACGCGCGGATCCCGGCTTCCCCACCAGACCGTGTGGCCCGTGGATCGGACGAAGCCCGCCCGCTCGATCGCGTCGCGGACGCCGATCGCATCGAACAGCTTGTGGCAGCTGGGGGGCAGTGACACGGCAAGCCGCGCGTCGGCGGGCGCACGTGTCACGAGACGCACGGCATGCCCCCACGTGGCCAGCAACCGGCCCGCGCCCGAGCCAGCGGGGCCGCCGCCCAGCACGAGGACATCGGGTTCCGATAGGCGCGCCGGGTTCAGTTGACCACGCGCGCCACCGGATGATGGTGGTCCCAGTCGCACATCGCGGCGGCGCCGATGGCGTAACGCGCCGGGTCCAGGACCGCCAGGTCGCCCTCGCACGACTGGGTGAGGCAATGCCGGCAGTCGGTAGCCGGGACCGGCAGACCGTACTCGGCATACAGCTGCCGGCGGCCCGCGATGAGGTGCGCGTAGTACTCGAGCGGCGCGGGATCGTGCGACGAGAACACGGCCCCGCCCGACACGATCCAGACGGCCCACTTGGGATACACGCCCTGCTCGTAGCACCAGCGCATGCCCTCGAGCGTGGCATCGGCCGCCGCCTGCGGCGACCGGTAGAGCCCCGGCACGGCCGTCTCGACGCCCGCTAGGAAGTTGCACAGCACCCGGCCAGGGCCGAACTCCTCGGCGGCATCGCTCAGGCACGCCATCCAGTGTGCGCGTCCGACGGAGCGTGCCTTGCCTGGAAGCACGGCCTGCCACGCGGCGTCGTCCCATACCTCCATCGAATAGCAGGCGTAGTCGAAGCCCGCGCCGCGCAACCGCGCCGAGTCGGGCCGGTCGAGCGCCTGGATGGCGGCGACCGTAGTCGGCAGGCGCAGCCCCGTCTCCCTGGCGGCGTCCATGTAGAGCAGGAACGCGTCGGCTTCCTTGGTGCGATTGAAGAGACTGCCGCCGCTGAAGGCCAGGTAGCCGATCGATTCCTGCTCGGCCCAGATGGCGCCAAGCGCCTCCCGCAGGTCGGCCGCGTTGGGACGCACCTCGTGCGACTTCCCCATTCGCACCCACGAGCAGAAGCGGCACTCTTCGTCGTTCTTGGTGAACTCACAGTAACGCAGCAGGAAGATCGCCAGCGGGCCGCATGTGCCGCCAAGGCTCTGGCTGAACACCGCGGCCATGGGCGTCTGTTGCGCCGTGCGCGCCGCGGTCCAGCCAAAGCGCGGCCCGGGCATGAGTTCCGTAATGAACTCGTCGCGCTCGCCTTCGCGCAGCCGGATGCGGCCGGTGTCCGGATCCGCCTCGATGACGTACGGGCTGGCCGGGTTGTGCGCGACAAAGACGGTGGTGCCGTCGGGCAGCATCACGCTGCCCTGGATGTGGGCCCGCGGGTCCACGGGCTTCTGTCCCTGCTCATCGTGGTGGTGATAGTGGCGCGTCCCGACCGGGGCGAGGCCCATGCGGACGCCGCGACGCAGCAGGTCGATTTTCAACATGACCGAGGGAGGGATTTCGGGGAACCGGGTGGCCAGAGCATCCAGCGTAGGCATGATCCGAAGCCTTTCTCGCCGCGCAGAACCGGGCCTTCAGGGCCACGGCAGCACGGGCCAGTGCAGACCAGCCTATCCCATTCGGCCCACCGGTTTCCGGGGCGGCCAGGTCCTGCCCCGCGGCGGCGCCTGGCTGGCGACCGCGGACATCGCGATGGTGGCGGCGGCCGTTCTGGCGGCCGTGGTGGTCAGAAGCCGCGCGGCGGGCCTCGATCACGTCGCCGCGCCGAGCATGGGCGTCCTGCTCAGCCTGTCGTTCCTCGTCGCCAGCCTGAGGCAGCGCGCGCCCCATTTGCTGGCACTGGCGGGAGTCGCGCTGACGCTGGGCCTGGCGTTGGGTGCGCTGAAGATCGGGCGGAGCGCCGCCTACTGGCTGCTCATCGCGCTGGGGGCAGCCGCCGTTCTCATCGGGCGGGCTGCGCCTGAAATTGTTCCTCGATCGCCACCCGGTGGAGGAGCGCGAATGAACGAGCTGGACCGTGTGATTCATGAACCGGCGCGGCTGCTGCTCGTCGCGCTGCTCGCCGGGGTGGCGGAAACGGATTTCCTGTGGCTGCAACGCGAAAGCGGGCTCACGAAGGGAAACCTGTCGAGCCACCTGGCGCGGCTCGAAGAGGCCGGCTACGTCGTGGTGGAGAAGACGTTCAAGGGCAAGATTCCGCTGACCCTGCTTCGGCTGACCCGCACGGGCAGGGGGACCCACGGTTAGCCAGTTGGAACCGGATCGGCGAATGGATGAGGCAGATCGACCAGCTTCGAGTCCTCGGCCACGGCTCTGCTTGCTAGCGCGTCTTCGCGCACTGGTAATCATGGGTACGCGGCTGGTCGCCACTGGGATCGCGGTCTTGGCGCTGTTTGCTTGCAGACACCCCAACTTGCCCGACAGCGAGCACGCAGCCGATTGTGCCTCGATCATCCACAACATCAATTGTTCAAGTCTGGTCACCGGCGATGAATTGTTGTAGTGATCCGTGGATGTTCTCCACCTTCAGCAATGTTCGGTTCGGCGTTGAGGCCGACGATCTGGTAGACGGCGACGGCATCCCTCATAGGTCCATCGGTCATCACGAGACGTACCCACGGACTCGCCCGTAGCGCCTGGTTGACGGTATCCCACTCATCGGGTGCTAAGTCACGATGAAGGATTAAGTAATCAACACCCAGCTTCCGGAGCGCTGCGATTCCGACGGGGTTGGGAAACGGCGTCAGGGTATCTAGCAGCCTGATGTACGACGAGGGATGGAACCCGCTGTAGCCGTTGACCAGTTGTTGCCAATGGTTGGTGGAGAAGTACATGTAAGCGGGATCAAACGTAAATCCAAGGGTGCTGGGCTTTGGAAATGGCCACTCCAACACAACGCTCGGTGGTTGCCGCGCCAACCACCGATAGATCGGGTCTGGAGTTGGGACCGGCTCCAGAGAGAGCGGCACAGTGGCGCTCTCAGCCGCAATTAACGTCACAGCAAAGCCCGCAAGGAGCAGCCGGTGTAAACGACTCCGACAGTGCTTCTCGATCCGGGCAAACCCCAACCCAGCCAGCACGCTGAGCGCCGCCGACACGACAATGAACAATCGGCCAGGAGCGCGCAGGCCTCGGTACTGTAGTGCCGTCGCGTATAAGAATGGGTATGTGACTCCATTGAAGCCCAGAGACAAATCGAACGCGAGCAGCAGGAGGACGACGTAAGCGATTCGTAATCGATTAATCGGTGGGAACGCGCCCGCTAACGCAAGAGCAAGTGCGGTCAGGCCAGGGAACAGAATCCCTTCCGGGTGAGCGCGGTCGCCGAATACGGTGCCGTACAGCCAGTTGTCGCGGGTCGTCACAAGGTACGTGCTT
>MELE01000047.1:21366-32634 GCA_001768615.1 Acidobacteria bacterium RIFCSPLOWO2_12_FULL_67_14b | reverse complement strand
GAGCAACGCGGTGTTCGCAGCGGTGGCGTGAGACGCAAAGGCCCTAGCAGTAATACAGTAAAACTGCTATTCTGTATAAATGTCGAGCAAAGTGACGCTCAACGACCGGGGGGTCATCACGATTCCGGCCCAACTGCGCCAGGCCTACGGGCTGAAGGCCAACGACGAACTCATCCTCGAAGATACCGAGGCGGGCATTCTGCTTCGGCCGTCGATCAGCGTGCCCATCGAGGTCTACACCGAGGCGCGCATTGCCGAGTTTGCCCGCGACGAGGCCGCGATCGGGAAGCTCCTGCCCAAGGCCAAGGTCAAGAAGACTCGTAAGCCCAAGTAATCCATGCGCGTCTTTCTTGACGCCAACGTCCTGTTCTCCGCGAGCAACGCGGGAAGCAACATCGCCCGGCTGATCGCATGGCTCGTCGATAAAGACGTGGCCGTGTCGAGCGACCTCGCCGTCGAGGAAGCTCGCCGGAATCTCACGCTGAAGCGCCCGGCCTGGCTGCCCGCGTTCGGCGACCTCCTGGCGCGCGTCGAACTCGTGCCTTCGGCGCTCTTTCCCCTTCCGGTGACGCTGGCCGACAAGGACGCGCCACTGCTCTGTGCGGCGATCCGCAGCCGATGCCGACTATTCGTGACCGGAGACAGGCGCGACTTCGGCCATGTGATGGGGCAGACCATCGAAGGGGTGGAGGTGGCCTCGCCGCTGCGACTGGCGCAACTACTCGCCGCTCGACGACGGTAGGATCGTCACGGACAGCGCGCTGCGACGATCTCTGACCTCTTCTTCTTGAACACGCGCACCCAGTCGTCGACCGTGACCGGACGCTTGCGCCCGTCGGCGCCCTCAATCGTCTCGCCCCGCTTTTCCACGTTCGACACCGTGAACAGGTCGCGAATCTGCCGGTCGCGCAGCCGCGTCAGGCGCAGCGCCAGGAAGCGGCGGCCGGCTTCGCCGATCTGCGGATTGTCGAGGCTGCCGGTCATCGATCTCGGCAGGTCACCGATGCACTGCCGCGAGTCTTTCCAGATCGCGACGCTCTCCCAGTCGGCCAGCGTCATCTTGCTGGTGTTGAACCGCGTCGCCTTGCCAAACGAGCCGCCGAGGTCCTTGATGACGAGCCACGCGGCCGCGCATGTTTCGTTGCCCTTCACGTCCTTGCCGCGCCGCCCTGCCGCGCACACAATCTCCTGCTGACCCGGCTTCGAATCCGAATGCTGAATGAAGACCGCGACGAGCTTCAACGCGTCGATCTGCGCGCGTGTCGCCCCGCCGCCGCGCTCGCTGATCTCGTCGAGCTCGGGCCACGCCCATCCTTCGTATCCCGGCACCTCGATTGGGTCGCCGGCAAACTGGCGTTCGATCACCGCCGGCTCGAACACCACCGTCGACACGTTGGTCGGGCTGCCGCGCTGCCAGTCCGCCACGCTGACGGCAAACGGGTCCTCAGGGCAATTGCGGCACGTCACGCGAGTGGGAGACATCACATCCGCCCTGAACCCCAGCGCCCACAGCAACCGGGAGCCGGCGACCTCGGCGTAGACCTCGCCATTCTTTTCGCCGTACTTGACCTTCACGACATCGCCCTTGCCCTGGTCGCACAAGAACTTCGGCGTCATGCCACCGAGCGGCTTGTCGGGAAAGAAGAAGGTGCAGGTGGTCTGGGCGCCGATGCGCAAGGCGGCCGGCACGACGGGGCCCCTGATCAGATTCAGGGAAGATGTGTCGATGGCTTGCCACACATGAGCACGTTGCAGCAGGCGTTGCCGCTCCTCGACGCTCAGCTTCTTCAGCGTGTGAGGGCCCGTGGGGACCTCGGTGTCGGCGGCCGGGCCAAAGCGTCCGCTCGCGCATCCCGCCAGAAACGTCAATACGACGACGACGACCGCGAGAGTGTGCCGGTGCATTTCTACCTCATCAGCATCCTGCCTGCAATTCCCGGGCCCGAATCAGCCTTCAGCCTTTAGACGACGGAGTGGCAGGAACTGCGTGCTCAGGCGCCGGTCAGAATCCGCTTGAAACGACGCGCGACTCTGGCAGAGGCGAGAATCTTTGCCATCAGTTCGGCGAGGTGTGAGGCGTCAAGCTCACCCTTGTTGACGACCGCATCGCTTTCATAGAGCGCGACGAACTCATCCCGGCCGATTTCGAGCTGTCCGGCATCGCCGACGTCGATCAGCGTGTCAACCGGAAGGAAGTCGCACGATACTGCGGGCAGATGCTGGAGATCGGCAGGGAAGGGATGCTCCGCGTGCTTCGACTTCTCCGATGTCGTGAGGATGTAGACGAGCGGATCGTCCCTGGGCGAGCCGCTCAGAATGACGATGAACTTCGGCTTGGTCTGACCGGCAAGAGCCGGATCGTCGAGCTTGTCGTATCGTGTCCAGAGGAAGATGACGCCCCGCCGAAGAACGACATCGAGTGGGAGGCGCATCCCACGACCGCTCAGCGCTCAGCCGCGGCGGAATTCGAACGCAGGGCCACGCGGCCAGCACGTTCCAGAGAGTCCGCGAAGTCACGGTCCTCTTGTCCGCAGTGTGCAAGGCCTTGGATGGCCTTGACGCCATCGGGTGCATCCTCGAAGAAGTACTCGTAAGGCAAGTGAGTGCTACTCCCCGGCGTTCGTCCAGCGTCGGCGCGTTTATAGGCGCGATGTTCGTGAGTCAGGTCCACCAACACTCTCGCCGACTTCTGGCCGAACTCCTTGAGAGTGGCCGCCAACGCTTCGACCTCGGAGTCCGAAAACACATCCATGTCGGGCCCGGACCGCGCCCGGAGCACAGGGTAAGCGTAGCGCCGCAGGAATCCGCGATACACATCCAGCCGCTCGAGCGCTCGCGTCCGTTGAGGGTCGGTGACCTCCGCCGGCTCAATGAGTCGGCTGATCAGCTGGAACGCACCTTCCGGCACGGGCCCCAGGTCCATCGCGATGTAACGGTCGCCGGTGATCGGTCGGCCATAGCGAAAGAGGTGATACTGATCCGCCAGGTACAGGAGCTTCGCCGCCTTCAATTTCGTCAAGTCGTTGATGCCCTGGCAAGCAAAGTAGGCCAGAGCATTGATGAACTTGTCGAGGCTGAACCGAAACGTCAGAGAGGATTGATTCGACGTCATTCGGGATACTACAAACGGATTATGCCCCGCGGCAGTCGATGACGCAAGCCGTTTTCAGACAACGGGTTGCGTCGTTGTTAGGTGGCAAATTCTGCGATCTTTCTGTCATGAGCCTTCACCACCGGAACGCGGTGTTCGCGGCGTGCACCGACAGCCGCTCGGCCAGCCGGCGGGCGACCTCGTGGTCCAGATAGGGAATGTCGACTCGGTGCGAGAACTCGCCCGCACCAGCCGTGTCGACCCGCACGCGCGCCATCGCCGCGCGGCGATCGAACGGGGACTGGTGCATCGCCACCGCCTGAATCTTGTTCACCCGCGCGAGCGTCATCTGCTGCCAGATCCAGCCGCTCCGCATCGCCACCACCTCGTCGCCCTCCGCCCATCCGAGGTGCGCGACGTACTGGCGGGTGCCGAGGACCATCCAGAGCAGCATCAGGAGGAAGACAGCGATGGCGGCCCAGCCGATCGTAAGGGCCGCGCCGAGCGTGACGATGGCGGTGATCACGAGCGGCGGCTTGACGGCCCGCGCGAACGCGCGCGGGTGCACCGGCTGCCACGCGACCGCAGCCAGATCGAAACCGGGCAGGACCTGCTGCAGCAGACGGGGTAACCCGGCCCGCCGAATCAGCGGCGCCAGCCATTCGCGCACGTGCGCGGCCGACTTGGCTCCGGCGCCGCCCGCCGTCTCGACACGCACCGTCGCGCGATTCAGCCACCGGTGCAGCGGCCCCGATCGAACGGTGATTGTCTGCACGCGCCGGATCGGCACGGTGGCGGTCACCCGGGTGAACAGCCCGTACTCAGTGCGAAGATCTTCACGCACGCGCGTGAGCCGGAAATCGTAGAGGCGCACCAGCGCCCAGACCATCGAGACGACGCGCACCAGCACCAGGAACGCTGCGACGCCCGCGAGGGCGATCCCGATCCGTCCGACCGGCAACGGGCCGTCATCGACGACCGCCCGGATCAGATCCCGAAAGAAACCACGGCCGATCAATTCGGTGCCGCCGGAGAACCGATCCCAGGCGCCGCCGAGAATGCCAGTCTCCCAGAGCGCGCCGTAGGCGGCGCCGACAAGGACCATTCCCTTGTTCTCGAGAAAGCCGCAGAGCAACAGCTCCCGCAACGGCAGATGCACGAGCGTCTCGCCGGTCGGCTCCGCCTCCGCCTCCGCCTCAGTGTCCGGCATGGCCGCCGGCGCGCGCTCGCCGAACACGTGCCGCCGCATCTCGTCGAAGGCCGACCGTGGCAGCACGCTCAATCGCGCTTCTTCCTCCTTGCCGCCGCCGGTCTCCACGCGGATCTCGACCACGCCGAACAAACGATGAACCACGTTCTGCACGGCATCGACGTTCTGGATTCTCGAAAACGGCACGTGGCGCTCGTTGCGGAAGATCAGGCCCGACCGGATCACCAGCTCGTGATCGTCATAGCGAAGACGGAACGACAGGTAGCGGGCGATGGTCGTGAGCATCGCGGGGACGAACAACACCAGCAGCCACGCTTCCCAGCCGGCCGGCATGCGGCCGAACATGCCGCCGGGCCCGCTCGACGACTGCGACGCGCCCACGATCACCAGCAGCGACGGCAGCGCGAAGCGCTTGGCGTGCCGGGCCATGTCGAACAGCAGGGTCGCCGGATGCAGCCGCTGTTCAGACGGCATCGCCCGCTCCCAACGGCAGCAGGTAATCGCGGATGCGCAGCGCGCGGCCGTGCTCGAGACCCTCGAGATCGACCTTCGCATGATCGGTGCCGGCGGTGTAGATCACAAGGGCGCCGAGCCCGTAGCGGCGATCGAGCGGCCCCTGCGACACGTCGATGTGCTGGACGCGCGAGCGCGGCACGTTGATCACGACGCGCCAGAAGACGCCGGTGCGGATCTCGATGCCCTGATCGTCGACGCGGTAAGACGTGTGTCGATAGTGCCGAGCGGGCCAGGTGTAGGCGTGCCAGGCGCCGAGCAGCACCAGCGCCAGCCAGACCACCGGTTGCAGTGCCAGCAACCATCCTGGCGCGTCGTCTTCGGCCAGCATTCCGATGCCGAGGCCCAGCAGCGACCCGGCGGCGATGACGGCGATCACGATGCCGCCCACGATCCGCTGCCTCGGGATCACGCGCGGGTCGAGGGCGTGGTCCACGCCGTCGGCCACCGGTGCGTCTTCGGCCACGCGGCATCGTAACACCCGGCTCCCGGAGCCCGGATCCGGAGCCCGGCAGGCTACAATGCCTCCCATGGCCGACTGGACCGCCGCCTTCACTTACGCCTTCCGCACCCTGCGCCGCCAGCCGACGTTCGCCCTGGTCGCCGTGCTCACCCTCGCCCTCGGCATCGGCGCCAATACCGCCATCTTCAGCGTGATCAAGACGGTCGTCTTGAATCCGCTGCCGTACGAGGATCCCGAGAGAATCGCGGTGCTGTGGGAAGTCAATCCCGAAGGCAACCGCGGGCCGGTGTCGATTCCCACGTACGAGGATTGGAAGCGCGAGGCGAAGAGCCTCGAGTCGCTCGCGGCGTATCGCCATGTCGATTTCTCTTACAAGGGCAGCGGCGACCCGCAGAACGTGCCCGGCCTGCGCGCGACTCATGACCTGTTCGCCGTCCTCAAGAGCAACGCCGCCCTCGGACGCACCTTCACCAGCGACGAAGCCACCGTCGGCAACGACCGCGTCGTCGTGCTCGGCCACGGCTTCTGGTCGCGCGTGCTCGGCGCCGATCGCGCCATCATCGGCAAGACCATCCAACTGGATTCGGTCCCCTTCACCGTAGTCGGCGTGATGCCGCCCGTGTTCGAATTCCCCACGAGCACGAACGTGGAAGTGTGGACGCCGCTGGCGTTCGATCCGAAAGACATGCACGGCCGCTCGCGCCGCGCGCGCTCGCTCACGGTGGTGGGCCGCATCGCCGGCAACTCGACGCACCAACAGGCGCAGGAAGAGGTGAACCTGCTGGCCGGCCGCATCGCCGCCGAATTCAAAGACAGCAACGACGGCTGGACCGCGCGCGTGGTGCCGGCCCACGAACAACTCGTCGCCGCCTCGCGCCCCGCGCTGATGGTGCTGATGGGCGCCGTCGCGTTCCTGCTGTTGATCGTCTGCGCGAACATGGCCAACCTGCTGCTGGCGCGGCTATCGAGCCGCCGCCGGGAAATTGCCGTACGCGGCGCGCTGGGTGCCAGCCGCTGGGAAGTGGCGAAGCCGATCGTCGCCGAAAGCCTGGTGCTGTCGATCACCGGCGGCGCGCTCGGACTGCTCGTCGCCTATGGCGGACTGCAACTGCTCGCCACCCTGCCCGAAAGCCAACTGCCGCGAATGGATCGCATCCAGCTCGATGGCGGCGTGCTGCTGTTCACCATGGTGGTCTCGATCGGCGTCGCGATCGCCTTCGGCCTGCTGCCCGCGCTCCACGCCTCGCGCCAGGACCTGCGCGACAACATGAACGAATCGTCCGGCACCACGGGCAGCCCGTACGCACGACGGCTGCTCAGCGGGCTCGTTGTCATCGAAGTCGCCCTCGCGCTCGTGCTGCTCGTGGGCGCGGGATTGATGACACGCAGCTTCTCGAAGCTGCTGCAGGTGAGCCCGGGCTTCGATTCGGCCAACCTGATCGCCGCACGCGTGCTGCTACCGGCCACGAAGTACCAGCGAACGACGCAGGTGCGCTTCTATGAAGATGTGATCGAACGCATGCGCCGCGCTCCTGGCGTAACCAACGCCTCCGCGGTATCGGCGATGCCGCTGCACGACGTGGGCACCGCCGGCGCCCTGCCGTTCAACGTCGAAGGACAGCAGCCGCCGCCCACCGAAGATCCCCTCGCCGACGTCCGCATCGTCGCGCCCGGCTACTTCGAGACCATGAAGATCCGGCTGATCGCCGGGCGGTTCCTCGACGAGCGCGACTCGCTTACCGGCCCGCGCACGAGCGTGATCAACGAGACGATGGCGCGGAGATATTTTCCTGATCGGAGCCCGCTGGGCCTCATTATCCAGAACCCGCACGGGAAGAGCGAAGTGGTGGGCGTGGTCGGCGACGTGCGCAATCAGGGGCTGGACCGCGAGCCGAGGAAGCAGGTCTACCTGCCGATGACGCAAAGCCCCACCGCCGGCATGGCGCTGGTGGCGCGCACCAACCAGGACCCGATGGCGGTCGCCAACACGATTCAGCGTGTGATCTGGGAGGTCGATCCGAGTCAGCCGATCTACGAGGTGAGCACGATGGATCAGATCCTCGCCCGCGCCGTCTTCCTGCCGCGCCTGAGCACGACGCTGCTGGCGGTGTTCGCGGTGGCGGCGCTGCTGCTCGCCGCGCTCGGCATCTACGGCGTGCTGTCGTATTCGGTGACGCAGCGGACGAAAGAGATCGGCCTGCGCATGGCGCTCGGCGCCTCGGGCGGCGACACGGTGACGTTGATCGTCCGCAACAGCGTGATGCTGGTCGCCATGGGCGGCGCGCTGGGCCTCGTGGCCGCCATCCTGCTGGCGCGATCGATGGCCGGAATCCTCTACGGCGTCGGCCCGTTCGACCTGCCCTCGTTCGGGATCGCGGCGCTGACGCTGATGATCGCGGGCGTGGTCGCGAGCCTGCTGCCGGCGCTGCGGACCACGCGCGTCGACCCGATGGTCGCTCTCCGAGAGCAATAACCAGCAAAGAGACCACGAAGCGCACGAAGATCATCACGAAGATCACGAAGAATTCTTTTTCAGAAGGAATGGGTTTGTGGCCTTCGTGATGGTCTTCGTGGTCTTCGTGGTTTCGTTTTGAGGGACGGTCGTGCGGGTCGCAGCGATTTACGACATTCACGGCAACCTTCCGGCGCTCGAGGGTGTGCTCGACGAGATCCACGAGGCCGCCGCCGATCGCATCCGCGCGATTGGGGTATCCGCCGGCGGAGGAGTTCGCTGCGGTGAACGTGCTGAAGCCCCCGACGGAGGCGGCGATGCTGGAGGCGTTTTCCAGAGTCGAGTTGAGCTGACCGCATCCTCATGTAAGCTGTGAAACGGTCGGACCAGCCGTATGCCACCTCTGGAACAGATTCCAGCCCCACGGGTCACACCAGGCCATGTAAGTTGTTGATTTCAGGTCAATTCCGGCTCATGTCCAGCCAACGGCCCGGCCCGGCACAATCATTCCGATGAGTAAGGGGCCGTCTATTACAGGCAGCGTTCCAGCGTCGTTGGATGAGGTCTACGAAGCATTCACTCCAATGCTGCTCTCGGCTGTCGGCAGCCTTGCTCGGAGGGGTTATGGAATCAATCCCGGTGAGGCGCTTGATGTCATTCACGACTTCTACCTCGAGGCTCTTCCCGGCCTCTTCGAGCACTTCGATCCGTCGAAGGGCAAGTTCTCTACGTATCTGTACGGATCGTTCCTCCAGTTTGCCCGGCCACGAATCGTCCGCGGCATCCGGTGGAAGGCGATTCTTGTCCCATTCGACGAGGCGATCGATCATCCGGCTCCGATCCTGGATGACTACCCTCCAGTGGAACTGGAAGCGAGCGTGCTCCTCGCGTACAAGCGACTACCGAAGACGCTTCGCGCCACGCTGGATGCGCGCCTCGATCAGGGACAGAGCGAGCGCGCCATTGCCAAGCGGTTCAGGGTTTCTCGCTATGTCGTTCGCCAGCGGCTGGCGGAGGCGCTGGGACGCATTGCCGTGGCCATCAGTCACGACGAGACCTTTCCGGAGGACCTCCGTCCCCTGGCTATCCGGTTGTGGAGAGATCAGCAGCCCCTGATGCGCGTGGCCGCCGATCTTGGCCTGTCGCGGCAACAGGCCCGACTGCAGTACGGCCGGCTGATTCACAGTCTCAGCGCAGCCGCTGCGTCACTTGGAAACCCCTAGCGATAACCGGAGCCAGTCATGTCGACGAATCTTTGCGAAATCTGGGCGGCGCTGGCGGCCGACCCGGCCAACCCATCCGCGATCGAGAAGGCACGCGCCGAGCTCGTGGCAATCATGCAGCACCTGGAGGACTGCGAGGCCTGCCAGCAGATCGACGACGGCATGGCGAATCCGCAGCAGGTCTACGACGCCCTGAGCGGCGGCGGGGTCACGCTGTCGAAGGACGAGCGCGAGACCATTGCCAGGATGGACCAGGTGGTCGCCGACGATCGCAAGTCGATCGCACGGGCGGTGGAAGAGGTGCTGCTGCCCAGTCTGCCGATGGACCTCGCCGAGCTCCGAACGGTTGAGGAGCGCATCGATCGTGTGCAGCTGTTTCGCGCCATCGATGCGGTGAATCTCCTGGTGTTCAATTACGCATCGCGTGAGCCCAGGAAGCGAATCGTCCTGTCGCCCGAGGGACTGCGACTGGGCAAGACTGTCGCGGCGGAGCGAAAGACCATGCTGGCCGAGATCGTCCGGCGTGCGCGAGTCGGCCAGGACTCGGCCGGGCCCTTGTTTGACTGGACGATCGATGTGGCCAAGATCTGCCGGCAGCTGTTTTCTGACTTGAGGGTGTCGAAGGTCGAGGGCGACTCGCTCGTGCTCTTGCTCGATCCGCAGGGCCCCGGCGCCGACTTGCTCGAGCGCTGGCGCCCTGACGTAATCGAGCCTCAACGGGCGCCGATCGAGACGCCAGTCGAGATCTACATGCAGCTGAACGAGATCTACTTCGTCAACGAGCAGCAAGTGGCGATGCTGGTGGCCGCAAAGAAGGGCGCAATACAGCTCGGCCGCAGCGGGCTAGGCAGAAAGATCGAGGCGCAACTCAAGAAGAGCCGATACGAAGCCATTACGGTGAAGAAGCTCCTGGGCCAGATCCGGGCCGGCATCGGCAAGATCGATCCGGAGCAAGTCATCATGGGCGCGTTCGATGCCGCGGCCATGAAGAAACAGCTGTACGGCCGGATTCTGAAGGTCGGGCGCGCGCATGCCAAGTCCTTCAAACCCGTCATGACGTTTGCCAAGGACCGCTTGAAGCAGGATTACCTGGGCCAGACGACGACAGGGTCGCACAAAGGGATGGCATTTCGTTCGAGGAAGCCACCGTCAGTACGAGGGACCGTGTGAGCACGCCACTCGATGGCCTTGCCCGTGTCGTAGAGGCGATGCAGCAGCACTGAGTTGGCCGGGAAACGATCCCTGGAGATCGGGGTCTTGCTGGCGGCGGCCCATCCGGGCGGGACCTCGTCGGTCTGACAAGTCGTGCCGCACCGTGCTTCGAGCACGGGCCACGTCTTGTCCTTGTGGGTCACGTCCGTCACGCTGCGCGCGGCGACGTGCACGTGGCCCGTCAGCATCACCGACACGCCTCGCTGCTCGATGAAGGTCCAGAGTCCCTTGTTGCTGTAGGACTTGATGGAGAGGACCTCGCCGCGATGCATTGACGAGTGATGCACGAGCAGGACGCGGATCTCCTTGCGATGGCATGAGGGGATCGCGAGCCGCAACGCGTCGAGCTGGGGAAAGAACTGGCCGCGTGCAAACTCCCGATCTTCGCTGAAGGGTCCGACGTCCGAATCGGAGTCGATGCCGAGGATCGTCAGCTTGCGTCCCTTGCCCAGGTAAATCGGCTTTGGTGCGATCGGCGTCGGGCGCAGCGTCTTCAGGCCCGCGGTGGGCCGGCCGTAGATCACACGGGCCCCCGGCCACTGGTCGTGATTGCCGGGAATGGTCCACTCCAACGCGTCAGCCACCTCGAGTCCGGTGAGCCGGCCGCCGGCGAGCTGGATGCGGCTGGTCAGGTACTGCTTGGCGAGCGCGAACTCCGCGGGGTTGCCGCAGGCGGTGAGGTCGCCCGTCACCACCAAGCGGGGTTTCTCCCGTCCGAGCCGGAGAAAGAAGGCCTCCAGATCCTCCAGCGCGTCTTCGGTGTGTCCCAGCAGGCCGTCGAACACCGTGCTGCGGCGCCAGAACCGCGGGGGCGCGCCGCCCTGGGACGGCGTCGGCACGGCCAGGTGCAGATCGGAGATGTGCACGAGCGTCAGCAGTCGCTTGCCGACAGGGGGATCGGTCGCCATCACAGCAATAGACGGACAGAGGCCGCCGGACCTCTCAGGTAAGCAGCCACGACCCCCTTAGCGTATGCCTGCCATGGAAAAGATTCTCGGCCCCCACAGAGCGACCATCTTCGCCCTCCTCCGCATCGCCGCCGGCTTCCTCTTCATGCAGCATGGCCTGCCCAAGCTGTTTGGCGGATTCGGCCGGCCGGCGCCC
>MELE01000047.1:15478-21350 GCA_001768615.1 Acidobacteria bacterium RIFCSPLOWO2_12_FULL_67_14b | reverse complement strand
GCGGAGCTGATGTCGCAGATGGGGCTGGCGGGGATCATCGAAGTGATCGGCGGCGCGCTGATCGCGCTGGGCCTGTTCACGAGTCCAGTGGCGTTCATCGCGAGCGGCGAGATGGCCGTGGCCTACTTCCAGGCCCACTTCCCGCGCGACTACTGGCCGATCGTCAACGGCGGCGAGCTGGCAGCGCTCTTTTGCTTCGTGTTCCTCTACTTCGCGGCGGTCGGGTCCGGGAAGTGGAGCATCGATTCGCTGCGGAAGTAAACCCAAACCACGAAGATCACGAAGATCATCACGAAGGCCACGAACCAACCTTCTCACTGAGAAGAGAGATTTCGTGAGCTTCGTGGTTGTCTTCGTGTTCTTCGTGGTTTCGTTGAGATCGGCGTGGTAGAAGTACCCATGCGCCGAGGGGCCCTGCTCGCTCTGTCGTTCGTGGCAGTGCTCGCCACGGGTTCGCAATCCCAAACCATTCCCCAGAACACCGGTGCCGCGGCGGCGTGGGAGAAGATCCTCAAGCTGCGCACCACCGCGAGCGTGATGCACATCACCGCGCATCCGGATGACGAGCACGGCGGAGTGCTGGCGAAGTTGAGCCGTGGGGATGGCGCGCGGGTGGCGCTGTTGACGCTCAATCGCGGCGAGTCGGGCGACAACGCGATCGGTCCGCAACTGTTCGACGCGCTCGGGTTGATCCGCACCGAGGAGCTGCTGCAGGCCGGCCGCTACTACGGCATCGACGAGCAGTACTTCACCACCGTCGTCGATTACGGCTTCTCGAAGCGGCTCGAAGAGTCGCTCGACATGTGGGGGCGCGACACCGTGCTGCGCGACGTGGTGCGGATCATCCGGATGAGCCGGCCCACGATCATCCTGTCGCGGTTCCAGGGCAACGAGCGGGATGGGCACGGCAATCACCAGACCGCGGGGTTGATGGCGGTGGAGGGGTTCCGCGCGGCGGCGGACCCGGGCCGGTTTCCGGATCAGATTGCCGAGGGGTTGCGGCCGTGGCAGGCGAAGAAGGTCTACATCGGCGGCGTTCGCGAGAATGAGGATTGGACGGTGCGGATCGACAGCGGGGAATACAGCCCGCGGCTCGGCGATTCGTACGACAACGTTGCGCGCTATGGGTTGAGCTTTCAGCGATCGCAGAACAGCGGCCGGTTCACGCCGAGCTCTGGAAGCGTCTACGGGTATTACAGGCTCGTCGCGGGTGCATCGGGTGCATCGGGTGCATCTGGTGCATCTGGTGCGACGCTGTTCGACGGCCTTGCGGCGACCATCGAGGCGGCGATCGGGGAGGACGGCCAAGCAATAGACGGTGCCGTGGCGAAGGCGATGGCGGCGTTCTCGATCACCAACCCGCCGGCGAGCGCGCCCGCGTTGGCAGAAGGGCTGAAGCTCACGCGCGAGGCGATCGCGGCCGCGACCGACGCCGACGCACGCTTCCTCCTCACCATCAAGGAGCAGCAGTTCCAGGATGCGATCAACGCCGCGTTGGGACTGAAGCTGATCGCCGAGACCGAACCGCCGCTCATGGCAGCGCCGGTTCCCGGGCAGCGCTTCACGGTGCACACGCGACTGGTCGCGTCGGCGCGCGACGACAAACCTGAAGGTTTGTCGCCACAATTGATTGGCGACCCGCAATTGATTGGCGCTCGCGGCTGGAACGTGTCGGGCTCGACCGTCACGCTGGCAGACGATGTGGCGATGAGCACGAAGCCGTATTTCTCCCGCAGGGGTTTGCAGGAGAGCCGCTACACGCTGAGCGATCCGGCGCAGTTCGGGCGGCCGGTCTCGCCCGCGCCGCTGGTGGCGGTGGCGCGATACACGGTGAACGGCGTGCCGGTGGAAATTCGCGAGACCGTCAAGCGGCGCGAGTCGAAGCTGCCCTATGGCGAAGTGCTGCGCGAAGTGCGCAGCGTGCCGCGGCTGGCGGTGATGATGACGCCGGCGAACGCGATTGTTCCGCGCGGGGCCCCGATAGGCGGGTCTTCCGCCTCCGCGCCACGCGCTTCGGCGGACAAGAAAGACCCGCCTCTACGAAAGGTTGATATCGACGTGGCGCTGCTGCACAACGCGGACGGGGCCACAGCCGGACAGGTGACGCTCAAGATGCCGGCAGGATGGACCTCAGCGCCCGCGTCGGCGCCGTTCTCGTTTGCGCGCGCGGGCGAACGGGCGGCGTTCAGGTTCTCGGTGCGGCCCGGATCGATCGATGCGAAGGCGTATTCGATTGAGGCGGTAGCCAGCGCGGGAGGGAAGCAGTATCCCGAGGGTTACGAGCTGATCGATCACCGCGACCTCGAGCTGCGCTATCTCTATCGGCCGGCGACCGCTGACGTCCGCGGGGTGGATGTGACCACAGTGGCGGGGTTGAAGGTCGGCTACGTGATGGGCATCGGCGACCAGGTGCCGATGGGGCTGCAGCAGCTCGGCGCCCAGGTGACGCTGCTGAACGAGCGCGACCTCGCTTCGGCGGACCTGTCCGCGTACGACACCATCATGACCGGCACGCGCGCGTATGCGGTGCGCGACGATCTCAAGACCTACAACCAGCGGCTGATCGACTACGTGAAGGCCGGCGGCAACATGATCGTCCTTTACAACACGCAGGAGTTCGTGCCGGCGCAGTTCGCGCCGTTCCCGGGCGAGCTGCCGCGCAGCGCGGAGGAGGTGTCGGAGGAGGATTCGCCGGTAACGATCCTGGCGCCCGCGCAGCAGTCGTTCACGTGGCCCAACCGGATCACCACGGCGGATTTCGACGGCTGGGTCGAGCAGCGCGGGTCGAAGTTCTTCACCAAATGGGACGCCGCCTACACGCCGATGATCTCGACGTTCGACAAGGGCCAGGCGCCGCAGAGCGGTGGCTGGCTGACGGCGAAAGTGGGGAAGGGGAACTGGACCTACTTCGCCTACGCGTTACACCGGCAACTTCCCTACGGAGTGGCCGGAGCGTATCGCATTACGGCGAACTTGTTAGCCCTTGGAAGAGCCCCGTAGGAAGAGGCCATACGCGGCGACGCCGGCGGCCAGGAAGGCGAACGAGAAGACGATGCCCTCCCACGGCCCGGTGAAGAAGATGAACAGCCACAGCGCGCCCGAGAGGATCGCCGGCCAGGGGTAGAGCCACATCGTGAACGGCTGCGGGATGTCGGGGCGGAAGCGGCGGAGCAACACCACGGCCGCGCATTGCCAGATGAAGCGCAGCAGCACCTGGACCTGGATCAGCCAGCTCACCAGTTGCCCGAGCGTGAAGAAGCAGAACGGGATCGAGACGATTGCGATCGTGACCAGCGACAGATCCGGAAAGTGCTTCGTCGGATGTACCCGTGCGAAAGCCTTGAAGAAATCGCCATCGCGCGCGGCGGCGTAAGGGATCCGCGAGTAGCCGAGGATGGTCGCGTAGAGCGAGGCCGCGGCCACGAACAGGATCAGCCCTGTCATCACGATCCCCGCCAGGCGCCCGGTCTCCGGATCCGCGAAGGTGCGCGCGATGAAGACAGACGCGACCGTGCGCGACTCCTTCACCTCCTGCCACGGGATCATCCCGAGAATCACCACCGTCATCAGGATGTAGAGCGTCGCGACGAGGAAGGTCGAGAGCACGATCGATCGCGGGATGGTGCGCGTCGGATCCGTGATCTCGTCCCCGATGTTGCACACCTGGTTGTAGCCGCCGTAGCTGTACATGGCGAGCACCGACGCGGCGCCCACGCTCATCAGCAGGTTGCGATCGAAGGTGAACGCCGCCGGCGGAAACGCGAACGCCTGGACGGGCGAGAACTTGACGAGACCGACGGCGATCACCCAGCCCACCGTGATCAACACGACGACGAGCATGACCACGGCAAGCCGGCCGATGTCTTCGATGTTGCGCCAGAGAAGGGCGGTCGAGACGATGCACACCGCGGCCGCGATCAGGTGGTGCTCGATCGGCGTCATCGTCGTCCAGACGAACTGCAGGTAGTCGGCAAAGCCCACCGCGCCGCCGGCGACCGAGAGCGGCGCGATCAGGATGGTCTGGAAGATGAAGAGAAACGCCATCAGCCGGCCGAGGCCGAACGGCCTGAAGGCTTCGCGGAGGTAAAGGTAGCCGCCGCCGCTGCCGGGGAGCGCGGCGCCGAGTTGCGCGTAGACGAGGCCGTCGGCGAGGGCGAGCACGAGGCCGGCGAGCCAGGCGTAGATCACGTGCGGCCCGTTCATGGCGGCCACCATGAAGGGGATGGTGAGGAACGGTCCCACACCCACCATGGAGATGACATTGGTGGCCGTGGCCTGGAGCAGGCCCATCTTCCGTTCCAACTGTGGGGACAAACCTGCTTGTGGGGACAAACCTTTAGGTGTGTCCTGGGCGGCGGTCATGGCAACAACGCCTCGACCAGTTGCGCGGAGTGTTCGCGGGACTTGACGAGCGGATTGAGCGCGAGCGCGTCGATCAGCTCCTCGCGATCGCCGGTGAGGGCCGCGCCGACCGTCGCGCGCTCGTAGGCCTTCACGCGCGCGATCAGCTCGCGCGGATGATCGGGAACCGGCGCCACCGCCTGCGGATGCGGGCCGCTTGCATCCACCCGGCACGGCACCTCGACGATGTCTTCAGCCTCCAGGAAGGGGAGCGTGCCGCGGTTGGCGACGTCGAGCGGGATGATGGCGCCCTGGTTGTGGACGATGGCGCGCATGGTCATGAGGGCGATGCGATCGTAGCCGGAGAGCTCGGCCCAGTCGGGCTTGATGCGGGGGGTCGTGGCACCGGTCTCGATCTGCATGTAACTGCTGTCGCGATCGGCGAGATAGCGCTGGTAGCTGGCGAGCGCGTCCGCAGGCGGGTCTAAAGACCCGCCTCTACCTACTTCGGCAAAGAATCGCTCGGTCAGGGTCGCAACGACGGCGCCGCGGCTCGAGCCGGCGTGCTTCATGTGCGCCAGCGCGACGTCGGGGCGGTAGTAGTAATAGAGATACTCCGTCGGCAACAGCCTGAGCGCGCGGAGGCGCTCGGGCTCGAACAGCGGCGATCGATACGCCGCCGCGAGCGCCGCATCATCCTCCCAGATGCGATGCAGCTGCCCTTCGCCCTCGAAGAGCACATCGCGGACCCAGCCGAGATGATTCAGGCCGAAGTAGTCGTACGAGCAGACGGAGGCGGGCAGGCCGAGCGCGTGGGCCGCGTCCTCGAACATCTCCATCGGCGTGTCGCAGATGCCGATCAGCCGCGCATCGGTTTCCTGGTGCACCGCCTGCGTGATGATGCTGACCGGGTTCGAGAAGTTGATCAGCCAGGCGCGCGGCGCGAGCCGGGACACGAGCCGGCCGTACTCGACCATCGCCGGGATGGTGCGGACGGCCATGGCGAAGCCGGCGGGACCGACGGTCTCCTGGCCCACCGCATCCAGCGCGATCGCCGCGGCCTCGTCTTTCGCCCGCCGGGCGGCGCCGCCCACGCGAATGCTCGCGATCACGAAGCCGGCGCCTGCGACGGCGGATTCCGGCGTGGCGGCGCTCGTCACGCGCACGCCCGGCGCCATGCGGGCGGCGATGTCCGCGATCGGGCGCTGGCGATCCCGATCGATGTCGAAGAGCGCGATCTCGGAGATACGCAGGTCGGACCGCGCCAGGCCGCCGGCGAGCAACGGTACCCGGACGCCGGCGCCCCCGACGATCGCGACCTTCATTCCGGCGGGACTAAAGTCCCGCCCTCCCGGCAACTCATATCCCTCCCGCACGTTGCGTCGACGCCGCGCCGGCCTTGTTCCCGGCGGCCAGGCACTGCGCGGGTGACTTGCCGCGCATCCAGGCCACCAGGAAGCCGGCGTTGAACGCGTCGCCGGCGCCGGTGGTGTCGACCACCTTCACCCGGGGCGCGGGGAAATGGATGTCG
>MELE01000047.1:8574-15466 GCA_001768615.1 Acidobacteria bacterium RIFCSPLOWO2_12_FULL_67_14b | reverse complement strand
AGCCACATCGCGCCGTTCTCGCCCTGCTTGATGATGGTGATCGCCTTGCGCTGCCGCCAATGCGGCATCGCCGTCTCGAGCGTCGGCTCGCCGGTGTAGAGCCGCGCCTCGAGCTCGTTGACGAACACGAAATCGAGCGCGTCGACGAGATCGGTGAGCCCGCGATCCGCCGTCAGCGGCTCGTTCCAGCCGAAGTCCCAGGAGGTGGTGACGCGGCGCTTGCGCAGCCGCGACGCGATGCGCGCCCATTGGCCACAATCATGGGGATAGAAGCAGAAATGGACATGACCGCTCTTGACCTTCGTGATCGCCTTCGCCAGCCTGCGTTCCAGGCGTGCATTGACGCCATTGAACGTCACGAACGCGCGATCCTCGGTGGTCGACAGCGCCGCCGTGATCGCGTGTGGCTCTCCCGGACGAATCAGGTTGGTGATGCGGACGCGTTCCTTGCGCAGCCGCCTGACCGCGGCGGGCCCGAGGGCGCTCAGCAGCTCGACCTTCATCCCCAGCCGGGCGGCGGCGACGGCGGTAATCACCGCGCCGCCGCCGACCGTGGATTCGAAGGTGTCGGTCTTGACCTCTTCGCCGGGAGCAGGAATGCGATCGAGGCCGACGAAGATGAGGTCGTCGAACGCCTCACCCGCGCACAGCAGCGTCATGCGCGCGCGGCTTGGCGGGCGCGGGTCAGGTGGGGCACGATGCCGAGCATCCGCTCGATGAGGAACAGCTGCGCGCGGTGATGCATCTCGTGCTCCTTGACGCCGAGCAGCATCTCGAAGCGCGTCTTGTCGCCCATCGGCAAGCCGACCCGCTCGCCGAGCTGCGCGTCGGTCATGGCCTCGAGCTCTTTCGCGAACGACTCGCCCTTGGTCCTGAGCGCGTCCAGGATCGCGGCCTTCGTGGTCAGCCCGCTCGAGAACTTGGTGATTTCGGCCATCCACTTCCCGAAGTCTTCACCCGACACCTTCGACTTCGGGTCGACGAAGTGGCACTGGTGCGCCCAGTGCGGACTGGAGGCGAGGTGGGCGAGCAGTTCCGCGACGCTCATCGTGTCGGGCGCCGCGCGAAAGGCGTACTTGTCTTCGGGGATGTCTTCGGCGGCCTGCACCGTGTTCTTGCGCACTGTCCGCCAGCTCTCGGCCATTTCCTTACCACCGTAATAGGTCATATCCGCTCCCAAAAATGCAACCACGAAGAACACGAAGATCACGAAGAAAACATTTCACAGACTATAGCGCCAGCAGCGGCCGGCCTTGCAACGCCAGCACTAGCAGGCCGACGATGATGGCGAGCCAGACCATCGCGGTGGCGATGACGACCGTCGCCGGGATCGACAAACCTGAAGGTTTGTCGCCACCGACGGCGCGATCGCCACCGACCGTGCGATCGAGCAGGAAGCCGAAGAGCGGCAGCGCCTGCATGGCGTGCATGCCGAAGAAGTGCGCGATCCGCAGGTCGCCCCCGGTCGTCGACCAGTTGACGAAGGGCAGGCCGGGGCCGCCGTCGGGTTGCGACACGGTGTGGGCGCCGTTGGCGATAATCACGCCGCCCTCGATGCTTGCGAGAAGGAAGAGTGCCACGCCGAGGCGCATCCCCCAGAGGTAACCGGCGCGGCGGGGCGGCGTGTCGCGGCGCAGGATCGACAGGAACAGCCCCATCGCCACCGTGCTGACGGCGATGGTCAGCCCCATGATGCTGAAGATGATGATATTGATGGCCGTCGATTCGTTGAAGTGCGACGGCACGCCGCGGACGGTCTGCGTCGTGATCAGGATCATCTCGATGGCCATGGCCACGGCGATGGTCCACCGGACGATGGCGCGGGCGCGCGGGAGGTCGCGGGTTTCGGCCATGAACCACGCCGTGGTCCAGAGGAAGAAGGTGATGGAGGTGAAGAACTTCATCGGCTTGATCCACGGGTTGATTCCGAGGAGCAGGCGGGTGTCGCTGATCGACAGCAGCGTGGCGATGAGGAGGCCGAGCAGGTTGAGGGCGCCGGCCCAGAACAGAATCGGGTCGCGGGTGCGGAGCTCGTTCACGGTGTCAGACACCCTTCCAAAAATTGCGATCCGTGGCGAAAACGATGCCAAACGGCGGTCAGGATTGGTCGACAGGCTCGTCCGCGTTCGGGTTCAATAGTTTGTACCAATTCGCGGGCAGCGCGAGCGGTAGCTCCGCAAGAACGCGTCGATCCCCGTCGGCTCGTGCAAACGCGCTCGACCACTGCCAATCCTCCGCCCAGCGCGCCAATCCGGCTTTGCTGGCATTGGCCTCGACATACCGCAGGACCGTCAGGAAATGGTGGTCGTCTTCTACGATCGATGCGCGAAACCGGGCTTGATAGATGTGGCCAAGCCCCACCGTCTTGTAATACCGGCGGTACCGAATCGCGTGTGTCCCCGTCAGCCATTTCATGAACTTCGAGATGCCGTCGTCGGTAAGCGCGCGCAGGACCAGGTGCCAGTGGTTGGGCATCACGCAATACGCGTAGACCTCGACCAACCCCTTTGCGCGTCCTTCCTCGAGCAGCTTGATGAACGCTTTGTAGTCCCCTGGCCGTCGAAAGATGATCCGACGCTCCACAGCACGATTTACAGCATGCACGATCGTTCCAGATGGCAGAATTCGCTTCGGACGGCCCATATGCGCGGCTCCCGACACGCATAGAGCAAGTCTGGTGCCGCGTCCGAGTCCCGCGCCTCGTTGGCACGAAATTCTCCTCAGATCGCAGATTCTGGAAAGGTGTCTGACACCGTACGACTCTTCGCCGTCCGGATTGCGAAGTAGAAGAGCAGCCCGATCGGGCCCAGCATGAACGTCATCGCCAGGCACGGGATCATCACCAGATGCGGAATCTGGTGCTGCTGCGAGTCGCGGATCTCCCAGGCGCCGATGAAGAGGTCGAAGGCGAGGTAGTGGATCCAGCCGGCGAGCAGCAGCTCCCGCCTCGAGAACAGCAGCGCGACATCGGCGAGCGAGCCGAAGCCGCCGGGGGCGCCGGCGAAGTTCTGGACGATCAGAAACAGATACGCCGCCGCAAGCGCGAGCGGCACGATCACGCCCGCCAGGGTCCTGGCGATCGGGTGTTTCGGGAGCAGAACCAGCTGCAGCCAGCCGAAAACGGCGAGAAAGCTGGTGAACGAGAAGACGGTTTCGAGCGGCATGGGGGCATTCTAAGCCCCCATGCCGCCGCGGTTACGGTTGCGCGGTTGTTGTGGTCGTGGCCGCTCCTGCCGGCACCGACGTGCCGTAGTAGATGCTGTTGAACAGGAACTTGAAGGTGCCGTGCGGCTGCGCGCGGAAGGTGATCTCCGGCCCGAAGAGGAACACCTTGCCCCTGCCCAGCTGCGCCTCGACGGCGGCCGTGCCGCCCTCGAGATAATGCTGGCCCCACGCCCATCCCGAGCGGAGCGCGGTCTTGGTGTCGAACCACGCGACGGTCTTCACCCCGCGCAGCGCCGCATCGGGCGCCAGTTCCAGCACCGGGCTGGCATCGAAGAACACATCGACCTTCTTCTCGAAGCCGAACGCCACCGGGTTGGTGTTGTCGACCGCCACGCTGAGGATCGATCCGGGGATGTAGAACTTCGTGCCCGGCAGCGGCCGCTCGGTGCCATCCTGCGCGACCTCGACGAGGTGATCGCTCACCGGCAGGTCGAGGTGATGGCCGAGCACCGCCGACCCGCCGAAGGCCACGAGCACGCCGCCGGCTTCCGCAAACGCCTTCAACTGCGGAACGGTCTTCGCGATCGAGACCCGGCCGAGATGCGCACGGAATTCCTCCGGAATGTCCTGCGGGTTCGGCGCCGGTCCGCCAAAGCCGCCACCGCCACCGCCGCCGGCGCTATCCGTCTCCGGAATACCGCCGTCGGGGAACAGGATCACGTCGTACTTCGCCTTGAGGTTGCCCGCGTCGAGCGTCGCGGGGAACACGCGCTCGAAGTCGAACTCGAACTGCTCCAGCAGCCACCGGAGGTGGCCGGACGGCATCGATCCGCCGTACTGATCCCAGAGACCGATCCGGGGCTTCGTGAGCTTGTACATGGCGCCGGCCGGACGCTGCGTCACAGCCGTGAAGCTCAACCCCAGGTCGGCAGCGGCCCTGGCCAGCAACGCGCCCGTGGTGGGTTTCGCCGTGATGTAGATCACGCCCGTGCCGTCCGCGCTTTGGTAGCCGCGATCGCCGACGAAGAACGCTTCCTCGTTCGCCTTCAGCAGGCGGTTGATCGCGATGAACGCGTCGTTGTTCCTGTGATTGACCACGTAGCCAACCGCGCCTGCGGTGTCGGTGACCTTCCCGGGCGCCGGCTTGATCACGTCGGGGATCTTCTCGAACGGGCCGTCGAACGCCTCGAGCACGCGGTCGAACTTCAGGCCCATCTGGAACGCGAGGGTCCAGCCGGCGCTGTCGTACGGCGGAATCGGCGGCCCGCCGGGATACTGGAAGTCGTTCGGGTGATCCTGCGGCTCGAACATGTCGAGCAGGTGCGGCCGGAAGGCCTGCGCCCCCTTGAACACGTACGAGCCCGCGGGATACTGCTTGCCCGCCACGGTGAACGGCGCTGTGGCGCGATGCGCGGTGAGGCCGCTCCTGATCATGATGTTGACGAACTTCGTCGCGGTGAGGAAGTCGCCTTCGTTCGCCGACAGGATGTAGCCGCGCGGATCGCGGTACTCCGGCTTGCGGACGATCGCGTAGTACTTCTCCGGCACCGTGGCGATGCGGCCGCCCGACACCATGCGCGAGTCGGAGCCGCCATCAACCTTCATGTCCTTGGCGATCGCGTCTTTCACTTCGGCGACGCGCCGCGGATAGACGGTCCAGTTGTCGGTGTTGCCGCGCTTGATGCTGTTCCGGCCGGCCAAGTAGATGTTGTAGAGCAGGCTCTCGCGATAGCGCTGGGCGAAGTCGAGCACCGCGTAGTTGGCGGTGAGCGAGTAGTCGATCGACTGGCGGAAGTGCCACACCTGCGGCGTGATCGGGAACGGCAGGTCGCCGCGCGCGATCACGCGATCCGGCACGAAGCCGATCGTCTGCGGCGTCGGGTTGCCGATGCTCTCGGTCAGCAGCCCGACCTGGTTGTGGAAATACGCCATCGTCCGCAGGCCGCCGTTCCACCAGGTCGAGTAGTTCGATCCGGACCGGGTGGTCACGCCGGGCTTGCCCTCGGCGTCGAAGCGGGTGTGCATGGCGGCGCCGACCTGGTCGAGCGTGTTGACCACGATCGGGTCGAAGACGTAGTTGAACGGATCGCGGAAGGGCGGCGAGAACATCACCGTGCCGGTGGGGCCGGTCTGGTGATGGTTGTACATGATCTGCGGGAACCACTCGCGATAGAGGATCCGGTTCATGTTCACCGATTCCGGCTGGTTCATCATGTAGAAGTCGCGGTTGTTGTCGTGGCCGATGTACTTCTGGTAGAGCCGCGGCAACTGACCGGTGCTGCGCTGCTTCTGATCGGTATTGCGCATGTACCAGTTGGAGACGAGCTCCATGCCGTCGGGATTGGCGTGCGTCGCCAGGATGATGACGTCCTTCAGGATGCGCAGCGTCTCTTCGTCGTTCTTGCTGTTGAACTGGTAGATGGTTTCGATCAGCTGCTGCGCGCCGAGGACCTCGGTGGCGTGCAGGCCACCGTCGATCCAGATCACGGCCTTGCCTTCTTTCGCCAGCGCCCGCGCCTGGTCGTCGGTGAGGCCCTCGGCTTGCGACAGCCGGCGCGAAATCTCGCGGTAGCGATCGAGCTTCTTGAAGTTCTCGGGCGCGGTGATGATGCTCATCAGCTGGTCGCGGCCCTCGGCGGTCTTGCCGATGGACTGGACGACCATCCGGTCCGATTCCGCGTCGAGCTTGCGCACGTACTCGGTGAACTTCGTGTAGTTGGGGAGCACGTAGTCGGCGCCGATCGGGTGGCCGAAGAACTGCTCGGGGGTAGTGACCTTGGGCGCCGGGGCAGGGGCCTGGGCCGACGGTGCTGCCAGGGAGATGACCAGGGCGAGAGCAACGAACGCCAGCGAGCGAAGTTTCAGTGGCATAACGAGTCAGTATACCGAGGACTTGGGGGCTTGAGGGCTTAGGGGCTTGACTGTCAGGCCCTCAAGCCCTCAAAGGTCTTGGCAATTCGTAATAGTTTGTCGTCGTCTCCGCGGCGTGCGATCAGTTGCAGGCCCACGGGTAACTCAGGCGGGTCTGAAGACCCGCCTCTACGGCAGGGTATCGAGATGGCGGGGGTGCCGGCTGCGTTGAAGGGCCAGGTGTTCCGGAGAATCCGCGCGCCGTCGATCGGGCCCGCGATGGGTGGCGCGACCACCGGGACCGTGGGCGTCAGGATCACATCGACCCGATCGAACACGCGGTCGACCTGCGCCTGATAGGCCTTGAGGGCCGCCAGCGCGGCTTCGTAGGCGGCGATGGCCGGGCGCTCGTTCATGAAGAAAGCGGCGAACGACTTCGAGAAGGCGGAGGGCGTGGCGCGCCAGTCGGCGCCGAAGCGGGACCAGATTTCGAACGCGACGATCGGTTCGAAGACGATGCCCATCGTCTCCAGGTCGACTGGCAGATCTACATCCAGGACGATGACGCCGCGCGCGCGCAGTGTCTCGATCTCTCGCTCGACTGCGTGACCTACCGCGGGCTCCAGGTCGTCGAAGAAGTAGCGGCGCGCAATGCCGACGCGGATGGTTGACATGGGCGGAACTGAAGTTCCGCCCCTACGTACTGAAGTTCCGCCCCTACGTACATCGATGACCGCTTCGAACATCAGTCGAGCATCCTCCACCGTGCGCGTGAGGAAGCCGACGTGATCGAATGTCGGGCACGAGCCGAGCAGGCCCGCGGTGCTGATGCGGCCAAAGCTCGGCTTGAAGCCCACGCATCCGCAGAACGCCGCCG
>MELE01000047.1:7887-8555 GCA_001768615.1 Acidobacteria bacterium RIFCSPLOWO2_12_FULL_67_14b | reverse complement strand
GGTCCCATAGAACGGATTGATCGTCGTCACGCCGCCGCCCAGTTCGTGCGTGTTGGTCTTGCCGAGCAGCACCGCGCCGGCCTGCTCGAGCCGTTGGACGATGGCCGCGTTGGTCGTCGGGATGTACTCGTCGAACAACTGGGATCCCGCCGTGGTGCGGATGCCGGCGGTTTCGAAGAGGTCCTTGTGCGCGATCGGAATGCCGACCAGCGATCCCTTCGATCGGCGCCTGCGCCGCCACTCGGCCGCCGACAAACGGCCCCGCGAGCAGGGCCGCAATCAGGTCCCGACGAGTCATGTGGGGCAATTGTAAAGGGGCCAGGCCCCGATAGTGCGAGAATGACGCAAAACTTGCGATCCTCCCATCAGAAAGCCGTCGTCTCCTATGGCGCGTGGCCGTCGCCACTGACTGCCGCGCGCGTTACCGCCGGCGCTTTGCGTCTCGATCAGATCCTGCTGGATGGCGACGATGTGGATTGGGTGGAGGGGAGGGCCAGCGAGGGCGGTCGCAACGTGATCGTGAAGCGGACGCCGGACGGCGGGACGACCGACGTCACGCCCGCGGGGTTCAACATCCGCTCGCGCCTGCATGAATACGGCGGCGCCGCCTACACGGTGGATCGCGGCACGATCTACTTCTCGAACTTCGAGGATCAACGGCTTTATCG
>MELE01000047.1:0-7794 GCA_001768615.1 Acidobacteria bacterium RIFCSPLOWO2_12_FULL_67_14b | reverse complement strand
TGCGGGGCGGGTGCTGGTGTCTGGGGCGGACTTCTATTCGGATCCGATCATCAGCCCCGACGGCGACTCGATCGCGTGGCTCCAGTGGAACCACCCGAACATGCCGTGGGACGGCACGGAACTGTGGACTGCGTCGCTGAAGGCCGACGGCTCCCTCGTGGCGCGCGAAAAGGTGGCGGGCGGCGCGGACGAGTCGATCTTCCAGCCGGAGTGGTCGCCGGACGGAACGCTCTACTTTGTTTCCGATCGGACGGGCTGGTGGAACCTGTATCGACGCCGCCTCGGCGTGATCGAGCCCATCCATCCGATGGAAGCGGAGTTCGGCAAGCCGCAGTGGACCTTCAGCATGGTCACCTACGCGTTCATCTCGGCGACCCGGCTGGCGGCGACCTACGTGGAGGACGGGCGCTGGAAACTGGCGCTGGTCGGCACCGATCCGCGGACGTTCGAGCCGATCGATCTGGCGCTGCAGCCGATCGAATCGATCCGCGCCAACCAGAGCGCGATCTATTTCGTGGGTGGATCGGCCACCGAGCCGCTGGCGATCGCCCGCGTTCCCCTTGGATCGATGGCGCCGGACATCCTCCGATCGTCGTCCGGAGAACCGGTTGCGCCGGAGTGGATCTCGGTTCCCGAGGCGGTGACGTACCTTGTCGCGCCCGATGGGTCCGCGCCGCGGGACGTGCACGCGTTCTACTATCCGCCGGCCAATCCGGAGGTGACCGCGCCCGAGGGGGAGAAACCGCCGCTGATCGTGCTGACGCACGGCGGGCCGACGGGCGCGACCTCGGACGTGCTCGATCCGGAGGTGCAGTTCTGGACCAGCCGCGGGTTCAGCGTGCTCGACGTCAACTACAGCGGCAGCACCGGGTATGGGCGTGCCTATCGCGATCGCCTGAAGGGCCAATGGGGCATCGTCGACGTGGAGGATGCGGTGGGCGGCGCCGAGGCGATGGTGGCGCGAGGGAAGGCAGACGGGGCGCGGCTGATGATCCGCGGCGGGAGCGCCGGGGGATACACGACGCTGGCGGCGCTGACCTTTCATGCCACGTTCAAGGCGGGCGCGAGTTATTACGGCATCAGCGACATCGAGGTGCTGGCGCAGGATACCCACAAGTTCGAGTCGCGGTATCTCGATTCGCTGATCGGTCCGTACCCGGCGGCCAGGGATGTGTACGTGAAGCGGTCGCCGATTCACTCGATCGATCGGCTGTCGGTGCCGCTGATCCTGTTCCAGGGCCTGGATGACAAGGTGGTGCCGCCGAACCAGTCGGCGATGATGGCGGAGGCGCTCGGCCGCAAGGGCGTGAAGGTGGTGTATGTGACGTTCGAGGGCGAGCAGCACGGGTTCCGCAAGGCGGAGAACATCATCCGCGCGCTGGAGGAGGAGTTGCAGTTCTACCGCGAAGTGTTCGGGATCGACACGCAGGGGTCTGACCCGGCGCAGCAGCGCCGCACTTAATATTGCTGTATGGTTATATAGATATATGGAAGGCCTCGCGCTCGCCCTGGGCATCGGCTTCGTCCTTGGCCTGCTCGGCGGCGGCGGCTCGATTCTCGTCGTGCCGGCCCTCACCTACCTGATGGGATTCGAGACCAAGACCGCCGTGGTCACGAGCCTGGCCGTGGTCGGGCTGGCGGCCGCCGCGGGCGCGCTCGCGAGCTTCGCGCGCGGCACCCTGCATCTGGTTCCGGCGCTGATCATCGGCGGCAGCACCATGGTCGGCGCCTACGCCGGCGCGCGGGCCGGCGCGCACCTGGCCGACACCACGCAACTGACGATCCTTGCGGCGGTGATGATCGGCGCCGGCGCCGCCATGCTGTATCAGTCCCTGCATACGCCGGCCGACCCGACGCCGCGAATCACCCGCCCCCGGCCGATGGCGCTGGGCGCGCTCGGCGTGGGACTCGGCGTAATCACGGGCCTGGTCGGCGTCGGCGGCGGCTTCCTGATCGTCCCCGCCCTGGTGATCGCCGGCGGGTTGCCGATGCGGGAAGCCTCCAGCGCGTCGCTGCTGGCCATGGCGCTCGCGACCATGGCCGGGCTGGCCGGCTACGCCGGACGCGTCCAGTTCGCGTGGAGCTTCGTGCTGCCGTTTGCCGCCGTGGCCTCGGCCGGCACCATCACCGGCGGCCTGGTGGCGCACCACATGCCGCATCAGCGCCTTCAGCAGGTGTTCGCCGTTGTCATCGTCTCGATCGCCGTGTTCATCCTCACCCGCGGGTGAGTCGAGGAGAGCCATCATGTTCGTCAAGCGATTCTTCGAACCCGCCATCGCGCAAGCCAGCTACCTGATCGGCTGTGCCGCCACGGGCGAGTCGATCGTGATCGATGCCAACCGCGACGTGGACCAGTACATCGAGGCCGCCACCGGCGAGGGCCTGCGGATCACCCACGTGACCGAAACGCACATTCACGCGGATTACGTGTCCGGCTCGCGCGAGCTGGCGCGCAAGACCGGCGCCACCTTGTACCTCTCCGATGAAGGCGACCGCGACTGGAAGTACCAGTTCGCGCCGGAAGGCCGGCTCGTGCACGACGGCGATCGGCTGAAGGTGGGCAACATCCTGGTCGACGTGGTGCACACGCCGGGCCACACGCCCGAGCATTTGACCTTCCTCATCACCGACGGCGCCGCGGCCGACCAGCCGATTGCCGCGGTCACCGGCGATTTCATCTTCGTCGGCGACGTCGGCCGCCCGGACCTGCTCGAGCGCGCGGCGAACATCGCCGGCACCATGGAGGTCGGGGCGCGCACGCTGTGGCAGAGCCTGCAGAAGTTCGCCGCGCACGAAGACTGGCTGCAGATCTGGCCGGGGCACGGCGCCGGCTCGGCGTGCGGCAAAGGCATCAGCGCGATCCCCTCGTCCACGCTCGGCTACGAGCGGCGGTTCAACTGGGCGTTCGGCATCAAGACCGAAGCCGCATTCGTGGAGAGCGTGCTGGCCGGACAGCCCGAACCGCCGACGTACTTTGCGAACATGAAGCGCGTGAACAAGCAGGGCCCCGCCCTGCTCGGCGGCTTCGCCGCGCCGCCGCGCCTGTCCGACTCCGAGCTGGCGGCGCTTGTCGCCACAAGCGCGCTCGTGATCGACACCCGTCCGGCGGCCGAGCATGCGGCCGGTCACCTGGCCGGCACGCTGAACATCCCACTCAACTCATCGTTTGTGACCTGGGTCGGCTGGCTTGTGCCCGCCGCCGCCGATCTCTACCTGATCGTGGACGCTGCGACGGCGGCGAGGCTGCAGGAAGTGGTGCGCGCGCTGGCGCTCATCGGGTTCGACGTGGTGAAGGGCTACTTCGCAACGTCGGCCATCGATGAGGCGAAGGCCAAAGGCGCCACGCTTCAGACCGTGACGGAGATCACCCCGGCCGAATTGTCCCGGCGGCTCGCGTCGGGCGACGTGGCGGTGGTCGACGTACGCAGCGCCAACGAGTGGGCCGGCGGGCACCTGCCGGCGGCCATGCACATTCCGCTCGGATTTCTCGCCGATCGGCTGCCGATGCTCCCAGCCGGCAAGCCGATCGTGGTGCAGTGTCAAATGGGAGCCCGCTCCGCGATCGCGGCCTCCCTGCTCGAGCGGCTCGGCGTGACCAACGTGATCAATTTGGCCGGCGGCTACGCGGCGTGGAGCGCGGCGGGCCTGCCCGTCGAAGGGGGCGCGCGTGAGTCGCAAACCGCTCGGGCCTGAGATGGTGGCCGTCGTCGCCGAGCGCTTCAAGATACTGGCCGAGCCGGCGCGGCTGGCCGTGCTCAACGAGCTGCGGAGCCGGCCGCGCAACGTCAGCGAGCTGATCGAGGCGACCGGGCTCAACCAGGCGAACCTGTCGAAGCACCTGCAGCTGCTGCACGCCCACGGCTTCGTCGAGCGCCGGCGCGAGGGTCTGTTCGTGATCTACCAACTGGCCGACGCGAGCGTGTTCGAGTTGTGCGATATCATGTGCGGCCAGTTGAAGCGGCGCGCCAGCGCCCAGGTCACGAGACTCCGCGCCGTTCGATGAAGAAAGTTCTTGCCGGCTGCCTGATTGTCATCGTCATCGCCTTCGTGGGCCTCGGCGTGGCGGGGTACTACGCGTACCGCGCGGCCAGGCCGATGCTCGACAGCGCCGGCGACTACATGGCCCGCGCGCGGGAGCTGGCGTCGCTCGGCGATCGCATCGCCAACAAGAAGCCCTTCATTGCGCCGGCCAAGGGCGAGCTGACCCAGTCACAGGTCGAGCGATTCATCGCCGTCCAGACCCGCGTCCGCTCGGAACTGGACAATCGATGGAGCCAGATCGAAGCCAAGTCGGCCGAGATCCAGCGCAAGACCAGGAACGACACGTCCGACCTGTCGCTGGCCGAGCTGACGAGCGTGTTCTCGGATCTCACGAGCATTTACCTCGAGGGGCGTCGGGCCCAGGTCAGCGCGCTCAACGTGCACAAGTTCTCCGACGGCGAGTACGCGTGGGTGCGCCTGCGCGTCTATGAAGCCGCGGGCATGCACATCGCCCACGGCATCGACCTCTCCGCGTTCGAAGACCTGGCCCGCGATGGGGCGCAGAAGACCGGCATGAAGCTGCCCGACATGGCGATGCCGGAGGTCCCCGACGCCAACATCAAGCTCGTGAAGCCGCACACGGCCAAGCTCAAAGAGTGGATTCCGATGGCGGTGCTGGGACTGTAGATACCCATCGCGGGTCTAAAGACCCGCGCTACGTACATCCACGGCGCGACAAAACGGTGGCTTGCGCATCGGGAAGCGCGCAGGTTGTTGCCATGCGCCGCGCGCATGCCACTCGCCGGCCTCGGCAACTGACTGGATCAGTTAGGGGTTACCGGTTCCGGCGATCGCCGGCGCCGGGCTGGCACGCGCCGTGGAGTGGGCCTCCGCCGGAGGCTCACATCAATGCGTTCACTTTTTCCCTCTGTCCGTTGTTCCGTTCTTGTTCCAGCGTCACTGCTCTTGGTACTGTCCGCGTTCACCGGCATCGCTCACGCGCAGCCGGAATCGGCCGCCGCTTCGCCGGCCGGCAGTACGGCGGTGCAGGAGCCGGCCGATCCGAATCCGGGTGCGCTGTCACTGTCCGGAGGATTCGACTTCCAGAGCACCTACATGTTCCGCGGCATCAGGCAGCACTCCACCGGCGTCGCCGCCTGGCCGTGGGCCGACCTCGGCATCGCCGCATACACGGGTGACGGCGGGCTCAAGAGCATGGGCATCAACGTCGGCTCGTGGAACAGCCAGCACACCGGCGATACCGGAATCGACGGCCCGAGCCATAAGCTCTGGTACGAATCGGATTTCTACGTGACGCTCGGCTTCGGATTCGGCGGCGGCGTCTCGCTCGCCACGACCTACACCGCCTATACGAGCCCCAATAACACCTTCAGCAGCGTGAAGGAGATCCTGGTCAAGCTGTCGGTGGACGACAGCGCCCGCTTGGGCAGAGGCGCGATCAGGCCATACGTGGCCCTTGCGCGTGAACTGGACACGGCGCCCGGCGTCGGCCAGGCGGACGGCGGCGCCAAGGCGGGGACGTACCTCGAGGTTGGGATCGCCCCGGGATACACCGGCGCGAAGGCCAGCCTCGCTGTTCCCGTGAAGGTGGGTCTCAGCCTGGGCAACTACTACGAGCTCGCAGGCAGGGATGACCGGTTCGGCTTCGTCAGCGTCGCCGGCCTCGTGACGGTGCCGCTCGGCTCGACGACGAAGTATGGGTCGTGGAACGTCCACGGCGGCGCGGAGCTCCAGAGGCTGGGCGGCCACACCGCCGCCCTCAACGGCGACCACCGCGTCCGGGTGATGGGGTCGATCGGGGTCGGCTTCTCCTACTAGCCAATGGCAAGAGTGTCGGATTTTCGATGGATACGACAATTTTGTCGTATTGGACAGATGCGGCAGCAATTCTGTTGAATATGTCCCATGCCGCGAGCCCGCCACGACGGTCCCACCGGCGAACTGGCCGCCCTGGCCGAGCTCGGCCGGGTGCTGGCCGGCGCCCCGAACCTGCGTGGCGCGCTCGCGCGCGTGGTCGAGCACCTCGAGGACCTCGTCGGCGCCACCAGCGTCGGCGTGTGGCTGCGCGACGAGACCGACGACGAACTGCGGGTGGTGGCGGCCACCGGCGTGGCGTGGCAGGCGCAGCAGCGTGCGCGTTACCGGCTGGGTGAGGGCATCACGGTGCGGGTCGTCCAGACCGGGCGCCCCGTGATCGTCCCGCACGTCAGCCGGGAGCCGCTGTTTGCGAATCGCAGCGGCACCCGCCCGCGTGCCGGCCGCGAATCGTCGTTCATTTCGGTGCCGGTGCCGGTGGGCGGGCGCACGCAGGGCGCCCTCGGGGTGATGCTGCCGTACCGCGCCGACGTGTCGCTGGCGCACACGTGCGAACTGCTCGTGGTCACGGGCACCCTGGTGGGGCAGGCGGTGCGCGTGGAGCGGCTCGTGCAGTCGGAGCGCCAGCGCCTGCAACAGGAGAACACGCAGCTGCGCCAGGAGCTGAAGGAGCGCTACGACTTCCGCAACATCGTCGGGACGAGCCGGCCGATGCAGACCCTGTACGAGCAGATGTCGCAGGTGGCGGCGGCGACCACGACGGTGCTGATCCGCGGCGAGTCGGGCACCGGCAAGGAACTGATCGCGCACGCGCTGCACTATCATTCGCCCCGCGCCAACAAGCCTTACGTGAAGGTGAATTGCGGCGCGCTCCCCGAGGAACTGGTGGAGTCGGAGCTGTTCGGCTACGAGCCGGGGGCGTTCACCGATGCCAAGGTCACCAAGAAGGGCAAGTTCGAGCTGGCCAACGGCGGCACGCTTTTCCTGGACGAGGTCGGCGAGCTGACGCCGGGCACGCAGGTGAAGCTGCTGCGCGTGCTGCAGGAGCGGGAGATCGAGCGGCTCGGGGGCACCCAGCCGATCAAGGTCAACGTGCGGCTGATGGCCGCGACCAATCGCGACCTGGAAGCGGCCATCCGCGAGCGCAGCTTCCGCGAAGACCTGTACTACCGCCTGAACGTGTTCAGCGTCTACGTGCCGCCCCTGCGCGAACGCAAGTCGGACATCCTGCTGCTCGCCGATCACTTCGTGGAGAAGTACGCGCGCCTCCATGAAAAAGAGGTGCGGCGGATCGCGACGACGGCGATCGACCTGATGATGAGTTATCACTGGCCGGGGAACGTGCGCGAGCTCGAGAACGTGATCGAGCGCGCGGTGCTGGTGTCGGCGGGCGGCGTGATGCACGCGCACGACCTGCCGCCGACGCTGCAAACGGCGGAAGTGTCGGGCACGCTGCCGCGGGTGTCGCTGGACGGGGCGGTGGCCACCCTCGAGCGCGACCTGATCCTGGATGCGCTCAAGTCGGCGCGGGGCAACGTGGCGCGGGCGGCGCGGCTGCTCGATTCGACCGAGCGGGTGGTGGCGTACAAGGTCAGGCGGCTCGGCCTCGACCCGGCGCGGTTCCGGCCGGCGCCAAAACCCAACATGTTTGTTGAAACAGAATAGTTGTCCGACATAAATGTTGGCCTGAAATCGCACCGATCTTCCCCTCGAACCAACCGTTAACTGGTTTGTCCGCCGTCACTTATCGCTGTGCCGGCGCCGGCGCCGCTGCGGCGCCCCGATCCTTGCACAGGGGGCGGGCATCGCCGCGGGTCGTGGCGTGTCTTTTCTGGAGGATCGCAGGATGAACAACGGGGATATCGCGTGGATGCTGGTGTCCACGGCGCTGGTGCTGCTGATGACGCCGGCATTGGGCTTCTTTTACGGCGGCATGGTGCGATCGAAGAACGCGCTCAACACCATGATGATGAGCTT
>MELE01000046.1:8967-9572 GCA_001768615.1 Acidobacteria bacterium RIFCSPLOWO2_12_FULL_67_14b | reverse complement strand
CGACGAGGCGGTAGATCGAGCCGTCGGCCATCGAGACATCCCATTCATCGCGATCCCACGACTGCCCTTCCTGCCACCACTCGCCCGAGGTGCGCCAGGGGCCCGCGGCCTGGATCACGGCGCCGCTCGTGAAGCCCTGGCGGTCGACTTGGATTCGAACAGGGCGGCCTTCCTGCACCACAACGCGGGTCGGGACAGGAAGGCGAAATCGACGAAGCGCACATTTGAGATTGACAATCGTCGATTGACGATCAATTTCAGATTGTCGATCGGCAATCGTCGATTGATCGACAATCGCCGATTGAAAATCACCCATTACAAAGGCTCCGGGCCGCCAGGTATCGACCAGACGGGGAGCCCCCACATGCCCCTCGCCCATGAGCGCAGTGAGGCGCGCGACGAGCGTCGACACCTGCTCGGGCGCCGGCTGCGCCCGCTCGAGCAGCGTCCACTGCAGGACGCGTCCCGGCGTGGGCTCGATCCACACGCGCACCGTATCGATGGGCGCGTCGGGCGGATGCGTTTCGAGGTCGAGCAGGATCAGCGTGCGCAGCGTTTTCGGATCGCGCATCGGCGCCGGCAGCTGCAGCGTGCGCGTGCACACC
>MELE01000046.1:0-8930 GCA_001768615.1 Acidobacteria bacterium RIFCSPLOWO2_12_FULL_67_14b | reverse complement strand
CCAGCGGCTCGAGCAGCCGCGCCAGCACAAACGACAACGGCTCGAGCCCTTCGATGGGCCACTCGAGCTCGATCGCGGTCTCGAACGGCGCCTCGTCCACCCGCGGCACCATCGGCCGCGCGTCTTCGCCGCGCGCCAGGGACTGCCACCGGACGCCGCGATCGCCGAGCCGCTCGAACACCTCGGGACCGGGTAGCGCCGCCAACGCGCCCAACGTGCGGATGCCCCACTGGGTCAGGATCTCGAGCTGGCGGTTTTGCGGAGCCCGGAGCCCGGCCTGCCCCGAGCGCGGTCGAGGGGAGCCCGGAGCCCGTCTTGATCGGCTGGCTTGATGTGTATTGCGGGGGTGATGCCATCCTCCCGTGCCGGGTTCGACAGGCCTGTCTCGCCGTAGCTCGCCAGATTCACTGCGAGCGAAGGCGGACTCGAATCGATCGAGGACGCTCACCGCGAGCGGCGCGAGGGCTGCGGCTTCCCGGCCGGGCTCGATCACCGTGAGGCCGGGGCGGCCGAGGGCGAGCAGGGCTGCGGCCGTTTGCGTGGACGCCAGGGCCACGCGCCCTTCGACTCGTGTCCGACGATCGTCGGACGCTCGCTCAGGGCAGGCGAGCGCGTTGTGCAAGTGCTCGCCGAGCTCCTGCGCCGTGCCGAACAGCCGCGACAACCCGCCGGCATCGAGCAGCACGAGCGGGCCGACCTGCTCGAAGCGGGGCGTGAACGCGCGCGCGACGCCGACCAGCGCCGCCATCGGCGTCGATGGGGAATACAGCGCGGCAAACACGGGCGGCTCCGCGGCCGGGTCTAAAGACCCGCCCCCACGACAAGGGCCGTCTCGAAGCCCACGAGCTGGGACTGCGACGACCGGGCCGCGACGATGGTGGCGCTGCCACGGACGCCCGCGAGCCGGCGCGACCGGTCATGACTACCCTTCCAGATCACGCCGGGCTCCGGGCGCCGGGCTCCGGGCTCCGGAATTCCGAGTGCTGAATTTTCGGAGCCCGGAGCCCGGCTCCCGGAGCCCGGTATTTCGGAGCCCGGAGCCCGGATCCCGGAGCCCGTGGTGATCGATCGCCCCCCCGCACTGCGCGCGACGGGAATCGCCGAGAGAATCACCACCGCCGTGTCGCTGCCCTCGATGGCGCGCTCGATGCGGAACCACGTGGCCCCCGGCAGGCGGCGCAGCGCCGTCGCCGGCACGTCGATCAGATCGATCGCCACCAGCGTGCACACGCCCGACTGCACCACGAGATTGAGCGACTTGATCGCACGATCGATCACGCGCTCCACGAACGTGCCGGGACCGCCCACCGCGCGCACGCCCGGCAACCCGGGGCCCCCGTCGCGCGTTTTGTGCGCGATGGGGCGGAGCCACGCCGGATCGATGGCCCCCGATGTTTTCGACACCGCCTGGCCGCGGACCCACAACAGGCGCGACAGCTCAATGCCGCACGCGGCCGCCGTGGGCGGATCGAATCGATCGAACGTATCGATCAACGCCACGTATTCCCCCCGGCGCGTCGCGGCGCCAAGCGCGGCCCACGCCAAGCTCGTGCGCCCGGACGACATCGGCCCCACCACTTCAGAGACGTGCCCCCGCGGCAAGCCACCGGCAAGGCCGCGGTCAAAGGCGTCGAAACCAAGCGGCGACACCGCGTCGTCGCCCGGGCGTTCGGGCAGCACGGAGGTCAGGGTCCGGTCGAGTTTTCGCTCTCGGAGAAGGGCTTCCACGGTGGCGCGGGCGGCCATAAATCACCTCTATTTGCTTAACTTTCGCCATTATAGTGAAGAAAAAGCGAAAGTCAACAGAGGCCTGAATGAGCGGCTCAGGGTGCAGGTTCGATCCAGCTCAGACCATCGACCTGACTGAAGTGCCGATCGAACGACCCGCTTCTGCGGCTGGAACACCGGCCATCGGCGGCTCGTCTCATCGAGCAACCCCGATGCAGGACCTTCGATACAGCATTCGGCTGCTGCTCAAGCACCCGGCGTTCACGCTCACGGCCGTCAGCGTGCTCGCCCTCGGCATCGGCGTCAACGCCGGCATCTTCGGGATCATCAACGGCCTGATGCTGCGCCCCTTGCCGGGCGCGTCGGTGGCGGGCGACGTGGTCGGCCTGTACAGCAAGGACCGCACGGTCCAGCGCGGCTATCGCGCCTTTTCGTATGCGGGCTTCGCCGACGTGCGCGAGGCCGGCGGGCCGTTCCAATCGCTGGCGGCGCACAACATGGTGCTGGCGGGCATTACCGAAGACCACACCACGCGCCAGACCCTCGCCGACGTCGTCAGCACGGGCTACTTCGACACGCTCGGCGTGCGGCCCGTCCTCGGCCGCGATTTTTCCAGGGAGGAGGAGCGCCCGGGCAGCCTGCGTCGGTCGGTGATCGTCAGCTACCGCCACTGGGAACGTCTCGACTTCAACCGCGACATTCTCGAACGCACGCTCCGGATCAACGGCCAGGATTACGCCATCATCGGCGTCGCGCCCGAAGGCTTCGGCGGCACCACCGCGATCATCGGCACCGAGTTCTGGCTGCCGCTCGGCGTGCACGACGAGATCGAAAACGAATTCGATTCACGCGCGCATCGCGCGCTGGCGGATCGCGACACCTATGCGCTGGTGACGATCGGCCGGCTCAAGCCGGGCCTCACGATCGCGCACGCCGACGCGCAACTGAAGGTGATCGCCGCCGCACACGAGCAGGCCGACCCGGCGGAAAACCGCAATCGCGATCTGATCACGCGGCCGCTGAGCCGCTTCGGCGTCAGCACGAGCCCGAGTAACGACGAAGACATCCTGGCGCCGATGGTGCTGCTGCAAGGGCTGGCCGGCGCGGTCCTGCTGACCGCCTGCCTGAACCTCGCCAACATGATGCTGGCGTTCGGCACGGCGCGGCAGAAAGAGATCGCCATCCGTCTCGCCATCGGCGGCCGCCGCGCGCGCATCATCACGCAACTGCTGATGCAGGGACTGCTGCTCTCGCTGATCGGCGGCGCCCTCGGCATCGTCGCCGCGTCGTGGGCGGCGCAGGCGCTGGTCTCGACGTTCTCGACCGTGCTGCCGATCACGATCATGCTCGACGTCACGCCGGACCTGCGGGTCGTGCTGGCCACGCTGGTCTTCTGCACGATCGCAACGGTGGGCTTCGGGCTCTGGCCGGCGCTCCGGTTGTCGCGTCCGGACCTGCTGGTGGCGCTGAAGGATCAGGCCGGGGAGATCACCGGCCGCCTCGGCCGGCGGATCACGGTCCGCGGCGCGCTCGTCAGCGCGCAACTCGCGTTGTCGCTGGCGCTCCTGGTGGTGAGCGGATTGTTCGTGCGCGGCGCCGCCGCAGGCGCGTCCGATAGCCCGGGCTTCGATCTCGATCCCCTCATCGTCGCTCATGTGGAACCCAAACTGGGCGGCTACGACGCCGGGCGCAGCCGCGAGGCGCGGCGGTCGATCCTCGAGCACCTTCGCGCGACACCAGGCGTCGAGCTGGCCACGACGACATCGGTCGTGCCCTTCGGCGATTTCTCCATCAGCGGGCTGGTGCAACGCGATGGGCCACGCCTCAACTACGACGATCCGGACGCCCGCGGCAAGCTGATCTCCGCGATGCAGTACGAGGTGGGCACCGATTACTTCCGCACGCTGGGCCTGTCGATGTTGAAGGGGCGCGAATTCACCGCCGCGGAGGAAACCGGCGCCGCCGAGCCGCTGCCCGTCATCATCGATGCGCCGCTCGCCGCCAGGCTCTTCGTGAATGAGGATCCGATTGGCCAACTCATGCAGTTTGGCGCGCAGTCGGGGAGCCCCGAGTCGAAGCCGATGACCATCGTGGGCGTGGCGCCCGGCGTGCGGCACGATCTGTTTTCCGCCGAGCCCGAACCCCACATCTACCTGCCGTCGGGCGCCAACAACGCGGCGCGGATGTTCATGTACGTGCGTGCCGCCGCGCCACAGCATGTCGACGGGCTCCTGCCGGCGGTGCGACAGGCGTTGACGGACGCCGACGCCTCAACGCCGGTGCTCGCGGTGACGTCATTCCGCGCGCAACACGAGCGCAGCGCCATCGTCTGGATTCTGCGGGCCGCGGCCCGTTTGTTCCTGACGCTCGGCCTCGCCGCCGCCTTCGTGGCCGTGGTCGGACTCTACGGCGTCCGCAGCTACCTGGTGTCGCGCCGCGCGCGCGAATTCGGCGTGCGCATGGCGGTGGGCGCGTCGCCGCTGGACGTGATGCGCCTGGTGATGCGGGAAGCGGCGATGACGACGACGGTGGGCCTGGCGATCGGGCTCGGACTGGGCATGCTGATCGGCTGGGGCATGAGCCGCCTGATCTACCAGGTCAGCCCGTTCGATGTCTTGACGCTCGCGGCCTCCGCCGCGCTCCTCGGGGCGGCATCGCTGGCCGCCTCATTCGTCCCGGCGTGGCGCGCCGCCGGCATCTCGCCAAGCACCGCGATCCGCGCGGATTAGGCGGGTCTTCAGACCCGCCTCTACACCGATTCGAGACCATCCGCGTCACTGGCGGCCAAAGGCATAGCGGTAGTACTTGGGATCGGCCGGCAGCGCTTCCTTTTGTAGAAACGCCCACGCCTCGCCGGTGACTTCCTTCGCGCGCTCGGCGTACGCGTGCGTGTGGCCGTTGATCTCGGCCAGCTTCGCCGGGAAGCCGCGGGCGGTCAGCACCGCGAGCGTGTCGCGCGCCATCTTCAGCGGCACCATCTGGTCCTTCGTCCCGATCCAGATGGCCATCGGGATCTTGCGCTTGGGCACGTCCAGCAATGGCGCATCGCTGGACCGGAGCGCGCCGGCATGCGCCCCGACGGCCGCGAAGTACTCGGACTCGAGGAGTCCGAGCAGCAGCACATGGCCGGCGCCGCCGGAGTGGCCGAACAGGTAGACGCGGCGCGGATCGATCGGGAACCGGGCCTTGAGCGCCTCCACCACCTCCTGCGTGAAGTCGGGTGAGTCGTCAGGAATCCGCCACGCGCCCTGGGCAAGCGCGCCGGGGCCGATCAGCATCACGCCGTCGCGGCGGGCGATGTCCTTCCACGGATCCATCAGCCCATCGACGCTGCTGCCGGATCCGTTGAAGAGCGCCACTGCGGGCCCGGGTCCGCTGTTGCCGAAGCCATCGGGCACGAACACCCGATAGCTGCGCTCGCGCCCGCTCGAGACGATGGTCTGACGGAGATCCTGATCGCCTTGAAAGAGCGCGATCGCGATCAGGATCGCCGCGCCGAACCTCATTGCGCCTGCGTCATCGTTGCGCTGTCCAACTTGGTCGGCTTCCGCAAATGGAAGCCGGCCGCATCCTGGTATGCCTTGGCCAGCGCGATGATCTCCAGCTCACGGTACGGCTGTCCGTAGATCACCGCGTTGGTCGGGCTTCCCGTGTCGGCAAACCCGTTCGGGAGGTTGATCGCCGGGTAGCCCGCTGAATTCGCCATCGTGAAGTGGCGCTGCGTCGGCGACTGCGGGCGCTGGGGCTGCGCCGGCGGCGGCGTGGCAGCCGGGGCGCCGGCGGGCCGCGGACCCGGGCCGCCCACGCCCGTGTTGTTCGACCCGACGATGTAGACGTCGACGTGCGAGGTGGCCTTCGCCAGCTCGATCATCATCATCATGCGCGCGCGCTGCTGCTGCAGGTAGTCGGGCGCCGGGATCAGGCGGCCGCCCGCCTGGTTGCCGCCGCGGGTGCCCTTCATGCGGCCGGCGCGGATGTGCTCGTCGAAGTAGGCGGTGCGCTCGACGTTGAAGCCGCTGATGTTCGCGGAGAACTCGGGCACCGTCACCGGAATCAACTGCGTGACGCCGAGCGAGCGCAGCGTGTCGAGCGTCTTCTGCGCGTTGGCCTTCGCCGACGCGTTGCTGATGTCGTCGAACGAGTGCTGGATGATCCCGACCTTGAGCTTCCTGATGTCGAACTGGGCGTTCCAGTTGAACGGCACGTCCGTCACGCTCATGTCGCGGCCGTCGGGCCTGGCGATCGCGTGCAGGACGATGGCGGCGTCTTCGGCGTAGCGGCAGATCGGGCCCAGCCGATCGAGCGTCCACGACAGCGCCATTACGCCGTAGCGGCTGACGCGCCCGAAGGTCGGCCGCAGTCCGGCCAGGCCGCAGCGCGCCGACGGGCTGAGGATCGATCCGCTCGTCTCGGTACCGATCCCGAACGCGATGCATCCGGCCGCGGTCGCGGATGACGGACCGGCCGACGATCCGCTGGATCCCTGCGTCGGGTCCCACGGGCTCTTGGTCTGGCCGCCGAACCAGTTGTCGCCGCCGGCCAGCTCGCCGGTCGCCACCTTGGCGATCAGCACGGCGCCGGCGTCGCGCAGCATCTCGATCACGCTGGCGTCGTAGTCGAAGACCTGGTCCTTGAACGGCGCCGATCCCCACGTGGTCTTGTAGCCCTTGAGCGAGATGATGTCCTTGGCGCCCCACGGGATGCCGTGCAGCGGGCCCTTGTACTTGCCCGCCGCGATCTCGGCATCCGCGCGCTTCGCTTCGGCGCGCCCGTGGTCGTCGAGGAAGGTGACGACGTTATTGAGCAGCGGGTTGTAGCGATGCAGCCGCGCGAGATACATCTCGGTCAGCTCGAGGGACGTGACCTGGCGCGTGCGCAGCAACTCGCCGAGGTTGCGGATCGGCCAGAACGCGGCGTCTTCGAGATTGGCGGGCCGTTTGACCGCCGGCGCGGCGCTCAGGCGGAAGGGCTGCCGCGTCTTGTTCACGGCGATGCCCGGCACGACCGGGCTGAAATGGAACGGCGGCGAGACGTCGGGCGGAATCTGGAGGTTGCGGATCTCCTCGTAGCCGGCGAGGTTGCGGTTGGCGCCCTCGACCAGGGCGGTGCGCTCTTCTTCGGTGAGCTCGATGCCCGACAGCTTCAGCGCGTCGGTGACCATCGCCAGCGTGACCCGCTGGGCGCCCGCATCCTGCATGCGCGCCCACAGGATGCCCGGCGCCAGCGTCGTGCCCAGCCCCGCGCCGGCAAAGTGCGCCATGAACCGCCTTCTCGTCTGATCGATGTTCTTCATGATGGGGGAATATCGCATAAAATTGAAGGCTCTTGCAGAACCGATTGAATCAAGCCGCGGCACGCATCGCGGTTGCCCTCACCCACCGCAACTTTCGCCTCCTGTGGTTCGGCGCGCTCACCTCGAGCATCGGCACCTGGATGCAGAAGGTGGCGCAAGCGTGGCTGATCGTGACGATGACCGGCTCGGCGTCGGCCTTCTACCTCGGCCTCGACAGCTTCGTCGGCGAGCTGCCGATCCTGCTCTTCACGTTGATCGGCGGGGTGGTGGCCGACCGGCGCGATCGCCGGCACATGATGCTGACCTCGCAGGTCACGCAGATGGCGGTGGCCTTCATCCTCGCCGCCCTGGTGTTCACCGAGTCGGTCCAGATCTGGATGATCCTCGGGCTCTCGTTCCTCTCGGGCTGCGCGCAGGCGTTCGGCGGGCCGGCCTATCAGTCGCTCATCCCGACCCTCGTCGGCAAGGAACACTTGCCGAACGCGGTGGCGCTCAACTCGATCCAGTTCAACCTCGCCCGCGTGATCGGCCCGATCGTGGCGGGCGTGGCGCTCGCGACCTTCGGCATGGTGGCGTGCTTCGGGCTCAACGGCATCTCGTTCCTCTTCGTGATCGCCGCCATCCTGGCGCTGCGCAACATCCACGTGCCGCCGGCGGCCACCGAGAACATGCTCGATCAGATGAAGGTCGGGCTGCGCTACGTGCGCGCCTCGCCCAACCTGCGCATGGTCACGGCGCTGGGCTTCGCCGGCGCCTTCCTGGGATTGCCGCTCCTCACCTTCCTGCCGGTGATCACGAAAGACGTGTTCCACCAGGACGTCGGGTTCTACTCGCGCCTGATGACGTGCTCGGGGGCCGGCGCGGTCACCGGCGCGCTGATCGTGGCGTGGATCGGCAAGCACCGCTACATCGGCCGCATGCTGCTCGCCTTCCTCGCGCTGTTCGGCACGGCGATGGTGGCCTTCTCGCTGTCGCGCACGCCGCTCTTGAGCGCCGGCATCCTGTTCCTCGCGGGCGCGCTGCTCGTGATGTGCTTCGCGCTGACGACATCGCTGGCGCAGTTGCTGGCGCCGGCCGAGCTGCGCGGCCGCGTCGTCAGCATCTACATGGTGGCGTTTCGCGGCGGCTCGCCGCTCGGCGGGCTGGCGAGCGGATGGCTGGTCACGCAGGTCGGATCGGCGCCGATAGTGCTGATGGTGAACGGCATCGCCCTCGTGTGCGTGGCGGTGTTCGTCCTGATCCGCGGCCACGGACTCAAAGACATTTAAAGGGACCACGAAGACCACGAAGAACAGGAAGACCTCTCTTCTTTCTCTTCAGTAGGAAAAAAGGATTCTTCGTGATCTTCGTGAGCTTCGTGGTTGCGTTAGAGTGAGTCAAGAAACGCCAGCAGCGCGCGGCGCATCGGCTCCGTCATCGCGCGGTAGCGCTCCACCACCCCAGACGCCCTGACATCTCGGCTTCGCCGGCGGCGCCGTTACAACTCCATGAGCCGCAGGGACCTGAAGTAACGGCGGAAGAATCCGCGAGGGTAGGTGAGCAACCGATCGGCTTGCCCGAGCGCGTGAGCACCCACGAGGAAGTCGACCGGGATGCGCTCTCGTCTGCCGGCAGAGTGGCGAAACAGACGCCAAATGCGGCCGGCGTCGAACGCTGACGAGCGACCGAGGCCGTCGAACTCCACGCCGACATCGGCGATCGCGCTGGCGAACGCGTGTGGAGCTGAGAATCGGGCGCGGACTTCAGCCCAGACCGGGTCGCTGGCCACGAGTCGCCCGTGCTGTCCAGCGCGATGAAGGGCTCGGCGAGCCAGGAGGTGGCTGACGGAACCTGGATCGAGGGCATCCAGGAGGATGGTGGAGTCGACGGCAGTGATCATGGCGTGACGGTACCTCACTCGCCGCAGACT
>MELE01000045.1 GCA_001768615.1 Acidobacteria bacterium RIFCSPLOWO2_12_FULL_67_14b | reverse complement strand
CGAACGCCGGGAGGCACCGATCCGCGCAGCGCCAGCCTCACACACGACCATATCGGTCTGAGTGTTATTGTTTTCCAAGCCATGATGCTCTGGGACATCTCGCCGCCGATCTCGCCCGCGACGCCAGCCTTTCCGGGCGACACGGGCTACTCGCAGCGGTGGAACGCGCAGATCGGCCCCGGGTGCCCCGTCAACGTCAGCGCGATCACGATGTCGCCGCACCTGGGCGCGCATGCCGATGCGCCGCTGCACTACGGCGCCGACGCGGCCGCGATCGGTCACGTGGACCTCGATCCGTTTCTGGGCCCCTGCCGCGTCATTCACGCGATCGATCGGGGCCCGCTGATTACGCCCGAGCACCTGGCCCATGCCGCCGCCGGCCTTCCGCCTCGCGTGCTGGTGCGCACGTGCACCACGGCGCCCACCGAATGGTCGCCGTCTTTTTCGGCCTTCGCGCCCGCCGCCATCGCGTGGCTCGCGAGCCTGGGCGTGCGCCTGGTCGGCATCGATTCGCCGTCCGTGGATCCCGCCGACAGCAAGACGCTCGACAGCCACCAGCAACTGCTCGCGCACGACATGCGCGTGCTCGAGAACCTGGTGCTGGACGACGTGCCCGGCGGCGACTACGAGCTGATCGCGTTGCCGCTGAAGCTTGTCGGCGCCGACGCCTCGCCCGTCCGCGCGGTGCTGCGGTCCCTCCGATGATCGCCAGAAACGACTGCGTCGAACGCGACCGCGCCGATCCGCTGGCGCCGCTGCGATCGCTCTTCGCGCTCGAGCGCGTCGACCGGCAGGGCACCATCTACCTCGACGGCAACTCCCTGGGCGTGCTGCCGAGGGCCGCCGCCGATCGCGTGCGGCAGGTGGTCGAAGACGAGTGGGGACTCGGCCTGATCCGCAGCTGGAACACGGCGGGCTGGATGACGCTGTCGCAGCGTATCGGCGACAAGATCGCGACGCTCGTCGGCGCCGGTCCCGGCGAGGTCGCCGTCGCCGACTCGACGTCGGCCAATCTCTACAAGGTCCTCAGCGCCGCGATCGCGATGACGGCGGGCGCGCGCAAACAAGTCGTGTCGGAGCGCACCAACTTTCCCACCGACCTCTACATCGCCGACACGCTGGCGCGCGAGCACGGGTTCGAGCTCGCGCTGGTGGACGCCGACGGCCTCGACGCACATCTCGACGACCGCCTCGCCATCCTGATGCTGACGCACGTGAACTACCGGACCGGCCGGATGCACGACATGGCCCGTGTCACGAGCGCGGCGCACGACGCCGGCGCTCTCGTGATCTGGGACCTCGCGCACTCCGCCGGCGCCATGCCGGTGCATCTTGGCGATGCGGACTTCGCCGTCGGCTGCGGCTACAAGTACCTGAACGGCGGCCCCGGCGCCCCGGCGTTCGTGTGGGCGCACCCACGGCACACCGCCCGCATGGACCGCGAAGGCTGGCGGCAGCCGCTCTCGGGCTGGCTGGGCCACGCCGCGCCGTTCGAGTTCACGCCCGACTACCGGCCGGCCCCAGGCATCGCGCGGTTCATCTGCGGTACGCCCCCGGTGCTGTCGATGGCGGCGCTCGAATGCGGGATCGACACCGTGCTCGCAGCCGCCGATCGTGGCGGACTCGATGCGATCCGGCGGAAGTCGATCGCGCTGACCGAGCTGTTCGTCGAGCTCGTCGAATCGCGTTGCGCGGGGTACAGTCTCGAGCTGGCGAGTCCCAGGGCGGCGGCTGACCGCGGCAGCCAGGTCAGCTTCGCGCACGCCACCGGCGGCTATCCCATCATGCAGGCGCTCATCGCCCGCGGCGTGATCGGCGACTTCCGCGCGCCCGACATCCTGCGCTTCGGCTTCACGCCGATTTATACGCGGTTTGCCGACGTGTGGGACGCCGTCGATCGCCTGTCGCACGTGCTCGCCAGCGGCGAATGGCGCGAGCCCCGCTTCAGCGTCCGCTCCGCCGTCACCTGACGCGGACCGATCTGGATGCCTTCGCCGGTGAGACGCGTGCGCCCGGACCGCCCGTCTATTTGGGGCCATAGGCCCGGCATCACCGAAGGGTGCACAATAGACCCATGCGCGGCACCTGCTTCGTCCTCGTCCTCCTGGCCCTGCCGCCGGCGGTGAGCGCGCAACAGGTTCGCCGGCCCGAGCCGGCATGGTCCGCGCTCGGGCCGATCGGCCTGCCGCTGCCGTCAATCGGCTTGCCGCTGCCGTCGATTGGCCTGCAACCGCTGCCGCGCGAACCGTGGAGGGACCCGGCTCCGGGCGGATCGCGGGACGAATTCCGCAATCCGGCTCGACTCGGCGCCCGCTCGCGCCCATCGGTCGTGTATGTGATGCCGGCGTATCCATGGGTGAGCGGGCCGCTTCCACAGACGGCCACGCCGCAGGCCGCGGTTCCAGCGGTGACGCCGCTCCCGCCTCGGGCGGTGACGGGACGATTGCGGCTGGAAGTGGAGCCTGCCGAACTGCTGCAGCTCTTTGTCGATGGCGTCTACGTCGGCACGCCCGGCGACCTGGGCAACGAGATCGATTTGCGGCCCGGCTCGAGGCGAATCGAGATTCGGGCACCCGGTTACCAGACGCTGAGGTTCGAAGCGCAGATCGATGCCGAGCGAGCGATTACGTATCGCGGCACGCTCGATCCGGATCCTGACATGCCCGCAGCGCCGCCGACGTTCGTTGCGCCGGCCGGCAGCAGGACGATGTATGTCATCCCCGGCTGTTATCTCGGCAACGTCTCGCCGAAAGACCTCCAGCTGCCCGCCGGCTGCGATCTCCGCCGGCTCAGCGTTTACCCGCAGTAGTAATCTCCTGTTCTTGTCGAGCAGTGGCATGGCAACCATAAATATGGCAAGCTTTGTCCATGCGGACCACCATCGACATTCCCGACGCCATGTATCGTCGCCTCAAGGCGCGCGCGGCAGCCGAGGGCCGGCCGGCCAAGGCGCTCATACTTCGCGGCGTCGAGGAGGTGCTGGCCACGAGGTCTTCGGGGCGGGCCCGAAAGATCACGATGCCGGTCGTGCGCTCCAGGCGCCCAGGCTCCCTGCGGTTGGACAATGCCCGGATTTACGACGTCATTTCTTTTCCCTGACATCAACGTCTGGGTGGCGCTCACGCACGGCCGTCACGTCCATCACCTGGTGGCGCACGACTGGTTCAACTCCCTCGACGGTGACGAGCGGTTCTGCTTCTGCCGGTTCACGCAGCTCGGCCTGCTGCGGCTGTTGACGGCCGAGGCCGTGATGGGTGAGGACGTGATGACGCAGGTTGAGGCGTGGGCCGTCTACGACCGTTTGCTCGACCAGGACGGCGTCGGTCTTCTCGAGGAACCACCCGGCCTGGAGCGGCGCTTTCGCGCCCTGACCCGCAGCCGTCAGGCCTCTCCCAAGGCCTGGGCCGACGCTTATCTCGCGGCGTTCGCCGAGACGTCGCAGGTGACGCTCGTCACTTTCGATCGCGGCTTTCGCGGAAAAGTGAAGCCTCTTATCCTGCTCGCGGAATGAAGCGCCATGTGAGCCGACTGCGCGGAGCGGTGCCTCCCGGCGTGAACGTTCGAGCGGGGCTCGCGTAAGCCGCGACGAGCGATCTCGGCCGGGGCTCACTCTCCTTCGCCGGTCAAACCTCCCTCGGCGCATTGTGCTCTTGGTCTATGGACGCCAAGAACCGCAACTCGACGCGTCTGGCCTCCGGTCGATTTGACGACGGGCCACTTGTCTTCGGCTCAGTCGAACGTTCGCCCCGGCCGAGATCTCTCGTCGCAGCAGAGTTCGCTCGCGCGCACCGTGGTGCTTCTGATGTCGGGCGACCGTGACCAAATGTGGACGCGCGAGCCTCGGCGCGATCAGTGCTGACACCCCGGGCAATAGAAGGTCGATCGTCCAGCCTGTGTGATCCGCTTGATCGTTCCGCCGCAGCCCTTGCGCGGGCAGGGGCGTCCTTCGCGTTCGTAGACGCGGAAACGGCCGGCGCGATACGGCGACTCCGAGCGGCGAATCGCCCGAAGCAACACCGTCTTGATCGCCTTGGCCAGCGCCGCCGTCTGAGGCTTGGCTTTCCCCGGCTTCGTGGCGAGGCTCGACGCCTTCCGCAGCGGCGATGTCTTGGCGAGATGCAACGCCTCGCTCGCGTAGATGTTGCCGAGCCCCGAGACGACGCGCTGATCGAGCAGCGCGGCTTTGATCGACGTGCTCTTGCCCCGGCACGCGCGCGCCAGCGAGGCGGCGTCGAACTCCGGCGAGAGCGGCTCGGGCCCCATCACACGCAACGAGCGATAGTCGTCGAGGGCGCCGGCGACGGCGAGGTCCATGAAGCCGAACCGCCGCGGGTCGTTGAAGACGATGGTCCGGCCCGAGGACATGACGAAGATGACGTGATCGTGCGGGTCGGCATCGCGCGTGTGATCGCCGGTCGCGGCCACGTGGAACCAGCCCGACATGCCGAGGTGGATGATCAGCGTTTCCGCCGACGACAGCGGGATGATCAGGTACTTGCCCCGGCGCGTGACGGCGTCCACGGTCATGCCGCGCAGCCGATCGACAAACTTCTCCGGGAACGGAATGCGGAGGTCCGGCCGATTGACGATGACGCGGCGGAAGCGCGCACCGGTCATCGCCGGCTCGATCATCCGGCGGACGGTTTCGACTTCGGGCAGCTCGGGCACGATCTAACCCCGCAATTCATTTAAATCGATGTGAATTGCCCGTGGCTGCCAGCTTTCGGCTTTCCGCTCTCCGCTGAAAGCCGAGGGCTGATAGCTGGAAGCGCCAGCGGCAATCGAAGTGCCCGCTGCGCTTAGGTCGCAGTCGCCGCACGAATCCGATCGATCTGGCGCATGTGCATCAGGTCGTGGCCGGCGTAGAGGCGGCAGAGCCGCTCGACGCTTTCCTCGCCGCGCTCGGCGTGGACGCCGACCCGCTTCAGGTCGTCGGGCGTGGCTCGCTCGAGGAGGGTCAGGTTGCCCTTGCGCAGCACGTCGAAGGTGGCGAGCGCCTCGGCGGGATCGGCCTCCGCGTAGTGCAGCCGCTCGGCCCAGAGGTCCTGGTCGTAGCCGGTGAGCTGCGGGCGGTCCTGCGCCAGGATCAGCCGCATGCGCCAGGCCCACACCACGTCCGAGTCTGCGAGGTGCTGCAGGACCTGGGCAATCGACCACTTGCCGGGGGCCTCGGGCAGGCGCATCCGATCGACGGAGAGGCCGTCGATGGCGCGGGCGAGCGCCGCGGAGGTGTGGCGCAGCACGGCGAGCGGCTCGCGGTTGCCGAGCAGGTCGAGGATGACGCCGGCGTAGGCCGCGCGTTCCTGCGGCGGATCGGTGGAGCGGTTGCTGTAGACGGACATCGGATGATTCTAGTTGGGGCCACGGTTTCGGGACTCGGAATCGGACCCTGTGTTGAGCTCACGAGCCAAGTGCAAGTCGAGCCCGCTGGGCCCGCTCAAACAGTGACCAAGTGAGGTCAGCGCGCGTCGAGCCCGCGTAGAAACGCCGCGAGGCAATCCCCGAGCACGTCGATTGCGTAGCCGCCCTCTTGCACGACCAGTGTCGGCAGCGACAGCGCCCGCACGCGGGCGCCGATGTCGCCGAAGTCGGGCGCTTCCAGCTTCAGTACGCCGATCGGATCGCGGGCGTGGGCGTCGAAGCCGAGCGCCACCACCACCGCGTCGGCCTTGAACTCCTGGATGCGCCGGCACGCCGTCTCGACCGCGCTCATCATCGCGCTACCGCCGGAGCCGTGGGCGAGCGGCAGGTTGACGTTGAAGCCCTCGCCGGCGCCGTAGCCGCCCTCTTCCACGTAGCCGGTGTAGAACGGGTAGTAATTCTTCGGATCGGCGTGGATGGAAATCGTCAGCACGTCGGAACGCGAATAGAAGATCTGCTGCGTGCCGTCGCCGTGATGCGCGTCGACGTCGAGGATGGCGACGCGCGGGAAGGTCGAGCGCAGCCGCTCGGCCGCCACGGCGGTGTTGTTGACGTAGCAGAACCCGGTTGCGCGATCCGCGCGCGCGTGATGGCCCGAAGGCCTGCACAGCGAATACACGCCCGTTGCGCCGCCGCGCACGGCATCGGCGGCGGCGACCGCGGTGTTGCACGACTGGCGGATCGACAGCCACGTCTTCGGTCCCATCGGCACGGAGAGATCGCCGAGATACCACCCGGCCCTGGCGACGATGGCATCGGCGGGGCAGTCAGGACGGGCGCGCTCTTCCGGGCGGCCACTCCAGTAGGGGAAGGTGTTGGGCCACACTTCGGGGCCATGCTCCGGCAGCGCGCTCCAATCGTCCCAGGCCGCTTCGAGGAAGCCGAGGAAGCCGGCTGTGTGGGCGGCGAGCCGCGCATCCTTGTCGTCGGACTGCGGCTGTTCGGTCTTGATGCCCAACGCATCGAGCGCGCCGAGAAGAGCATCGACGCGCGCCGGCAGATCCTTCGGCGCGATCACCCGCCCGACGCGCATGTACTGCTGAGGATCGTGCGCGGCTTGATCAGGATGATAGAAGGCGCGCATCTCTGAACGGCACTCGCCGAAGCCTCACACCTGTCGCATCGAACACTGCATTCGCCACCGCCGCCAGCATCGGCTTGCACATCGTCTCGCCCGCCCCGTAGTGCTGCAGATCGGGACGGTTCGGATTCGGGTCCCCGTTCACCAGCACGACATCGATCCGCTCCGGCGTGTCCTCATGCCTCAGCGTCGGATGCGTCACCCAGTCCACGCTCGTGACCTTTTCGGTGTCGAACCTCACTTCTTCGTGCAGCGCGCGGCTCAGGGAGTGCAGCGTTCCACACTCGATCGTGCGGGTGAGCGCCTGGGGGTTGATCACCAGGCCGCAGTCGTGCGCAATCACGACGCGCTTCACCCAGATGCGCCCGGTCTTGCGGTTGACCTCGACCTCCGCAATCTCGGCGACCACGGTCTGGCTGCGATACGCGTAGGCGATGCCGCGGCCGGTGAGGATGTCTCCGGGCAAACCTAAAGGGTTGCCCCCACTACGTGACCGCTCAGCGGGTCTCGGCGAGGGACGCGGGTCCCAGCCGTACTTCTCCGCCGCGGCCTTGATGCACGCGATCGACCGCGCGCGCTTGAAGCCGCTGTCGTCCTGCGTGCTGGCCTGGATCATCTTCAGACGGAACTCCACCGGATCCGCCTTCGCCGCCGCGGCGAGCTCGTCGATGAAGCTTTCGGCCGCGAACGTCACCTGCGGGCCATCGGGGTCGCGCAGGTTGCCCGTGCGAAGAGGCGTCTCGAACGGCATCGGCAACGCCACGACCCGCGTCGTGTGACGACGGTTGGGGATGGCGTACATGTCGGAGGGCAGCGAGGCGCGGCCGGGCGAGGGACGCTCCTTGCGGATGCCCATCAGCTGCGAGATCAGCACCGTGTCGTGCTCGTTGTAGCCAAGATGATTGTGATCCGCCGCGCACGCGTCGTAGTGCAGCGCGACGACGTTGCCCTGCGCGTCGAGGCCGCCGCGCATCTTGAACGCATACGCCGGGCCCTTGGTGTCCCACGCCGTCTCTTCGTTGCGCATCCACTGCACGCGCACCGGACGGCCAAGCTCCTTGGCCAGATACGCGGCCTCGAACCCCGCATCGTCCGCCGCCGTGCGGCCGAAGGCCTGCGGGCCGTCCATCCACACCACGCGCACGCGATCGCGCGGCATCTTGAGGAACTCGGCGACGCCGTTGCGCAGGCCGTACGACTTCATGTCGTTGGAATAGATCGTGAGCTGATCGTTCGACGGATCCGCCATCGCATGCGCCGGGCCAATCGAGGTGTGCCCCTGGAACGGCACGTCGTACTCGGCCTCGACAACCGTTGCGGCACTCGCAAACGCGGCATCGGGCGCGCCGGTGTCGATCGGCTTGCCGGTGGACGAGGGCGTGGCGCTGCGCATGTACTTGAACAGATCATCGGAAGCGGGGAAGGGGGCCGTGGCCGGCTTCTTCCAGTTGACTTTCAACTGCCGCGCCGCGCGAATCGCCTGCTCCTCGCGCTCGCACACCACCGCCACGTAGTTGCCCTTGCTCACGACCTT
>MELE01000044.1:16867-26453 GCA_001768615.1 Acidobacteria bacterium RIFCSPLOWO2_12_FULL_67_14b | reverse complement strand
CTGGACCATCTCGTCGATCATCGCCTTCGAGAGCGGCTTCCCGTTCTCGGTGGCGAACAGCTCCAACACGCTGTCGGCGTATGGCTTCCTGGTGCAGCGTCCGAACCTGACGGGATCCTCGCTCGAGACCAGCGGCAATCGCGAAGAGCGGCTGTATGCGCCCCCCGGGAGTCCTAACACGTGGCTGGACCTCAACGGGTTCGTGCATCCGGGGTTTGCTCTCGGCTCGGCGCCGCGGACTCTCACTGACGTGCGCACGCCCCACCGTAACAACTGGGACTTCGTCGCCAGCAAGGACGTCCGCATGGGCGGCAGCCGGCGGGCGCAGATCCGGCTCGAGGTGCTGAACGTCACCAACACCGTGAAGGCAGACGCTCCGAACACCTCCTTCGGCGCGGCGGCCTTCGGTCGCGTCAGCCGTCAGCGCGGCTTCATGCGCTTGACGCAGTTGATGTTCAGGCTGAGCTTCTAACGCTGAGGAGAGGCCTTGAGGACTTGAGGTCCTGAGGGCTTGACATCGAAGGCCTGGAGAAGTGGAGAGAAGCCCACCGCTCCAGGCCTTTTTCTCTTGCGCAAGCCCGCGAGCCCCCCGCTTTGACAGGTGTCATCTGCAAGGCTAAAATGACACATATGACCAAAACGCAAGTCTATCTGCGCGACGAGGAGCTCGAGGCGCTGCACGGAGTCGCGGAACGGTCGGGTCGAAGCATCGCCGACCTCGTTCGTGAGGCCGTCCGGCGCGTGTGGCTCCGTCCGGATGCGCAAGGCCCCGTTGCTTTGTGGGACGGCCTCCCCTCGCACACCTCCGTCGAGCATGACCGTATCTACGACGAGCCCTGACGACACGTATGCGGTCCGGTGAGTTGGTCTTCGTCGACACCGGTGCCTGGATTGCGCTGGCCTTGACGCGCGACCCGCTGCACGCGCGGGCTCGCGCCACCTGGGAGCAGTTGCTGGGCGCCGGCGTCAGGTTGCACACCTCCGTCCCCGTCGTGTTGGAAACCTTCACATTCCTGGACCGCAGTGCGACGCGGAACGTCGCCATTGCCTGGAAGGATTCGCTCGAGATCGTTCCCCGGTTGAAAGTCCTGCCGGCCACGGCCAACGATCTCGGGCAGGCCTGGTCGTACTTCGAGCGGCCCGACCTTCACAAGCTGTCTGCCGTCGATGCGCTCAGCTTCGTGCAGATGACCCAGCGCCGGATTCGCGTCGCGTTCGCGTTCGACTCTCACTTCGCCACCGCCGGGTTCCGGATGGTCGGGTAACCGGCAGCCAAAGGGCGCTGAGGGTTTCTGGTACTCTAGTCCCTTCCATGCGACGTGTCTTCGTGGCAGCGACATGTGCGCTGGCCCTCTCAGTGTCCGGACAAGAGCGACTCGGTCGCGTCTCCTTTTCCAACTCAGGAAACGCGGCCGCCCAGGCGGATTTCCTCCGCGGCGTCGCCTGGCTGCACAGCTTCGGCTATGAGGACGCCATCGACGCGTTCCGCGCTGCCCAGAAGATCGACCCCTCGTTTGCGCTTGCCTACTGGGGCGAGGCGATGAGCTTCAGCCAGCCGTTGTGGTTTTTCGAGGAGGTCGACAAGGGTCGCGCGGCGCTGGCCAAACTGGGTGCGACGCCGGAGGCGCGGATCGCCAAGGCGAAGACCGCGCGCGAGCAGGGTTTCATGCGCGCGGTCGAGGCGTTATTCGGGCCCGGCGACAAGCCGGCGCGTCATGCCGCGTTCGCACAGACGATGGCCAAGGTCGCGGCTGAGTATCCCGCCGACGATGAGGCTCAGGCGTTCCACGCGCTGGCGCTCCTGTCGACGATGCCGCGCGGCGACGCGGCGCTGCCGATCCGGCGCGAAGCCGGCGCGATCGCGGAAAAGGTGTTCGCGCGCAACCCGGATCACCCGGGCGCCGCGCATTACATCCTGCACGCCTACGATCACGGCAGCCTCGTGGCACGCGCGCTGCCGGCGGCGCGGGCCTACGCGACGATTGCGCCTGCCGCGAGCCACGCCCTGCACATGCCCGCGCACGCGTTCCTGCAGGTGGGGTTCTGGGACGAAGCGGCGGCGAGCGACGAAGCCTCGTGGAATGCCTCGATCGCCTGGGCGAAGCGGCGCGGCCTGTCGATTGCCGCGCGCGACTATCACAGCCTGGTGTGGCTGCAGTACGAGTGGACACAGCAGGGAAGGGTTTCGAAGACGAAGGAAGCGATCGCGTTTGTCGAACAGGCCATGAAAACGTCAGGCCCTCAAGCCCTCAAGCCCTCAAGTCCTCTGCACGCGGGTGGCCACGCCTACGGCGAGCAAAGTGAAATAGGGCGAGGCAGCGGCGACGCCGCTCTTCGTAACGACCGCGGCTCGATGCGCGCGCGCTACATCATCGAGAGCGAGCGCTGGGCGGAAATGCAGGGGCAGACCACCTTCGACAACATCGAAGAGCTGTTTGCGCTCGGTCTGAGCGCCGTGAACCTGGCCGACGCCGCGCGCGTCCGCTCGGTGATCGAGGAATTCCGCAAGGCGGCCGCGCCTGCGCAGGCGGCCGAATTGCGCGAACAGGCGGAGGTGATGCTGCGGGAGATGGAGGCGCTCGAGCTGTTCGCGCAGGGACGGCACGACGCGGCGTTTGCCATGATGGACCGCGCCGCGGCGCTGCAGGCGCGCATGCCGAAGCCGATCGGCCGGCCGTTCCCCGTCAAGGACGTGAACGAGCTGTATGGCGAGCTGCTGCTGCAGGTGGGACGCGCCAAGGAAGCCGTTCTCTGGTTCGACCGCGCGCTGGCGCGAACGCCCAATCGGAGTCGAGCGATGTTCGGTCTGGCCCGCGCCTATCGCAACGCCGGCGATGCGGCCAACGCGCGCGCGGCCTACAAGCGCCTGCTGGCGAATTACCGATTAGCCGATGCGGGCCTGCCTGAAGTGACCGAGGCCCGCGACGCGCTGCGTTAAACTTCTTCGATCCGCACCTGGCGCATGTAGTAGCCGGTCTTGAGGCGCCGCTGCGGCACCGACTGGTCCGCGACCTCGAGCGCGATGTCGTAGGTGCCGGGCGCGGTCGGCTTCCAGCGGTATTCCCACAGCGACCACATCGTGTGCGTTTTCGGCACCGGGCAGATCGCGAACGGCATGAACGCCTCGTCCTTGCCGAAGCGAATCGCCAGTCGATCGACGGGCCTGGCGCCGCCCCAGACGATGCCGACGATGCGGTACTCGAGCCCGGTCGAGGTCTTGCGTTTTTCGACGCGCACGGGCGTGGCCGCGGTCTGGATGTCTGCCGGCGTGTAGTCGCGCGCGTATTTGTGCGGCTCCGTCTGGTGCGTCCGGTTCGCGAACTCCACCATCTGCGTCGTCGCCGGCTCGTCCGGACCGACGAGGCGGATTTCGTTCACCCACTTGATCCAGGTGCAGCCATACCAGCCCGGCACGACGAGTCGCACGGGCTTGCCGTGATCGGCCGGCAGCGGCTCGCCGTTCATCCTGATCGCCAGGTGAGCACCCAGCCGGTCGAGCGACGCGAGCGGAAACACCCAGCTCGCGCCGACGATCGAGCGTTGCGAGACCTGCCCGATGTGGTCGTAGCCACTGACCAGGACGGCCGTGGCCTCTTTCGTGGGCTTCAGCCGCGCCACGATCTCCGCGAGCGGGATGCCTTCCCATTCGGCGACGCTCATCAATCCGAAGTTCGACGGGTTGGCATTGCCGGAACACTCGAACAGGTGCGGTCCCATCTTCTGCGACCGGCTCATCAGGTCATCGAGCCGTAACACCGCCGGCTGCGCGACGAGGCCGCCAGTCTCGAGCGTCCACGGTCCTTGATGATTCGCGGCCGCTGCCGGCATCTCGGTACGAACGAAAGCGAGCTCGTTGGGCGTGACCAGGCTGTGGGGCTCGAGAATCGACAGGTCGGTGACCAGCCGCGCGTCGAGGCCGGGCCCGCCGTATTTCACGCCGAAGGCCTGCGGCTGCGGGCGGTTGCGGAAGAGCGGCAAGGTCCCGAGCAATTCACCGGCTGACTGGCCGGGCGTGCAGGGAACATCCGCGGCCAGGCGTGCGAGCACGTCGCCCGGATCGACCAGCGTGGCCGCTCCGGCGGCAGCAAAGGTGGCGAGGACTTGCCGGCGTGACCGATGCATCTGCGACATTATACTGGTAGTCATGAACCTCAGGTTTTCTGCCTTCTGCCTTCTGCCTTTTGCATTGGCGGTGGCAGTTTTGGGAGGCCAGGCACAGCCGACTTTCCGCGCAGGCGTGACGCTGGTCACAACCGACGTCATCCCGCGCAACGCGCAGGGGTCGTTCGTGGCCGATCTGACGAAGGAGAATTTCACCGTCCTGGAGGATGGGCAGCCGCAGACGATCGGGTCGTTCTCGCTCGTCCAGGGCGGCCGGACCTTCAACCAGCTGACGCCGGCGGCCGCCGCGGCGCCGGAAGGCATCGTCCTGCCGCCGTCGAAGCCGCGCGCCGGTGACACCGCCGGCCGGGTGTTCGTCATGCTCGTGGATGATTTCCACTTCGAACCGGAGCTGACGCCCCACGTCCGGCGGCTGGTGCAGACGATCGTCGACACGCTCCTCCACGACGGCGACCTGGTGGCGGTGGTCTCGACCGGGCCCTCGTTCATCGAGATCGGACCGACCTACGATCGCAAGGCCGTCGCCGAGGCGGCGAACAAGATCCGCGGCTCCGGCTATCTGCCCTCGGAAATCTTCAAGATGATGGAGAACTCGCAGGGCCCAGGCGACATCCGCCAGCGCGCGCAGATGGCGTTCTACACCGCCTACAACATGCTGTCGTCACTCGAAAGCGTGACCAACAAGCGCAAGGCCGTCCTCTATATCAGCACGGGCTACGACTTCGATCCGTTTGCGGAAGGCCGCAACAGCAGCGATCGCATCATGGGCGGCCGGTATTCGGATCCGATGCGGTTTCTGATCGACAAAGAGAATCCCTACTTCGAGATGGGCCGGGTGACCGCCGACATCGACCTCTTCCGGCTGACCCGGGAGCTGACGCTGTCCGCCAACCGCGCCAACGCCGCCATTTACACGATCGATCCGCGCGGGCTGACCGGCGTGATGGATGCCGGCCAGTACGTCGACCAGAGCGAGTGGCGCACCTACATTCAGAAGACCACCAGCACGCTGCGATACCTGGCCGAGGAGACCGGCGGCTTCCCGATCGTCAACACGAACGATTTCGCCGCCGAGTTGAAGCGGGTTGATGCCGAAACCAGTGACTATTACGTGCTGGGGTTCTATTCGACCAACCCCGATCCGTCGAAGCGCACGAGGACGCTCGAGGTGAAAGTCGATCGGCCCAACATCTCGGTGGCCTCGCGCCGCGCCTACTCGCTCAAGACGGAAGGGACGCCGCCGGCGCCCCCGCCGATCAAGAAGAAGTAGCCCGCCTTCGCCAAGGCTACGGCGAGGTCGGCCGCTGCCGCGTTACGGCCGACCATTCAGCCGCCAAGCCCGCGTGCGGCCCCTTCGCGTCGATGTAGCGCTGTGCCTCCGCGAGGAAGCGGTCGCGGTGCTCTTGATTGCCCTTGACGAGATCGGAATACAGCGCGTGCAACAGCAGCCAGCGCGCTTCGAGATGGCCCGGGTCGCGGGCGAGCAGCCGATCGAGGGCGGCGACGGCCTCGGCGCCGCGGCCGAGCGCAATCCGCGTGGCTGCAAACGTCCTTGTCAACTCCGCGTCTTCAGCCGTGACGCCGGTCGCGGTCAGCGCGTCAGCCGCGTTCTGGTAGTCCTTCTGCCGTAAGTACGCCTCGGCGAGCAACCGATTGACGATCGGCGCCAGCGGCCCCGTATCGCGCGCGCTGCGCCACGCGCTGATCGCATCCGGATCGCGGTTCTGCAGCGCGCGCGCCGCGCCAAGGAGAAACCGCACCGGGCCGCTCGCCGCCTGCAACCCGAGTGCGCGTTCGAACTGGGCGATGGCGCCGAGGTCGCCGAGCGAGAGCAGCGCGAGGCCGGTCAGCGCCGTCCGCACGCCCTGTTCCGCGGGCGCCACCGGTTCCTCCACGAGGAGATCCGCAAACCGGCCGCTCCGCGCCGATTGCAGCGACTTGGCCAGCGCGGGCGTCGGGTTCGCCGGCGCGAGGTGGTCGACCAGGATCGTGACGATTGGCGCCTGCAGGACGTCCGCTGGATTGAAGCGCGGGGCGAGCGCCGGCGCCTCGGCGAGCAGGCTCGCCGCCGTGCCCACCACCGTGAACGGCGCGTTCGTGCTGATCACGGCGCCTGCCACACGGTCTTCGGCCGTGATCAGGAGGCGGTACTCTCCACGACGCACGGTCGCGAGCGGTGCCGACATCGCGGCGATGAGCGGGTGGCCGGCGCGAACATCGAAGTCGGCGGGCAGCGTGGCGGCGTTATACGTGAGCGGCGTGAGCGACGCCACCAGCTCGTCGCGCGCGCCGGCAACGCGGACGATGCGCATGTTGACCACGACGTCGGGCTTGCCGCCCGGTGATGGCGCCGGGTTGACGATCTGGAATGCCACCGACATGCGTTCGTTCGGCGTGAACACCGTATCCCGCGAGGGTAAAATCTCAGTCGCGCCGATGGTGTACGGATGCGCGCGCTGCTCGAGAGAGCTGTACGGGATCTCGCGTACACCGATGCGATCGGCGACCACCACCGAGCTCAGTCCGAACTCCGCCGCGGCCGGCGCCAGCTGCAAGATCCGCCGGGCCACATGCACTTGCGCCTTCGCCGCCGGCTGTGACGCCTCCGTCCAGGCCACGGACAGGTCGTAGGTACCGGGTCCGGCGGTCAGGGCGCGCTGAATCGCCGATGTGCCATCACGGAAGGAAGCCGGGAGCCCGACTTCGAAGTCTTCAAAGGGCAGTCGGTCGGATTTGTTGGCGCTTGTCCCCTCGAGTTCGGCGCGGCGGCGCCGCTCTTCGTCTTCGCGCCGCTGCCGCGCGCGTTCGCGCTCGAGACCCATCACCTGCAGATCGGCCGAGCCGACCGAGGCGGCCCCACGGGCGCCGATGGCGCCGGCCCCCATCGGCGGCATCTCGCCAATCGCGATGCCGCGGCGCGGCAACAGCCGGGGATCGGTGCGCGAACCGGCCAGCCACTCCCGCACAACCGACCGTTCGGTGGTGGTCATGACCCCCGGTGTGGCCGCCGTGGCGAGCCGCACGTAGATGATGAGCGGACCGTCCGGCATGGCATGGGCCCGCGGCGTGATGGAGAAGGCGACGTAATGGGAGCCGTCAGACGCACGCAGCACGTGCAACAGCCACGCATGATCGTCGTCGCCCGACGCCGCGGCCGGCGCGCGCTCGACGGCGGTGACGAGGGCGCTGAGGAGATCGCGCTGCTGGCGGGTGAGCTCCGGTGCCGCGGTCTGCGCCATCACGACACCGGACCAAAGACAACTCGTGACAAGAACGGCGAGTCGCAGAGTCATGTGGGGCCTTTCTTCGGTTGTCTCGACCGTCCGGCTCGAGTTAAACTGCGTGCGGCTTTTCTATCATCCAACCACATGCACCGCAATAGCTTCGCTCATTCGTGTTGCCGCTGTCTTTGCACCTTTCTGGCGGCAATTGTTCTCTCCTCCCCTTCGTTCGCGCAATCCTCCACCCCACCCACACTGACGGCCGGCCAGCTCGATGCCTCAGCCGAAGGTCCGGTGATCGACGGCCGCGTGAACGACGCGGTCTGGCAGTCGGTGCCGCCGTATTCGACCTTCACGCAGCAGGACCCGATCGAGGGCGCGCCGGCCAGCGAGAAGACCGAGGTGCGGGTCATCGTCGGCAAGGGCAACGTTTACATCGGCATCATCGCGTTCGACAGCGACCCGTCGAAGATCATCGTGTCGCAGGCGCGGCGCGACGCGTCGCTGAGCGAAACCGATTCGATCGTGATGGTGTTCGATACCTTCAACGACAACCAGAACGCGTTCGTCTTCGGCACCAACCCGCTCGGCATCGAGTACGACGGGCAGGTCGCGCGCGAGGGCCAGAGCAGTGGCGTCTCGGTCGGCGGCGGCGGTGCCGGCGGCACGCAGCGCGGCGGCATCAGCGCGTTCAACCCGAACTGGGACGGCGACTGGACCGTGAAGAGCCAAGTCACCGATCGCGGCTGGGAAACGGAGATGGCGATTCCGCTGAAGACGCTGCGCTATCAGACCGGCACCGACCAGACCTGGGGCTTCAACGTGTTGCGGAACATCCGCCACAAGAACGAGCAGGTCTACCTGGCGCCGATCCCGCGCGGCTTCGACATCTACCGCGTGTCGCTGGCGGCGAAGATGTCGGGCCTCGATCTGCCGGCCCGCCGCGACATCAAGCTGATCCCGTATGCCCTGGGATCGGTCAACAAGGACTTCACGCGGGCCACCGATCGCGTAGCCCGGAACGCCGATGTCGGCCTCGACTTCAAGTGGGGCATCCGTCCGAACCTCACCCTCGATGCGACGATCAACACCGACTTCGCGCAGGTCGAGGCCGACGAAGAGCAGGTCAACCTGACCCGCTTTGACCTGTTCTTTCCGGAGAAGCGCCCGTTCTTTCTCGAGAACGCGTCGACCTTCCAGTTCGGCAACCCGCAGAACATCGACCTGTTCTTCTCGCGGCGCATCGGCTTGTCGGCGGCGGCGCTGCCGATCGACATCCGCGGCGGCGGCCGGCTGAGTGGCAAGATCGGGGGCTGGAACGTCGGCGTCCTCAACATCCAGGCCGACGACGTGGAGAACGCCACCGGCGACCTGATCGGGGCGGCGAACAACTTCAGCGTGCTGCGCGTGCAGCGCGAGGTCGGCCGATCGAGCTACGGCGCCATCTTCGTCAACCGGCAGGGGACGGGCAGCCTCGCGCCGAGCGACGACTACAACCGCGCCTATGGCCTCGACGCCAACATCCAGATCTCGGGCAGCCAGCGCGTGTCGGGGTTCCTGGCGCGCACCGATTCGGGCGGCGCCCAGTCGGCGTTTGGCAGCGACTACGCCGGCCGGGCGTTCTACAACTTCACCAACAACCTGTGGCAGATCTCGGGCGGCTATTCGCAGGTCGGCAAGACGTTCAATCCCGAGGTCGGCTTCCTCCCTCGCCGTGGCTACCGTCGTCCCGAGTTCCGCGCGTTCTTCCAGCCGCAGCCGAAGAAGATCGCGTGGATCCGGCGCATCGCGCCGCACGTGTCGTATAACTCGTACTACGACTTCGACGGCGAGCTGCAGACCGAGGCGTGGCACCTCCACGCCTTCGAGATCCAGCCGAAGCAGGGCGGGCGCTTCGGCTGGTTCATGGATTACGCGAAGGACCATCCGACGGCGCCGTTCCAGGTCTACAACCGCGACGGCAAACGGGTGGTGATTCCGGCCGGCGAATACGACTGGCTGCAGCACGCGTTCGAGTACCTGCACAACCCGAGCGCGCGCGTGACGGGAACGATTCGCTACCGCATCGGCCACTACTACGACGGCGACTTCAACGGGGTCGAGATCAACAGCGACTATCGCATCACGCCGAAGCTGACCGCGAGCCTCGGCTGGACCCACCAGGACATCAAGCTGCCGTACGGGAACTTCGTCAACAACCTGGTGCCGATCAAGGCGAACTTCTCGTTCACGACGCTGGCCAA
>MELE01000044.1:16290-16858 GCA_001768615.1 Acidobacteria bacterium RIFCSPLOWO2_12_FULL_67_14b | reverse complement strand
CAGTTCCACGGCGCAGGAAACGCTCGGCCGATCGTTCATCGTCAAGTACACGAGGTTGGTGGATTTCTAATGCCGGGAGGGTGGCGCCTGGGGTGCCGCCGAGGAGGGCGCCATGCAGTCACGTCGAACATTCCTTCGCGGTTTGTCGAGTGGGGTGGTGGCTACGGGGGCTGCGATGGCCGCCGGACGGACCGTGCTGGAGGCCGGGCGCGGCGGGCAGGTGATCGCGCCGACGCTGTCGGCGGCGAACCTCACGCCGACAGGCCCGCTGGACGAAGCGTACTGGTGGAAGGTGCGCAGCCAGTTCAACATCCTCGACGGCATGACCTTCATGAACAACGGCACCGAGGGCCCGGTGCCGCGCGTGGTCACCGAGGCCAACGAGAAGTACTTCCGCGAGATCGCCGAGAACCCCTCGAACAACTACCGCCGTGAGGAAGTCGACGAGGTCCGCGGCGTCGTCGCCCGCTTCGTCGGCGCCAACCCGGACGAGATCGCACTGACCCGCAGCACGACCGAGGGCATGAACATCTTCACGCACGGCCTCGACTGGAAGGCCGGCGACGAA
>MELE01000044.1:0-16255 GCA_001768615.1 Acidobacteria bacterium RIFCSPLOWO2_12_FULL_67_14b | reverse complement strand
CGGCCCCTACACGACGCTCGCCAAGCGGATCGGCGTCAAGCCGGTGCTCGTCGAGATCCCCTCGCCGCCGCAGAGCGTGGATCAGATCGTCGGTCTCTACGAGAAGGCCATCACCCCGCGGACGAAGGTGATCATGGTGAGCCACATGACCTACGTCACCGGCCTGGTGACGCCCGTCAAGGAGCTCGCGGAGCTGGCGCAGCGCCGCGGCCTGCTGATTTCAGTGGACGGCGCGCACCCGCTCGGCATGATGGACCTGGACCTCAACGCGATGAACGTCCACCACTACGCGGCCGCGGGCCAGAAGTGGATGATGTGCGGCACGGGCACGGGTGTGTGCTACATCCGGCGCGACGTGCAGGATCGGATCTGGCCGCTGATGGGGCCGCCGGGTGATCCCAAGGCCGGCGCGAAGAAGTACGAGGCGTTCGGCCAGCGCGACGTGCCCTCGGCGCTCGGCATGACCGCGGCCGTGGATCTGCAGATGGCGATCGGCAAGAAGAACGTCGAGGCGCGGGTGCGGGCGCTCAGCACGCGCTTCCGCGCGGGGCTCAAGACCATTCCCGGCGTGAAGATGTGGACCTCCGAGGATCCGCAGTTCTCGGCGGGGCTGACGTTGTTCAGCGTGCGCGACATTCCGATGGCGAACGTGCAACAGGCGATCCTGAACCGCGATCGCATCTACATCCGGACGATGACCACGGGCAACCTGAACGCCTGCCGCGCGGCCACGCACATCTACAACATGCCGGACGAAGTCGATCGCCTGCTCGCGAGCGTCAAGCACGTAGCTGAGAACGCGAGCCGCTACATGACGACGACCGCGGCGCAGTAGCTCACAAATGTGTCACATGGACGAGTAGAAACACGGAAACACAGAAGTTCAAGAGATCAGGAGGCTCTCATTTTCCCGGAAAAGAGAGCCTTCCGTGTTTCAGAGTTCCTTGCCCTCCCGACAAAGAGTGCCCTCCCGGCATGAAGTGTCCGCCCGACAGAAGTGCCCGTTGACTTGCCGGCACGACGGGCGTAGCCTGCCCGCCCAGTGGTCCGCGCGTTTCATTTCGCATACCGCAGGAGGTAAGGGATGTCTCAACGCCTTTTCGGCGCCTTGGCCGTCGCGCTGTTCGTCGGGGTGACCCTGGCCGAAGCTCAAACCGGTGACGGCAGCCTCCGAGGTTACGTGAGGGACGAGCAAAGTGCTGTGCTGCCAGGCGTGACGGTGACCGCGACGAGCTCGACGCTGCTGGTGCCGGTCACCGGTGTGACCGACAGCGGCGGCTACTATCGCCTGCTGAACCTGCCGCCCGGCACCTACGCCATTACGGCGGAGCTCTCGGGCTTCTCGACCTCGCGCCGTGAAGGCATCATCATGCGGGCGGGGATCACGCTGACCGTCGACGTGCAGCTGGCGGTCGGCGCCCTCAGCGAGACGATCACGGTCACGGGCGATTCGCCGATGATCGAAACGGGCCGGCCGACGAGCGTGCTCAACATCGACGGCGACCTCGTCCGCTCGGCGCCCATTACGTCGCGCCGGCTGTTCAGCGACGCGCTTGACCTGGCACCCGGCGTCGGGTCGCGCAATGTCGACGACGGCGTGGGGCGGCGGGCCTACTACTTCCGCGGGTCGCACATCTATGCGCACGCCTTTCAACTCGAAGGCGCGCCGGCGTCGGCCTACATCGACTCCGCCGCTCATTCCATGGGGATGGGCGGCGACACGGTGCAGGACGTCGAGATCAAGCTGGGAGGCGCCGACGCGTCCACGCCGCTCAGCACCGGCGTGGTGATGAACGTCGTGACGCCGCGCGGCCAGAACCAGCTCAAAGGGTCGGCGAGCTTCAGCTTTCAGCCGCTCGGCTGGAACGGCGACAACACCAAGGGCGGCGCCGCGCCCGGCGGCCTGCCGACGTTCCAGGAAGTCAACCAGTGGGACGTCTCCCTGGGCGGCCGCATTGTCCGAGACAAGGTCTGGTTCTTCGGCACGTATCGCTACGCGGACCTCAAGAACGGCATCAGCCGGACCGACCAGGACCTCGCCTTCCTGCGGGCGTTCAGACCGGACTTCGAGCCGTTCGACAACTTTTCGGTGAGCAAACAGCCCTTCATCAAGCTGACGACACAGCTGGGCAAGAACGAGCTGTCGGGTTTCTGGCAATACGACCGCAATCGCTTCAGCAGCGATCGCGAGCGGAACACGCACCCGATCAGCCCCCGTGGCACGGGAGGGTCGCTGTATCAGGTGAAGCTGAATTCGGTGTGGGGCAATCGCCTCCAGACGTCCGTCTCGGCGTCGTACAACAACAAGGGCGGCGCGGAGGAAGACACCTACAAAGATTTCCCGGGCTTCGGGCCGTCGATCCACGTGCACCGGACCCTGAGCACGTCCGGCGGCGTGCCGACCGGCAGCGGCATCCTGGTCACCATGAACAATACCGAGACGCTGACCATCGCGCCCTCGTCCATGGTCAACTTCAGGGGCGATCTGACGTTTTACCAAGAGGGGTTCGGCGGTTCGCACGAGGTCAAGACTGGTATCTGGGGCGCCCCCAGCCTGTCGCGCGACGTCCTGAGCCGCACCGTCAACGAGGGCTTCACGCTCGAGCGCGTGGTTCAGCGCGATCCGAACAATCCGGCCGCCGGCGTTCGCCCGTTTTTCCGCCGCTTCCAGTCGCCCAGCGAGGTGTTGACAACCAAAGCGCGGGATCGTGACATTGCGTTCTACGTGCAGGACACCTGGAAGCCGCATCCTCGCATCACGACGAATTTCGGCGTCCGGGTGGATTGGGTTCGGCGCTTCGACGAGATCTTCAGTGTCGAGCGCATGAAGAGCACCAATATCGGCCCGCGGGTCGGCGCCGCGGTGCTCCTGACGGAAGATGCGCGCAATGTCGTGCGGGCGTTTTTCGGACGCGTGCATGAACAGGTCAACGGCCGCGATCCGATCACGACGTTTGGACCGACGTCGCGGCGATTCCAGCGGGAAATGTTCGACGCGAACGGCGATGGCAACTTCGAGATCGAGACCATTACGCCGGCCGCGACCGCGCAAATCAATCGCCTGGCCTTCGATCCCGAACTGCATCAGCCATTCGTCGACGAATATGCGATCGGCTATGCCAAGCAGTTCCCCGGCCAGATCAGCTTCGACGTGTCGTTCAACCGCCGCTACTTCAAGGACGCCTACGCGGAAACCGACATCAACGGCATGTATCCGAGCGGGCCCAATCAGCCGTTCCGTGGCTTTGGCCTGGTCGATCCCAATCAGGGGATCATCATGCAGCAGACCAACGCGACGTGGAGCAAAGTCGTGGTCACCAACGTCGAAGTCATCCTCGCGAAAAACCTGTCTAACAGCTTCCAGGTGATGGGCACCGCGACCCGGCAGTGGCAGCACCTGGACGGCACCTGGAATCCGACCGATCCGGCGCGGTTCATCCAACCCGATGCCTTTGCGAACAATCGCGATCTGTCACGGCATCTGTTTGGCAACGGCGACGACAACAGCCTCGATGGTGGCGGTGCGGAGTCTGGTGTCGCCTATCGGCCGTACTCGGTGCGGATGGCGGGCCAATACTTCGCGCCCTGGGATGTCAAGGTCGCAGCGAGCTACGTCATCCAGGCCGGTGGCTATCTTGGCCCGGTGGTGATTCAGAATGCGACCGGTGATCCGATCTTCGGGCCCGGCCGGGTTACCTTGGCGAACGGCACCACGCAGCCGAACCCGCTTTCGACGTCGTGGCGCTTTGCCTATGCGACGCGCAGCGAGGGCCAGTTGGCGAATGAAACCACGCGCTACCTGCAGCTCAATGCCGGCCGCGCATTCAAGTTCGGGCGGCAGAGCGTTGATGCCGGGCTCGGGATCTTCAACGTGTTCAATACCGGCGCCCACACACAGTGGAATACCGGCGCCAATCGGCTGAACAACTCGCTGTACCTGACACGCTTCAACCGGCACCCGCCGCGTGCGTTCCAGATGACGTTGTCGTACAAGTTCTAACGAGGCCTGAGACTTGAGACTTGAGACTTGAGACTTGAGACTTGACGACGCCCAAGCCCCAAGGCCCAAGCCTCAAGCCTGAGGCGCCAGAGCCAGGAGCATCACTTATGTCACGTACCTCGAGCCGAACGGTCCTGGCCGCAGCGATGGCCCTGGCGGCCTGCAGCGCCTTCCTGGCGACCGGCTACGCGCAGCAAGCCGCCCAGGTGAGCGCCGACCTTTATAGCCGGATGCACTGGCGGTTCATCGGCCCCGAAGGAAACCGATTCTCGGCGGCCGCGGGCGTGCCCGGTGATGCGCACGTCTACTACGTCGGTGCCGCGTCGGGAGGCATCTACAAAACCATCGACGGCGGCGTGACCTGGCAGCCGATGTTCGACAGCCAGCCCGTGCAGTCGATCGGTTCGCTGGCCGTCGCCGCATCCGATTCCAATACCGTCTGGGCGGGCACTGGCGAAGGCAAGATCCGGAGCCACATCTCGGTCGGCCAGGGCATCTACAAGTCCCTCGATGCCGGCAAGACATGGACGCTCATGGGGCTCGAACAGACCGGTCGCGTCCCGCGCCTGGTGATCGACCCCAAGGACCCGAAGATCGTCATGGCCTGCGCGCTCGGCCACGCCTACGGACCGCAGCCGGAGCGGGGCGTGTTCCGGACCGCGGACGGAGGTCAGACGTGGACCAAGGTGCTGTTTGTCGACGAGAACACGGGCTGTTCCGACATCGCGATGGATCCGAAGAACCCCCGCGTGCTGTTTGCCGGCATGTGGCAATTGGAGATTCACACCTGGGGACGAGAGAGCGGAGGCCCCGGGAGCGGGCTGTACCGCTCGCAGGACGGCGGGCTGACATGGAAGAGGCTGTCGGGCAGTGCATTGCCCACACGGCCGGTCGGCAAGGTCGCGGTCGCGATCGCGCACTCGAACCCGAATCGCGTCTACGCCATGATCGAAACCGGAGACGGCGTGCCCTGGAACGGCCAGCCGACCGACACCGGCCAGGTGTGGCGCTCCGACGATGGCGGCGACACGTGGAGGCTGGTGAGCTACGACCACCTGGCGATGGGCCGCGCGCACTACTACTCGCGCATGGCCGTCGCCCCGGACGACGAGGACGAGGCGTACTTTCTGACGGCGTCCTTCGCCAAGTCGATCGACGGCGCGCAAACCCTCTTCCTGCTGCCGCGTGCCCCCGGCGGCGATCACCACGACATCTGGATTGATCCGACGAATGCGAATCGGATGATTGTGGCGCACGATCAGGGCCTGTCGATCTCGATCAACCGCGGACGGACGTGGTTCCGCCAGCGCCTGACCAACGCGCAGATGTACCACGTCACGGTCGACAACGAGATTCCCTACAACGTGCTTGGCAACAAGCAGGACGAGCCGTCGTATCGCGGGCCGAGCAACAGCCGGCTGCAGGGCGGGGGTGGCGACGGCCTGATCCCGCGAGCGATGTGGCATTCGGTGAGTGGAGGGGAGAGCGGGTGGGCGACGCCGGATCCGGTCGATTCCAAGCTGGTGTGGTCCTCCGCGTCCGGCTCCGGCTCGGTGGGCGGCATCGTGGTCCGTTTCGACGAGAACCGCCGGCAGTTTCGCAACGTCGAGGTGTGGCCGCACCAGTCCAACGGGCCTGCAGAGGGGGTGCGGTATCGCTTCGTGTGGGACGCGCCGCTGCACATTTCGCCGCACGACCGCCACACGATCTACGTCGGCAGCCAGCACGTGCACCGGACGACCGACGGCGGACAGAGTTGGACCGCGATTAGTCCCGATCTCACGCTCAACGACAGGACCCGGATGGGAAGCTCCGGCGGCCTGACGCCCGACAACATCGGGGTCGAGTATGCGGGCGTGGTCTATGGGATCGCCGAATCACCAAAGGAACGCGGTCTGATCTGGGCGGGCACCAACGACGGCCTGGTGCAGCTGACGCGCGACGGCGGCAAGACGTGGACCAACGTCACGAAGAACCTGCCGAACCTGCCCCCTTGGGGCAGCGTGCGCAGCATCGTCCCCTCACGCTATGACGCGCCCACGGCGTACCTGACGGTGGATTTTCACCAGGTGAACAACCGCGACCCGTTCGTCTACAAGACCGCCGACTACGGACGGACGTGGCGGTCGATCACCACTGGCATTCCGCGGAGCATGCTGAGCTACGCCAGGGTCATCCAGGAGGATCCGGTACGACGCGGATTGCTGTACCTCGGTACGGAGAACGCCATCTACGTGTCGTTCGACGACGGCGAGAACTGGCAGCCACTGCAAAACGACTTGCCTCACGCGCCGGTCTCGGGGATCGTCGTCCAGGAGCATTTCAACGACCTGGTCATCTCGACCTACGGGCGCGGGTTCTTCATCCTCGACGACATCACGCCCCTGCAGCAGCTCACGCCCTCCGTGCTGGCCTCGGAGATGCACCTGTTTCCGCCGCGTGCCGCCTATCGCTTCCGGCCGATCACGGCGCCGTCGACGACTTACGACGACCCAACGGTTGGCGAGAACCCGAAATACGGGGCGTCGATCAACTACTACTTCAAGACGCCGCCGGCGGGGGCCGTGACGATCAGCGTTCTCGACGCAAAGGGCCAGGTCGTGCGAACGTTCGCCGGGCCGAAGGACGCCGGACTCAATCGCGCCCACTGGGACCTGCGCTCCGAGCCGACGAATGAAGTGCGCATGCGGACGAGCCCGATGTACGCACCACATGTTCGAGTCGGGGCCGACGGAACGCGCCCGGCTCCGGGCGCAGCTCGGAACACCATGCTGATGCCTCCGGGCGTCTACACCGTGAAGCTGTCGGCTGGCGGACGTGAACTGACGCAGTCGCTGACCGTTCGCAAAGATCCAAACTCGGGCGGGACCGAGGAAGACATCGCGGCACAGACGCGCCTGCTCGCCGACCTTCGCGATCACCTGAATACGGCGGCGGACATGATCAACGTGATTGAGGGCCTTCGTAGCCAGATCGAGGGCGTCGATCGAGTCACCGGCGATCCGGCGATCAAGAAGGCGGCCGAGGAGGTGAACTCACAGCTGATGGCCGTCGAGATGAACCTGATCGACCTGCGCCTCACCGGCGGCCAGGACGGGGTCCGCTACGCGTCGAAACTGATCGGCAAACTCAACTACCTCGCCAACGGCCTGGCCAGCGGCGATTTCAAGCCGACCAATCAGCAGATCGAGGTGCAAAAGCTGATCGAAGGCCAGCTGAAGGACCTTCGCACGCAGGTTGAAGGACTCCGCTCACGAATTGTCAGTGGCTTCAACGAGCAGCTGCGAAGCAAGAATCTGCCGATCATCGTCGTGCCGTTGCCGAGGTGAGCTGAGGGGCCCGCCCTCATTCGTTCCGAGTGGCGGGCAACCCTCGCGAATGTTCCTCACAGGGCCTGCCAACCGAAGCTCGAACCAAAAGCGGAAAGGCCCACCTTCGCGCTCAGCGCTACGGTGGGCAACCTTCGCGTAGAACCAGAGCGAATGTGGTGGCCAGGGACGGAATTGAACCGCCGACACTGCGATTTTCAGTCGCATGCTCTACCAACTGAGCTACCTGGCCTCAGGAGAGACTTCCGAGTATATCGCGGGCGTTTTCAGTGGCGCAAGGTCGGAGCGCGGCCTCCCAGTACGAACCAGCCGCACCCGACGCCGACGATCAAACCCACCAGCACGTCGCTCGGCCAGTGGACGCCGACGTACACGCGCGAGACCGCGACGAGAATTCCGAACGGCCACAAGACCCATCCCGCGCCGGGCAGCATGCGCGAACCGGCGATCGCGGCGGCCACGGCCCTGGCGGCGTGACCGGAGGGAAATGACGGCGACATCGGCTTGCCGACGATGACCTGCAGCGCAGGGTCGGTCTCGAACGGACGCGGCCGATCGACGATCGGCTTCACGACGTAGTCGGTGATGAGCAGCGTGAACCCGATGGTGAGGAGCAGTCGCCACGCGTCCGCCCGATAGCGGGGGAACACGGCGGCGGTGAGGGCGAGGACCACCCACAGGAATCCGCCGGCGGCCAGGGCGCTGGCAAGAACCATCACGTCATCCAGCCACGGGCGTCGCAGCTGAATGACGTAATGGAGGAGAGAGGTGTCGAGGTCCACGTGGTGCAGGCGGGTCTAAAGACCCGCCTCTACACGGCCACGGCGGCTGGTTCCGGTTCGCGCGACATGCCAAGGACCTTCCGGACCTTCTCTTCGATGGCCGTGCGAATATCGATGTGCTCCTTGAGGAACGTCTTGACGTTCTCGCGGCCCTGGCCGAGGCGCTCGCCGCCGTAGGCGAACCACGCGCCGCTCTTCTCGATGATCTTGTGCTCGACCGCAATGTCGATGAGGTCGCCTTCGCGCGACACGCCCTCGCCGTACATGATGTCGAACTCGGCTTCGCGGAAGGGCGCCGCCATCTTGTTCTTGACGATCTTGACGCGCGTGCGCCCGCCGACGACGTTTTCGCCGTCCTTGATGGCGCCGATGCGGCGGATGTCGATGCGGACCGACGCATAGAACTTGAGCGCGCGGCCGCCCGTGGTCGTTTCGGGGTTGCCGAACATGACGCCGATCTTCTCGCGCAGCTGGTTGATGAAGATGAGCGAGGTCTTCGACTTCGACACCGCGCCGGTCAGCTTGCGCAGCGCCTGCGACATCAGCCGCGCCTGCAGGCCCATCTGCGCCTCGCCCATTTCCCCTTCGATTTCGGCCCGCGGCACGAGCGCCGCCACCGAGTCGACGACGACCACGTCGACGCTGTTGGAGCGGATCAGCACTTCCACGATCTCGAGGGCCTGCTCGCCGTTGTCGGGCTGCGAGACCAGCAGGTTGTCGATGTCGACGCCCAGCTTCTTGGCATAGGCCGCGTCGAGCGCGTGTTCGGCGTCGACAAACGCCGCGAGGCCGCCGGTCTTCTGCGCTTCCGCGATCACCTGCAGCGCCAGCGTGGTCTTGCCCGATGACTCGGGTCCGAAGATCTCGATCACGCGCCCGCGCGGCACGCCGCCGATGCCGAGCGCGTAGTCGATGCTGATGGCGCCGGTCGAGATCACGTCCACCGGGGCCACGGCCTTGTTCTGGCCGAGCCGCATGATCGAGCCCTTGCCAAACTGCTTTTCAATCTGGCCAACGGCCATGTCGAGGGCTTTGATGCGTTCCTGTCGTTCGTCTAATGCCATGTGAATGGGGTCCTTTCGGGACAGGATTGATCCTAGAAACGCGCCAAGCGAAAGTCAAGCGTAAATCTGTGCACGGATTGACTCCTGTTGGTTCATTTTCAACACTTTAGGGGAATTGACCACTTTCGCCTGTTTTCGGGCCGGATCGCAGGGATTGCCATGTCTCCGTTTGACCCGTATCGCAGAAAGCTCGTACGGTGGACGGATGCCCAGCCCGGTCGGACATGCGCTTGCAGGCCTGATGGTTGGCTTGGCCATGAGGCCTGTCACCCTTGGCACCCTTCCCCTAGGCACCTTAGGCACCGTACGCACCCTAGGCACCCTCGCTTGTGCGGCCGTTTTGCCGGACATCGATTTTCTGTGGGGACGACACAACATGGAGACCCACAGCCTGGGTGCGGCGGCGATCGCGGGGCTGGGTGTGCTGGCCTGGACCAGAGGCCGCAACCCTCGGCTGGCCCTGGCCGTCACGCTGGCCTGGGCCTCGCACGTCCTGTTTGACTGGCTCGGTTCCGACGACACGGCGCCGCTGGGCGTGATGGCGCTGTGGCCGGTTTCGTCGGCGTTCTATTTCGCGGATGCGTACGTGTTCGAGGCGATCTCGCGCCGCTATTGGCTGCCGAATTTCCTCACGCATAACGCCTGGGCGGTGGCCAAGGAACTGCTCATCCTCGGCCCGCCGCTCCTCGCGCTTACAGCATTTCGATCGCGAGCGCGACGCCGTTGCCGCCACCCAGGCACAGCGTCGCGACCCCGCGCTTGAGGCCGCGGTCCTTCAACGCGTAGATCAGCGTGGTCAGGATGCGCGCGCCTGAGGCGCCGATGGGATGGCCGAGCGCCACCGCGCCGCCGTTGACGTTGACCCTTGCCGAGTCGATGCCGAGCTCCTGCATCACGGCCACGGCCTGAACGGCAAACGCCTCGTTCAGTTCCATCAGGTCGACGTCGCCGATGGACCAGCCGGCCTTCCTCAGCACCTTCCGCGTGGCTTCCACGGGGGTCATCAACAGCATCTTCGGCGCGAGCCCGCTCGTGGCCTGTGCGACGATGCGCGCCAGAGGCCTGGCGCCGAGGGCTTTCACCTTGTCTCCCGCCATCACCACGAGGGCCGCGGCGCCGTCGTTCACCGGCGGCGCGTTGCCGGCCGTGACCGAGCCGTCCTTCTTGAATGCCGGCTTGAGGGCGCGCAGCACCTCGGCGGTCGTGTCGCCGCGCACCGACTCGTCTTTCGAGAAGACGACCGGGTCGCCTTTCTTCTGGGGAATCGTGACCGGAAGGATCTCCGCGCTGAACTTGCCGGCCGCCTGTGCCGCCGCCGCCTTCTTGTGGCTGTCGGCCGAGTACTGATCCTGCTGCTCGCGCGTGACCTTGTAGAGGTCAGCGACGGTTTCGCCGGCGTTGCCCATGTGCCAGTTCTCGAACGGGCACCACAGGCCGTCGTGGATCATCAGGTCCACCAGCTGGCCGTTGCCCATGCGCAGCCCCTCGCGCGCCTTGGGCACGATGTAGGGGCAGTTGCTCATCGACTCCATGCCGCCTGCCACCGCCACGTCGATGTCGCCGGTCTGGATGCCTTGGTGCGCGAGCATCACGGCCTTGAGGCCCGAGCCGCAGACCTTGTTGATGGTGAGCGCGGCCACGTGATCGTGCAGGCCGCCCTTGAGCGCCGCCTGCCGCGCGGGCGCCTGCCCGACGCCGCCCGACACGACGTTGCCCATGATGCACTCGTCGACGATGGCGGGATCGATGCCCGCGCGTGACACCGCCTCGCGAACCACCAGGGCGCCCAGTTCGGGAGCCGCGAGGTCCTTCAGCGTGCCGAGGAATTTGCCGGTGGGAATCCGGACCGCACTAACGATGAGAGCTTCGCGCATGTCCTGATCCTATCAGGTGGCGACAAACCTTCAGGTTTACCTGAAGGTTTGTTGCCACCTACGAGAACTCGACCTTCTTCACCGTGTCTTCGCCGAGCAGGTCGGTCATCCGGATGTGGATGAGCGAGGTCGACTTGCGGACGGCGGCGAGCCACGCCGGGCTCTCGGCGCGCACGTAGAGGATGCCGTTGTCGGCCAGCCGCACGGTCGTGGCCTTGTCGATCGCCGGGCCCACGGCCAGGCGCCACGCGAAGGCGACCTTCTCGGGCGTCAGCGGCGCTTTACGGACGACCTCGGCCACGACGGCCGGCATCACCTGGTTCGCACGAATCACGACCTTCCGAGAATAGCATCTGCGCGATCACGACAAACCTAAAGGTTGGTCGCCACGCAACACGACAAACCTGTTGACAACTCCCGGTCAATGGCGATGATGAACCGCATGAAACTGTCACAGGTTAGCGTCGCGGGAACGGTGCTGGTGGCAATCGCGGCGGCCACCCTTTCCGGCGCGCCCGCGGCGGGCCCGGTCGAGTTCGTCCCGCACGACATCGACGTCAAGCTGCCCGGCGCCTATGCGGTCAACACCGCGGATTTCAACAACGACGGCAAGCTCGACGTGATCGCCAACTCGCTGGGCGCCCGCGAGCTGGCGTGGTACGAGAACCCGACCTGGGAACGCCACGTGATCGTGCAGGACACGCCGCAGATCGTGAACCAGGCGCCCGCCGACATCAACGGCGACGGCATCCCCGAAATCGCGTTCCAGAGCTCGTTCGCCATGCAGGCGGGCAAGAGCGAAGGCCGTAACTGGATCGCGCGCTCGAGCGGCGCAGGGCAGCCGTGGAAGGCCGAGCAGTTCGATGCGTTCCCCACCTCCCACCACGTGGTGTGGGCGGACCTGGATGGCGACGGCAAGAAGGAGCTGATCAACGCGCCGCTGATCGGCGCCAACAGCCTCGCGCCCACCTACGATCAGGACAAGACGCCGGTCTTCTGGTACAGCCAGCGCGATTGGAAGCGCCACATCATCACCGAGAGCGTGCCGGGCATCATTCACCGCGTGCGGCCGGTGATGTGGGACAACAACAAGCGCGAGCAAATTCTCGTCGCCAGTTTTGAAGGCATCGTCCTCTATCGCGCCACCGGCAGCGGCGATGCGCTGAAGTTCGAAAAGGTCGTTCTGTCCGCGGGCCACGATTCCGAGAAGGCGCCGCGCCTGGGGGCCAGCGACGTGGGCGTCGGCACGCAGGGCGGCAAGCGCTTTCTCGCCTCGGTCGAACCCTGGCACGGCAACGAAGTGGTCGTCTATACCGACAACGCCGGCCGGTGGGCTCGCCGCGTGATCTTCGACCAGGTCAGGTCGGGTCACGAAGTCGCCGTCGTCGATCTCAACGGCGATGGCCGCGATGATGTCGTGGCCAACGACAACAGCCGCGGCCCGACGCAGAACAACCCCAACGCGGCCCCCGGCGGGGTTCACGTGTTCTACGCACCAGACGACGCGGCCAAGGGCGAGTGGAAGTACCAGCGCCTGGAAGACAAGCTGGGCATGAACAGCTGCGTCGGCGTCGACATCAACAAGGACCGGAAGAACGATCTGGTCTGCGGCGGCGCCGGCGGCGTCGTCCGCTGGTACGAGAACACGGGCCGCTGAAGATCATTCTCGCAAGCCGATCGCCGAGACGCGCGGAGTTGCTGGCCGCGGCCGGCTTCGCGTTCGACGTCTACGCGGTGGAGGTCGACGAGCGGCCGCGCGCCGGCGAAGCGCCCGCGGCGTACGTCGAGCGCCTGGCCATCGAAAAGGCACGCGCGGTCTTCGCACTCCATCCGTCCGACAGCGTGCTGGGCGCCGACACGACCGTCGTCGTCGACGGCCGCATCCTGGGCAAGCCCGAGGATCGTGACGACGCCGTCCGCATGCTCCGCGCCCTCAGCGGGCGTATGCATGAGGTTCTCACCGGCGTCGCGCTGGTGAGCCCTCGCGGCGTGTCGTCCGGAGTCGACTCCACGCGGGTCTGGTTCGACGCGGTGACAGACGAAGACATTTCGTGGTACGTCGACAGCGGCGAGCCCATGGATCGGGCGGGCGCGTACGCGATCCAGGGCCTCGCCTCGCGGTTTATCCCCAGAATCGAAGGCTCGTACACCAACGTTGTGGGGTTGCCGGTGGCGCTCGTCTCTAGTATCCTGAAGCAGGAGTGAGGCCAATCCGGCTAAGTCTTTAGTTATGAAACACAAAGCGGTCAAAATCGGCCTGACGACCTTCGTGCTCGCCATCACTTTCGGCGGCCTGTTGTACACGACGATGGCCGAAGGGACGGAGTACTACAAGCACGTCGACGAAGTGATGGCGCAGCCCGGCAGCTGGTACGGCAAGAAGCTGCAGCTCCACGGCTTCGTGGTGCCCGACTCGATCATGAAGCGCAAGAACAGCCTGGACTATCAATTCCAGGTCCAGTCCAACGGCCAGATCGTCAGCGCCACCTATACGGGCATCGTGCCCGACACGTTCAAGAGCGATTCCGAAGTCGTGCTCAAGGGGACGCTGTCGGCGGAAGGCTTTCACGTGCAGCCCAATGGCGTGATGGCGAAGTGCCCGTCGAAGTACGAAGCCAAGCCTGGAGGGGCCAAGCCCTCCGGCACCTACTGAAGGGCCGCCATGGCCTCACTCGGCGAATACCTGCTCCTGCTCACGTTCGTGATCGCGGCATACGCGGTCGCCGCGTCGGTGGCCGGCGCGCGGCGCCGCAGCACGCGCCTCATCGAAAGCGGCATCGGGGCCTTCTACACGGTCGCCGCGCTGATGACCGTCGCCTCGGGCGTGATCATCTACGCGTTTGTCGCGGGCGACTATTCCATTCGCTACGTCCAGCGCTACTCCGACAGCGTGCAGCCGCTGTTCTACAAGATCACCTCGTACTGGGGCGGGCTCGACGGCTCGGTCATGTTCTGGGTGTTCCTGCTGTCGATCTTCGGGTCGGTGGCCGTCAGGGTGAATCGCCAGCGCCATCGCGAGCTCATCCCGTACGTCGTGGCCGTGATCGCGACGGTGGAGATGTTCTTCCTCTTCCTGATGATCATCCACAACAACCCGTTTGCGACCTACCTCACCGAGTCGCCGACCGACGGCCGCGGGCTCAACCCGCTGCTGCAGAACTTCTACATGGCCATCCACCCGCCGACGATGTACCTCGGCTTCGTGGGGCTCACGATCCCGTTCGCGTTCGGCATGGCGGCGTTGTTCACGGGCTACCTGGACGACTCGTGGCTGCGCGCGGTGCGCCGCTGGACGATGTTCTCGTGGTTCTTCCTGTCGCTCGGGCTCACCCTCGGGATGCTGTGGGCCTACGAAGAGCTCGGCTGGGGCGGGTATTGGGGATGGGACCCGGTGGAGAACGCCGGCATGCTCCCCTGGTTCACGGCCACGGCGTTTCTCCACTCGGTGATGGTGCAGGAACGGCGCGGCATGCTGCGGGTCTGGAACGTCTCGCTGGTCATCATCACGTTCCTGCTGACCATTGTCGGGACCTTCCTCACGCGGTCGGGCGTGGTGCAGTCGATTCACGCGTTCGGCGAGGACCCGGAGCTGGCCCGGTACTTCGTCGCCTTCATGGTCTCGACCACGGTGTTCAGCTTCGGCTGGGTGATCTACCGCTTGCCGCTGCTGAAGGCGCGTCACGAGCTCGACTCGTGGGCGTCGAAGGAAGCGGCGTTCCTGGCCAATAACTGGGTGCTGCTGTTCTCGGCGCTGTTCGTGCTGTTCGCCACGCTCTTCCCGACGATCACCGAGGCGATCAACGGCGAGCGGCTCACCGTGGGCCCGCCGTTCTTCAATCGCTGGATGGTGCCTATCGGGCTGATCCTGCTGCTGCTGACCGGCGTGGGCCCGCTGCTGGCGTGGCGCAAGACCACCCTCACGAACCTGAGGGATCAGTTCCTCTGGCCGGTCGTGTCGGCGCTCGTCGTTGCCGGTACCATGCTGGCGCTCGGCGTGCGCGTGTGGAGCTCAGGCCTCTGCTTCGCGCTGTCGGCGTTCGTGATGGGCACCATCACGCAAGAGATGGTCCGCGGCGCGAACGTGCGGCGCGGCATGACGGGCACCGACATCCTGACCGCGATGATCGGCCTGGTGGGCCGCAACAAGCGGCGCTACGGCGGCTACATCGTCCACGTCGGCATCGTGCTGATGTTCCTCGGGTTTGCCGGCGAGGGCTTCAGCCGCGATCAGCAGTTGCTGCTCAAGCCCGGCGAAGAGGCCACGGTCGGCGGCTACACGCTGCACCTCGACGCCATTCGCGTCACCGACGATGGCCAGAAGCAGATGGTGACGGGCCACGTCACGGTGAAGGACGCGTCGGGCGCCGTGATCGAGCAGATGCGCCCGGCCAAGTGGTTCTTCCGCAAGCACGAGGAGGAGCCGACCACGGAAGTGGCGATCCGCCGATCGTTCGCCGAAGACCTCTACATCGTGATGCCGGCCTTCGAGATCGAAGAGCAGACGGCCAGCGTCGAGGTGCACATCAACCCGCTGGTGAACTGGGTGTGGTTCGGCTTCGGCATCCTGGCGCTCGGCACCGGCATCGCGCTGCTGCCCGAAACCGCGGTGACCTTTGCGGTGGCCCGGCTGCCCGCCGAGGCGGTAACGGCCTCGCTGCTGATCCTCTCGTTGCTGCTGTCGGGCGGGGTGGCCCGCGCGCAGCACGTGGAAACCGGCCAGGACCCGCGCTTGCAGCTCACCTCGCCGGAGGCGCGTGAGATCAGCCAGAAGCTCGCGTGCTGGTGCGGCGGCTGTTCCAAGCTGCCGGTCGGGCAATGCTCCTGCGGGCATTGCGCGATCGAGCGCGCGAAGATCGACGTCATGCTGAAGGAAGGCAAGACCGAACAGCAGATCCTCGACCACTACGTCACCACGTACGGGGGCAACCAGATCCTGAGCGAACCCCCCAACAGTGGGTCCGGCCGCGTGGCGTGGCTGATGCCCATCGTTGTGGGCGGCGGCGGGTTCCTGATGGCTGCCTTCCTCGCGCTCCGCTGGTCGCGCCGGCCGTCGCTGGCGGGCGTTCCTGCGGGCATCGAAGACCCCGAGATGGCGGCGCGGCTCGACGAAGAGTTGCGCAACCTCGATTGATGGCCCGTCGCGAAGCGGCCAACGACAAACCTAAAGGTTTGTCGCCACCCGAAGGTTTGTCGCCACCCGAAGACT
>MELE01000043.1:11547-11857 GCA_001768615.1 Acidobacteria bacterium RIFCSPLOWO2_12_FULL_67_14b | reverse complement strand
CGACGTGCGCGTGCCGCACAGTTGGGACGTTCGCGCCGACTGGCGGTCCGACGTGCCGCGCTGTTCGGCGGTGATGACGACGAGCTACCCGGTGCTCGAGCGATTCCCCGTGTGGTTTTACAACCTGCCGCCAGCCAATCACCGCGATCCGGCGCGCCCGGGCGATCGCCCTCCCGCCACCACGCTGCAGATGGATCTCGAAGGCTTCATCGAGACGGCGCAGGCCGGCACCTTTCAGGTGGTGGCCGACGAAGACGTGGAGCTCGGTGGCACCATCGATGGCGGGGCCGTGTCGCATGCCGCGATCGCG